>JBHEOJ010000012.1:9902-32267 GCA_046260855.1 Thioalkalivibrio sp.
GTGCAGATCCATGCCAGGATAAAGGAAAGGATCATCTCCATCATGAGAGGGCCACCGATCCAACATTGAGAACCACGGTCCCGGCTCCTTCGGAATCGATCCACAGAACAATGCTTTCATCCCCGGCGTTCAGGGTCACCGTGTCGTTCACGCGCCAGCTGCGAATGGTCTCCTCGGAGACCGGTGTGGTGATGTCGTGATGTGCCATATGCGTTCTCCCCTGCTCAGAAGCCGTAGCTCACGCCCTCGGGCGTGATGGTGGCGGAGGCGCGGCGCGCGGAATGACATTGCATGTTCACGGCCACGGGATTCATGGTGATGTGGGTGGCGGCCAGTTCGACATGAACGGCAAACGCCGTGGAGTCACCGCCCAGACCCTGGGCACCGACGCCGAGCTTGTTCACCACGGCGGAGAGTTCCTCTTCCAGTTTTCGACCCTCGGGATCGCTGCAGTGGGAGCCCAGGGGCCGGGTGGCCGCCATCTTGGCCAAGTGCATGCACAGGTCCGAGGTGCCGCCCACGCCCACACCCACGATGGTGGGCGGGCAGGTCTTGCCACCGGCCTCCAGGACCCGGTCGATGACGAAGGTCTTGACCGCATCAATGCCCTCGGCGGGGAGGCACATGCGCAGCCAGGAGTTGTTCTCAGAACCACTGCCCTTGGGGATCATCTCCAGGCGCAGTTCGTCGGGCTTGTCGGTGAAATCAAAATGTATCACCGGCACGCGCACACCGGTGGAGGTGTGGTTGTTCTTACGGCTGATGGGATGCACCACGGAAGAACGCAGGGGATGTTCCGTAGTGGCCCGCTCACAGCCCCGGCGAATGGCATCCTTGAGTTCAGCGCCATCGAACTGGATGTCGCTGCCGACGATCACGTTGTAAATGGGCACGCCGGTGTCCTGGCACAGGAGATTGTTGGTGTCCTCTGCCACGGTGATGTTCTTGATCATGGTGCCGAGCACGGCCTTGCCGGTGTCGGAGGTCTCACGACTGCTCAGGTCCTTGAAACCGTCTTTGATGTCGGGAGGCAGTATCTTGAGGGCGCGGATGTACAGCTCCCGTGCGGCCTCCTCGATGACTTTCGGATCGATGTTCATGGTCATTGACTCTATCTCCTGGACGTCGGCCTTGCCGACACGTCCTGTAGCAGTGAATCACCCGTGCCTCTTGTTGATTAGAGGCACGGTGGTCAGGCATGAGTTCCGTTTAACAGGCTGTTGAAAAAGTCTCGGGCGGCGCCATGCTGTGTTGGAAAGCGGCTCAAAGCGTCCAAGCGACCTGGGCTCATGTACTCCCATGTACACTGCGCTTTTTCGCCGCTTTCCGCCTTGCCTGGCATCCACCGGAGCCTTTTTCAACAGCCTGTTAAAGCAACAGCAATACACCAGATATGAGGAAAAGGCCGAGCAACAGTTTGCGAAACCCCGCCTCGCTGGTGCGATTGAACAGTTGCAGACCGATATAACCACCGGCCACCACGAAAGGCATGGCCCAGGCCAGGTCGATCAGGGTCTGGCGGCCCATGGTGCCGGCGCCGCCGAACCACATCAGCGTGTACGTGTGAACCAGCAGGATATAGGGCTGGAACACACCCCGCTGCTCGCTCTTGTTCCATCCCCGCAGGGTACTCCACAGGGTGGGGAAAACCCCGTTCAGTCCGGTAGATCCGCCCATGAAACCACCCAGGGCGCCGAAGCCGGTGTCTGCGGCGAGGGCATTCATCGGCGACGGGTTGATCACCGGCAGGCGTGTGAGGGTCAGCATATAAATGCTGTAGAGCACCAGCAGCACGCCTACACCCTGACGCAGCATGACCGGGTCCACCCAGGTCAGCGCGGCCACACCCAGGGGTACGCCGAAGACCGCACCCACCAGGAACGGACTCAGGCGGCGCAGGTTCACCGAACCCCACAGGCGCCAGATCATGGCCATGTTCAGCAGCATGGAGCAGATCACCACCAGGGGCACGGCTCGGGAGGGATCCAGTGCATGCAGCCAGATGGCCAGCCCTACCAGCCCAAAGGCGAAACCGGAGGCACCTGAGGCCAGGGCTGCCACGAAGGCGCCGGTAATCAGGACCGCCAGTTCAAACGACATAGGCGAAGGCGAGGCCCGCAAACAGCGCCAATCCGGCCGCCACAGCCAGCAGGTTCTTCTGCCAGCTCCGCCAGGCCAGGAACTCAAGGGCCAGCAGACGCAGACCACCGGTCAGGTGGGCGGCAAGCATCAGTACAAGAAAGAATTCACCCAGCTTGACCAGCGGGTAATCGGTCCAGTGCAGGAAGCCGTCCAGGCGGGCGCTGTCATGGAGCGCCAGGCCCAGTACCCAGAAGTGCACCGGAAGGAACAGGGTCAGCAGGATCCCGGAGATGCGATGCAGCAGGAAGGCCCACCAGGCAGGGTGATTGCGTGCGCGCCAAGCGGTGTTCATGCGTACACCCCCCACACGGCCTGAAAGCCGAGCCAGGCCAGCACGACGGCCAGCAACAGCAGAAACACATCGGCACTGCGCCCACGCCAGCCCAGCCACTCGGAAAATACCGAGCGCAGGCCAATGGGGCCGTGGATGGAGACGGCGATGACGAAGATGCCGTAGAAGGCGAGCCAGGCCACGTTGCCCTGGGTGCGGGCAAGGATCTGATCGGCGGACAGGCCGCTTCGAACCGCGTAGATGATGGTGATCAGATGCACGATCACGCAGATGGCCAGCACCATGGCGCTCAGCCGCTGGGCGGCCCAGAGTCTGACTTGATTGGACGTGTTCACAGCTCCCCCTTCAGCGCCGCCTTCATGGCAGCCCGCTTGAGGCCAGCGATACCGGCGGTGGGAGAGATTTGCTTGGGACAGCGTTCGGTACAGCTCAGGTGCGTGTGACAGGCATGACAACCGGCATCGCCGGCGACGGCCCGCAGGCGTTCGTCCTGGGCGCCGTCACGTACATCGTTCAGCAGGGTCCAGGCGCGGTTAAGCGCCGCGGGGCCCAGGTAATCGGGTTGCCACTGAACAACGTCGCATGAGGCATAGCACACGCCACAGCCGATGCATTCGATTCCGGCATCGGCATTTTTGCGTTCAGGGGTATCTGGTTTGACCCGGGCAAAAGGGTCCTTGCGAGTGGCCGTGGGATGGAACTGTCCACGGGCCTTGGCCCATTTATCAAAGAATACGGACATGTCCGTGACAAGGTCACGAACTACCGGCAGGTGTGCAAGCGGCGCCAGTTCGAGTACGCCATCCTTCACTACCTTGGAGACATGGGTACGGCAGGTCCAGCGGGCCACACCATTGACGGTCATGGCACAGGAACCACACATTCCCACGCGACAGGCAAAGCGGTAGGCCAGGCTGGGGTCCAGATGACGCTGGATGTGGCTGACCACGTCCAGAACAGTCTGGCTTTCCTGTCGGGGTACCTCGAAGGATTGATACTCACCCTCCTCGCCACCCCGCCAAACCCGGACATTCAGTACATCCGACATTGGCAAGCTACCTCGCCGTGGTCTGCACGGCATATAAAGACACCCCGGCCTGGCCGTGAAAGACCAGGCCGGGGGGCTCAAGCATTACGCGCTGCGGTACAGACGCGTGAGCACGAACTCGCGATGACCCAGGGCCTCGGCAGCAGTCATGCGGCCGTTGGCAGTACGGATCATGGAATCGAGCAGGGCCTGCCCTGCATCGTCCATGTTCATCTCCTTCTGCAGAATACCGGAGACGTCCACGTCCACATGCTCGCTCATGGTACGGACGGTGCGCGGGTTGGCACTGATCTTGATCACCGGCAGGATCGGGTTACCGATCACGTTGCCCTGACCCGTGGGGAAGAAGTGCACCACGTAACCGGCGGCGGCACACAGGGTCACCATCTCGGCGGCAGCGGAGGAAGAGTCCATGAAGTACAGACCCTTGCCACCGGTGGGCTCCTCGGCGGGCTCCAGCACACCGTGCACCTTGCACTTCTTGCCGATCTTCTGGATGTTGCCCAGTGCCTTCTCCTCGATGGTGGTCAGACCACCTTCGATGTTGCCCTTGGTGGGCTGAGAGTCGGACAGATCGTTGGTCTTGTTCTCGTTGATTAAGTCGTTGTAGGCGTTCCAGGTTGCCATGAAGTGATCACGGACTTCATCGTTGATGCAGCGGTCGCGCACCAGATGCTCACCACCGGTCAGCTCGGTGGTCTCACCGAACACCAGGGTGTTGCCGTTCTCGTACAGACGGTCGAAGGCAGCACCGACGCTGGGGTTGGAACCCAGACCGGAGGTGGTGTCGGACTCGCCGCACTTGGTGGAGACCCACAGCTCGCTGATGGAGCAAGGCTCACGCTGCAGCTCGGTGGCCCACTGCACGAATTCCTTCGCCTTGCGGGAAGCGGCGGCGATGGTGTTGATGTCGCCGTTCTGCTCAATGTGGAAGCCCGCAACCGGCTTGCCGGTCTCGGCGATACCGTCGACAATCTTCTTGGTCCAGTTGGGTTCGATACCGATGACCACCACAGCGGCCACGTTGGGGTTGCGGCCGGTGCCGATCAGGGTCCGGAAATGCAGGTCCAGATCCTTGCCGAACTGCAGGCGGCCATAGGGATGCGGCAGGGCCATAGTGCCCTTGATATTGTTGGCAACGGCTTCGCAGGCTGCGTTGGACAGATCGTCCAGGGGCAGGATGATCACGTGGTTGCGAACACCCACGCGGCCGTTCTCACGGCGATAACCGAGAATTTTCTGATCAAGCATGTCTGTTACCACCGTTTGGTCTTGAGGTTGTGAACATGCACGTGTTCGCCTGCCTTGGCAGACTTCACCATGCGCCCGATGTCGGTGCTGTACTTCATGACGGTGTCGCCGTCACTCAGATCGCGGATGGCAAACTTGTGCCCGATGGGGATGTCATTCTGGAGCTTGACCTGGATTTCCTTGTCCTGATCCATGATCCAGCCAGTGACTTCCTGGCCGGCCTTGACACCTTCCACCACGACGACCCCGACGGAGTCCTTCTGGTCGTGAACGATAAAGTGAATCATCTTTCCTCCGGTACCTTACTTAGATGTAGTTGAACACCCGAGTCGCCGCCGTACGATTGCCTGCCTCTGTACTACATGTAGTGCAAGATCGATAACCGGTTGGGCGGGGACCACTGCGCGTAGAGAGTAGACGCTTCTGGAGCATAATTCAACTAGATGACCTAGCTGAGTTTGAGAAAAAATAGGCACGAAAAACGCGCGGGGGCGCTGCATCAGGCTTTCTCTGCGTGTCCGCTGTAAATGTAATAGCGCGTATAACTTATTGTTATGAATATCTTAATAGTCATTCGCTTCGCGGTTGCAAGCAGCTTAAGTCAATAGCTATCAATAGATGGACAATCATATCAACTATATGACCTAGACTTGTTGAATGACCCATGCTAGCTTCCCCATACCCGAGATGCATTCGGGGGACAGGAAGTGGTAGAAGGGAGAGGCAGGAGCCCGCATGCAGCCGTTACGGCCGTGTGATAACCACTGCTCCGGTGACCCGGGACTATCCGGGAACCGGGTGAAAGGCACACTGGCAGGGACGTCACTATAGATAAGACGGTGCAACACCTTCCAATAATGAAGACGGAGGTAAGTCATGTTCAAATTACTCAAACGATCCAGCCTGCTCGGTGCATGCCTGGCATTCGGGATGGTAGCCGGCCCCGCCGCTGCTGAATTCCCCGACCGTACGATCACCTACGTTAACCCCTTCAGCCCCGGTGGCGAGTGCGACATTGCCCAGCGCATGCAGCAGGATCCCCTGAAGCGTGAACTGGGTGTAGATGTGGTCATCGAATACCGTGAAGGTGGCGGTGGTTCCGTTGGCTGGTCTCATGTCAGCAAACAGAACAACGACGCTTATACCTTTGCCTGTTTCAGTATTCCCCATATCATCGCCCAGCCGATGACCCGCAATCCCGGTTATGAAACCGACGATCTGCAGCTCATCTACACCTACCACGCCACCCCTCAGGTCCTGGTCGTGCGCAAGGACAGCCCCTTCAAGACCCTTGAGGACTTCATCGAGGCCGCCAAGAAGGCCCCTGGCTCCATCACCGTGGGCGGTACCGGCACCGCCAGTGGTAACCATCTGGGTGCAATCCGCCTGATGCGCGCCGCTGACATCCGTCTGACCTGGATCCCCTTCGCTGGCTCCGGTCCCACCATTCCTGCCCTGGAAGGCGGTCATGTGGGTGCGCTGATGACCAACTCCACCATGGCTCACCAGAACAGCGATAAGTTCCGCGCCCTGGCTTCCGCCACCGACGAGCGTCTGTCCTTCATGCCGGATGTGCCCACCTTCAAGGAGCAGGGTTACGACGTGGTCGAGGCGATCTACCGTGGCGCTCTGGGTCCCAAGGGCATGCCTGAAGATCGCGTCCAGAAGCTGGCCGCTGCCTTCGAAAAGATCAACCGTGAGCAGACCAAGCGCAAGGAAGAGCTGGGCTTCATGCCCGTTTACTACGGTCCCGAAGAGAGTGCTGCCCTGGTTGAGCGTCTGAAGGTCGAGTACCGCGAGTTGCTCGAAGAACTCAAGATGCTGAAGTAAGGATCGCAACACCTGTTGCGTGACTTAAATCCGCTGGGCGGGGTTCGCCCCGTCCGGCGGTTTTTTTAAGGGAGTCTGGCTTTGGCCACGGCCCCACCCAAACAATAGGATGGATGATGCCTGCGATCGGTCATCCAGCTACAGGCGGCGTCACCTGCGCCCAGGCGCGGTGAACACGACACTCTAAACAGAGGTGAAGCGACGTGTTCGAATCCCTTGTTGGCGGCCTGATCGCCATTATGACCCTGGAGGCACTGCTCCTGGTGCTGGTGGGCACGGCAGTCGGCCTGTTCGTAGGCTCGGTTCCCGGTCTCACGGCAACCATGGCATTGGCCCTGCTGGTCCCGTTCACCTTTACCATGGACCCCCTCAGCGCAATGATCCTGCTGGGTGCGGTCTATGTCTCATCCATGTACGGCGGTGCCTTCACCGCGATCCTCATCAACACCCCAGGTACGCCAGGGGCCATTGCCACTGCCCTGGACGGTTTCCCCATGGCACAGAATGGCAAGGCGGAACTGGCCATCCTCGCGGCCACGGTGGCCTCTGTGGTGGGCGGTGTGATCAGCGTGATCTTCGTGCTCCTGCTGGCGGCTCCCTTGACCAGCATCGCCCTTAGCTTCGGGCCCGCCGAGTACTTCTGGGTCGCCGTGCTGGGCCTGAGCCTGATCGCTGCCCTGTCCACCGGTTCCCTGGTCAAGGGGTTGGTTGGCGGTGCCATCGGCATGCTCATCGGTACCATCGGTGTCTCTACCCTGGGTGGTGAGTCCCGCTTCCTGTTCGGTACCTCTACCCTTCAGGGCGGTGTCCAGTTGCTGGTGGCCCTGATCGGTCTGTTCGCCATCCCCGAGTTGATCCGTCTGGCCGCCACGGCGCGCAAGACGGTTACCGTGGACTATTCCAAGGGTGGCGAGAAGCTCTCCCATGTGTTCAAGGTGACCCTGTCCAAACCCTTCAACGTGATCCGATCCTCGGTGATCGGCCTGATCATCGGCATCATCCCCGGCGCGGGTAACAACGTGGCCGGCCTGGTGGCCTACAACGAGGCCAAGCGTGCCTCCAAGGACTCTGACAGCTTCGGCAAGGGCAACGTGCAGGGTGTCGTGGCCTCGGAGTCCAGTAACAACGCCGCCGTGGCCGGCAGCGTCGTACCCCTGCTGACCCTGGGTGTGCCAGGCTCCCCACCCGCCGCCGTGATGCTGGGTGCCCTGATGCTTCACGGTATCCGGCCCGGCACGGCACTGTTCGCGGAAAGCGGCACCCTCGCCTACGGCTTTATCCTGTCCCTGGGCGTCTCTGCCCTGGCGCTGCTGGTGGTGGGAATACTGGGAGGTCGTCTAATCTGCCGTGCCGTCTGCGCAGTCCCCCTGGCCTACCTGGTCCCGACCATCGCCTTCATGACCATCATCGGTGCCTACTCCATGCGCAACAGCATGGTCGATGTGTTCATCATGCTGATCATCGGCGTTTTCGCCTACATTGTGCGCTTCTTTGGCATTCAGGCAGCACCCATCGCCCTGGGTCTGATCCTGGGGCCCATCGCGGAGGACGGCTTCGGCATGGCCATGTTGATGGGGGGCGCGCGATATGACTACGCATTCTTCGCCCTGTTCGACGGCTACCTGTCCTGGATATTGATCTCGATGGTGCTGCTGACGCTGGTCTGGCCTGCTGTGCAGAACCGCCGCGGTCGTAAACGCACCCTGATCCAAACCGAGTGATGTTGCGATGAAAACCTACAACACAGATCTGATCGTTGGTATCGGCGGCCTGGTAATTGCGGGTGTGTTTGGCTATGCCCGTGAGCCGAATTGGACCCCACTGAGCGCACACTGGCCCAATGCCATCCTTGTGTTTCTGCTTCTCAGTAGCCTGATTCTCGTGGTCCGTGCATTCATTAAGCCCGAGCGCAGCACCCTGTTCGATGAAGGCAGCCGTGTGCGCATGGTGGTGATCGTCACGCTGTTGTTCCTCTGGGCATTTGGTGTCCAGACCCTGGGTTTCGTGGTGGCCAGCGTGGTGGTGTTCTATGTCATCTGGCTGTACGTGGGGCGTGCCGTGATCCAGGTTGAAGGCGACGAGAAAGGCCTGACCGCCCTGGCCCATGTGCGCTCGCTGGTAGTAATCGGAATCATGGTGGGTAGTTTTTACTACGTGTTCACCAAGTTCCTGTTCGTTCCCCTGCCCAAGGGCTGGCTCATCTGATCCGCCTACCCTTCCCCATAGACCCTGACCGGAGATTGACCTGATGCATTTGTCCCGCTTCCCCCGTCTGCATTTCGCCCACTTGCCGACCCCGCTGGAACCCATGAAGAATCTTTCAGCGCATCTGGGCGGCCCTGACCTGTGGATCAAGCGGGACGACTGCACGGGCCTGGGTGGTGGCGGTAACAAGACCCGCAAGCTGGAGTTCTTGATGGCCGACGCCATAGAGCGTGGTTGCGATACGGTCATCACACAGGGGGCTGTTCAGTCTAACCATGCCCGTCAGACGGCGGCCATTGCAGCGAAACTGAATATGCAATGCCACATCTTGTTGGAGAACCGCACGGGCTCCAGCCAGTGGGATTACATGAACAACGGCAACGTGCTGCTGGACAAGTTGTTTGGCGCCACGGTCTCCACACGAGCCGGCGGTACCGATATGGCCGCCGAGATGGAGTCCTTTGCAGATCAGCTGCGTTGCGATGGTCGCAAGCCCTACATCATTCCCGGCGGTGGCTCCAATCCGGTGGGTGCCCTGGGTTACGTGAATGCGGCACTGGAATTGCTGACCCAGGCCAATGACCGGGGTCTGCGCATCGACCTGCTGGTCCATGCCACGGGCAGCGCCGGCACCCAGGCGGGTCTGGTCACGGGCATGGTGGCAGCCCGCACGGGGATCCCGGTACTGGGTATCGGTGTACGCGCCCCTCGGGAGGCCCAGGAAACTGCGGTCAACAACCTCGCCTGCCGCACGGCAGAGCACCTGGGCCTGGGTGATGTCATTGCCCGGGAAGACGTGGTCGCTAATTGTGATTACGTGGGCGAGGGCTATGGCCTGCCGACCGCCTCCATGGTGGATGCAGTCAACCTGCTCGCCCGTACGGAGGCGATCCTGCTGGATCCGGTCTATTCCGGCAAGGGCATGGCCGGTCTCATCGATCTGGTGCGCCAGGGTCAATTTGCCCAAATGAAGAACATCGTGTTTCTGCACACAGGGGGCAGCGCCGCCCTGTTCGGCTACCCGGACATCTACGGTCTGACTGACACAGGGGCCTGAAGCGATATCAAATCGAGCTCGGCCCGTTTTTCGTATACATCCGGATGATTGAGGTAAGATAGCTCAATTAAATGGTAGACGAGCCAGTCTCCCGGGGCTCCGGGATTGGCAGAAATTACGGACACGGAGACCAGCACATGTTGCACGGCTCGATCAATGCTGCGGATATTGAGGGCGGCCCGCTCTATAAACGGGTCAAGAGCCTGTTGACCCAGAGTCTGGCCGCCGGTCAGTGGAAACCCAACGAAGCCATCCCCAGCGAGTCACGTCTCGCCGAGCAGTTTAATGTCAGTATCGGCACCGTGCGCAAGGCCATCGATGAACTGACCGCGGAACGCATCCTGGTCCGCCAGCAGGGCCGCGGCACCTTTGTCGCCGCCCACACCCAGAACCGCTTTCTCTACCACTTCTACCATGTGGTGGACGAATTCGGCGCCAAACACTTTCCCGTCCCCGAACTGCTGCAGTTTCGCCGTACCCGTGCCGATGCCCGGGTGGCCTCACGGCTGGGTCTGGAGCGTGGTGCGCGGGTTATCCACGTGCGCAACCGACTGCGCATGCAGGGCGAGCCTGTGGAGGTCAATGACATCTACCTCAATGCCGATGTCTTCGAGGCACTGGATCGTAACGGCTTTGAGAATCGCAGTGGCACGATCTACCAGCTCTACCAGGAGCGTTTCGCTATCAACGTTATTCGTACCTCCGAGCAGCTGCGTGCCGTGGCGGTGGGTGAAACCGAGGCCGACCTGCTGGGCATGCAGGCCAATCAGCCGGTGCTTCAGGTGGATCGCATCGCCTACACCTATCACTCCGAACCCATCGAGTATCGCTGCTCGCTGGTGAACACCACCCACCACGTATATCAGAGCGACCAGGAAGTCCGGGACTGAGCGCCGCAGGATACAGGTCGAAAGCACTGCATTACACCCCGAGCCAGCGGGGCGATTTCACATGAACATCGCCGGGCTGCTCGTTCCCACCTTCTCACTCATCATGGGCGGCTATCTGCTGCGTCGCTATGGTGTCTTCCAGCCGGCCTTCTGGTCGGACCTGGAAAAACTCATCTACTACGTCCTGTTCCCTGCCCTGTTGTTTGGTGCCCTGGCCAGCCGTCCCCTGGCGCTGGATCAGGCAAGCCCGATGATCTACACCGGTCTGATCTTTGTCGTTGCCGGCATGGTGCTGGGTTACGGGGCGCGCTGGATGTTCGGTCTGCCGGCCCTGACCTTTGCATCGGCTTACCAGTGCAGCTTTCGTTTCAATGGCTACATTGGCTTTGCCATCCTCGGTGTGCTCTACGCCCAGGACGGCATTGCCGCCTTCGCCCTGCTGGTGGGCTTCATGGTGCCCCTGGCCAACATCGTCTCGGTCTGGGCCCTGGCCCATCACGGCCAGGGACGTCTGCTGCGGGAGGTCCTCGGCAATCCCCTGATCCTTTCGACCTTCGCGGGCCTGGTCTGGTCCGGTCTGGGACTGCCCCTGCCGGCCATGGTGGCAACCACCCTGGACTACCTGGGACAAAGTGCGTTGCCTATGGGGCTGATCGCCGTAGGGGCCGGCCTGCGTCTGGTGATCACGGGGCAGCTGATGGGGGTGGTGATCTACCTCACCCTGGTCAAGCTGATCGCGGTGCCGGCAATCGCCTGGTGGGTGGGCGCATGGTTCGGTCTGGAAGGAGAATATCTGGCGGCCGCCGTGGTAATGGCCGCCCTGCCCACCGCCTCTTCCGCCTACATCCTGACCGTGCGCATGGGTGGCGACGGACCCCTGGTGGCGTCCATCATTGCGGTGAACATGCTGGCGGCGATCGTGACGTTGCCGTTGTGGCTGTCACTGCTTTAAGGCGGTTGCTAATCGCAAGTGGCTAGGGAAACCACCCTCACCCCGGCCCTCTCCCTGAGGGAGAGGGGAAAACCTGAGATGCCTGCCCCCAGGCGAGGGGGGAAACTGACCTGCCCCCTCCCCCACATCGCGGGGGAGCGTTGGGGTGGGGGGCAGTTGACCGTGGTCTTTAAAGGCTTTGAATGGTCGCCTCCAGTAGGTGCCGCACATCTGCCATAGCGGCGGCGATATTCTCCTGCACTTCATCCATGGTGATCTCCCCTTCCCCGCGGCCGGCGGCCCAGTTGGCCATCACGGCGCAGGTGGCGTACGGCAATTCCAGCTCCCTTGCCAGGGCCGCCTCTGGCATGCCGGTCATGCCCACCATGTCACAGCCGTCCCGTTCCAGGCGATTGATCTCGGCGGCGGTTTCAAGACGCGGGCCCTGGGTGGCCGCGTAGGTGCCGCTTTCCAGCGCATCAAGGCCGATGCTGCGGGCGGCGTCGATGAGTCGCTGGCGCAGGGCCGGATCGTAGGGTTCGGTGAAGTCCACGTGGGTCACGTGGGTTAGGTCCTGCTCAAAGAAGGTGTGCTGTCGGGACCAAGTGTAGTCGATGATCTGGTCCGGGAAGGCGATGCGCCGCGGGGCCATCTCGGCGCTGATGCCACCGACCGCGGCCACGGCCACCACCGCGTCCGCTCCCACATGCTTGAGCGCCCAGATATTGGCCCGGTAGTTCACCTGGTGGGGCGGAATGGTGTGGCTGTAGCCATGACGGGCCAGGAAGATCACTTCGCGTCCGCCCAGAAAGCCGTGGGTCAGCGGACCCGAGGGCTCTCCGTATGGGGTATGCATGACCTCCCTGCGGGAGATCTCCAGATCTTTGAGGGTCGTGAGTCCTGTGCCACCGATGATGGCCAGCGTACTTTGAGTCATGGCGAGTGCCCGATTGCTACGATTGGGAGTAGGAGACTATCCGGGGAGTGGGATCTGCAGTCAACGTCCATGGGGCAATGGCACAGTCGTCCGAATCCGAACGGGGTCTTACAGGCCCTTGACGGCGTAGATGCCCGGCGCGTTGCGCAGGTATTCCTTGTAATCCATGCCGTAGCCGAATACGTAGCGGTCCTGCACTTCCACACCAACGAAGTCGGCCTGGATGTCGCCGTCCCGGCGATCATGGTGCTTGAGGACGAGCACGGCGGAATGCACCGAAGCGGCACCATGCTGATTGCAGTAGTCCAGGATGCCGGCCAGGGTGCGGCCTTCATCCAGGATATCGTCGATGATGAGTACCGCACGGCCTTCCAGGGGTGTCTGGGGACGCACCAGCCAGTGCAGTTCAGCGGCCCCTTGCACGTTGCCCCGGTAGCGGGTGGCATGGAGGTAATCCAACTGCAGGGGGAAGTCGAGTCGGGTGAGGAGATGACCGGCGGCGACAACGCCACCGGTCATGACACACAAAACAAGTGGATCGTGCCCGCCCAGGGTTTCGCGGATCTCCCGGGCCATGCGGTCTAGGGCCTGCTCAACCTGAGCCTGATCATGCAGACAGTCGGCTTCCCGCCAGACCTGCGCTGCGTGTTCGGCGCTTACCGTCATGCGGCCATACCGCCGCACAGGCCGAAGATGGCAACAGGCTTCACAGACATCAGTAGGTGAAGGTGACGGTGTCGTCGTCCATGGCTTCGCTGATCACGTAGGCGCCACCGACGGTCTCGTCGATCTCGGGGATCAGGTCGTCGCCCCACAGGTCCAGAGTCGGGGTGCAGACCTTGAACTTCACACCGGCTTCGGCGGCGTCCTTGATGAACTCGTACACGGACTTGGGGCTGCCTTCCTGCACGAACAGCTTCTCGGCCACACCCTTCTTGGCCAGCTCGCCGGCGCGGCCGGTCATGATCACTTCCACGTCATATTCCATGGCGGCAGCCACGGTGGCCTGGAAGAAAGGGGCACCCAGTTCGGAAGGGTTGGTGGGGTCAGTGTTGACCATGACAATCAGCAGCTTGTCAGCCATAGTGATTTATCTCCAGCAGTGAGTCGTGCTTGAACGAAAGTGCCGCATTATAGGGGTGCACCACTTGCAAAGCCAGTGACCCTACAAAGCCCGTGTGAGCCTATAAATCGCTTGATGGGGACATAAATTATAGTCGTCCCCTGGGTGTACGCCCGGTGTCCGAAAATACGCCTCCGGGCTGTCCCTGGCGGTTTCTGCTAGACATCCATTTCCAGCGTCGGGGAGTCATCCAGGCCGCCGATCAGTTCGCTGGCCTCACGCCAGGCCGCCGACGCCCTGAGTTCCTCCCAGGGCAAGGACTTGCGCCCATGCATGCGGGCGAGGCGTGCGCTGGAGACCGGGTCCGGCTCCACATCCAGGCTGTCCAGCACCTGGGCGGCGGCCTGGGGCTGATTGCAGACCAGCACCATGTCGCAACCGGCATGCAGCGCGGCCCGCGCCCGGGCCGGATAGTCACCCATGCCTTCAGCCCCGGCCATGCTCAGGTCGTCACTGAAGATCACCCCATCAAAGCCCAGCCGGTCACGCAACATGTCCTTGAGCCAGTAGCTGGAAAACCCGGCGGGCAGCGGATCACAGCGTTCGTAGACCACATGGGCGGGCATGATGCCGGCGAGTCCGAAGTGGATCATGCGTTCGAAGGGCAGGATGTCCGGCGCAAGGTCCGCTTCTTCGCGAAGGTCCACGGGCAGCGCCAGGTGGGAGTCTTCGCGCACGCCGCCGTGGCCAGGGAAATGCTTGCCCACGGCGGCCATGCCGGCCTGCTGCATGCCGCTCATGTAGTGATGGGCCAGATCCGCGGCCACTTCAGGATTGCGGTGAAAGGCCCGGTCACCGATCACGCCGCTCAGTCCGTGGGCCAGATCCAGCACCGGTGCGAAACTGAAGTCCACCTCCACGGCACGCAGTTCGGCCGCCATGAGCCAGCCGGCCATTTTTGCCAGTTCCCGTCCCCGTCCGCGATCCCTGTTATACGCTTCACCGAAGCAGGCCACCGCCGGCAGGCGTGTGAAGCCCTCACGAAAGCGCTGCACCCGGCCCCCTTCGTGGTCCACGGCAACCAGCAGCCCCGGTGACCTGAGCCCATGGATCTCACGGGCCAGTTCCGAGATCTGGCCCGGGGATTGGAAGTTGCGGGTGAACAGGATGACGCCCCCGGTGCAGGGATGTTCCAGAAGGCGGCGTTCGGCGGCGGAGAGCGTGGTGCCTTCCAGGTCCAGCATGACAGGGCCCAGCGACATGGGTATTCCTCAGTGTTTCGATAGGGTCGGGGTGCATCCGGCTCGGCCCCGTGCCGTGCCCGGGTGCATGATTGTAACGGAAGCCGGCGGCTGCGCGTCGCACAGGTGCGTAACGCGCACCGGTGTAGTGCATGGGCGGGGGCCGTGGACGCCCTGAGCCAGGATACGCGCCATGGATGGGACTGCCGGATTCTGGCCCAAACAGTGCATAGCGCCCTGTAAATGCACCTGTTCGAGTCTAGAAACCTCCCATGATTGCCACTAGCCCCTTTGATCACACCCCGTTCCATGATTTGGGTCCCCGCAACGCCCGCCCCCGGGTGGCCCTGGTCAATGGCGATAAGCACAACATCAATGCCCGCTTCGTACTGGCGCGCCTGTCCGCCTATCTGAACAGTCTTGAACGTGGCGATCCTGCTCTGCCCGGCCAGCTTCGCCAGCGTGTGCTGTTGCTGCCCTCGGGGGACCCGGCGCAGCTGCCGGAAGAGCTGCGGGTTCAGGTGGCACAGGCATGGCATCGCGTGGAGTTGGAGACCGGTGATTTCGGCATGGACGCCCTGCCCCAGGTACGTCTGCCGGCCGGGCCCAGCGACGACGAACGGGCCTCCGCCTGCTTGTTCGGTCTGCCTTCCGTGAGCGAGCGGGAAAGCGACGCGGACCCTTGCGATCGACACAGCCCATGGATGGACCTGTGGGTTCAGGGTTTTGGTGAGCAGTACACCGTGAGCGCCGGTCATGGACACGAACTGCAACCGGCCATGTGTGAGCGCCTGTTTCGGGCCATGGTCGCCTTTCTGTTGCGGGTGGAGGTGATCCGGGGGATCGAGTTGGCGGAGGAGGAGGAAGATCTGCACTACTTCGGCGCCGGGCAGGTGTTCCACTATCGCAGCGAACGTTCGGGCCTGTTCGTGTTTCGCCAGAGCCCGGGGCAGTGGCTACAGGCGGGTGATCTGCTGGGTTATTTGTACAACGACCGTGATGGAACCCTGCTGGAGGAGTTGCGTGCCCCGGTGCCCGGTCTGCTGGCGGGCCTGCGCCGGGACCCCCTGGTCACCGAGGGTGCACTGCTGGCCTTGATTCATCGCCGGACCGTCTGACGAAAGTCCCTGCATCGTGTCGTTGTCAGCGCTGTGCCTTTACAGGGAGCCTTTCAGTCTCTGGTAGGCCTGTTCCACCTCAGAACCGAACAGTGGGTCATGGGCCGTCTGTTCGTCCCGGGCGATGGCCTGCCAGTCGGCCTGGTCCATGTGTTCCCTGGCTAGGGGAAAGACGGTGGCCTCCTCGAAGTTCAGATGCTCACGTTGTAAATCCAGATAGTCACGGGCCAGTTGCATGAACGCGTCCCGGGTCATGGTGGCATCACTCTCCACGTCACCTACCGCATCACGAAACGCCTTGCCCCGTGCGTACAGAGTCTGATGCTCATCTTGCAGGCGGGCCACCGCCTCAGTGCTGAATGTATTGATTTCCTGCAAACGGGCAAATACCCGGTCTTCCATGGGATGGTGGCACTGGTCGCCGTATTGTGTGAGGTAATGCATGGCGTCGTGGACCAGCGGCAAATCTGAGGACTCATCCTCCTCGTTGAAGCGCGTCAGTTCGCGATCAATGAGATCGAGGACACGCGCCATGTGAATGTGATCCTGGTGCAGTTTGTCGAGAATCTCGTTCACGCTGTACCTCGCCTGACCGGCCCCTGTGAAATTTCAGTATCAGACCCACCCATCACAGCGTCAAGGATCACTCCACGCCCCTGATGTGACGCGCCAGCGCAACTGCTGACGTGCGTCTTTACGTCTCCATTAACAGGCTGTTGACCCTTTTGCGTTTAACGCGAACCTGCCGCACGCGCCTCGCAGACACCTTCCCGGTAGTTTTCAATGAGACTTTATGAGGGTCAAAGGCGATTAAGTCGCGTGCAAAAAAAATGGGGTGCGCGAGGCACCCCAAAGCAGGAGGAGTCTGAGACATGGCCAACAAGACCGGATAAACCGTCGTGTTAGTCACGATCTACAACAATGCATAGTGCATGCCAGTTCTGCATATCCATAATTATCAATAGGTTGGTATGTTTCATTCCTGTGTATGCGCTCCAATCAGGTTCATGGACTGCATGCTTCGCGCAGTCTTGGTGCACGGGGCTACTGAGGTGTCCGGGGCAGGGAAGGAAACTGCGACGGCCTTTGTGTTCAGGCGCTTGAAGCCTGCTAACATCATAATGAGTCGGGGATTAGGGACATTTTTAGTTCACCCGTCTGGTCTTCCCCGACCTTGCAACGACCATCATCCTAGGGAGAGTTCGATGTCCACCAAGCTAACCCGAGTAAGCGCCCTTTCCGGTCTGGTCCTCTCTGTCGCCCTGATGGGTGGCTGTGCGACCACATCGGATCTGGCCGAGAGCCGTAGCCTGGCTGAAGATGCCCGCGCTAGTGCGGCCCAGGCCCAACGGGATGCCAGCCAGGCCCGCTCCGCCGCCGACGCGGCCACCCGCACCGCCAACGAAGCCCGCAACCTGGCCACCGAGGCCAATCGCAAGGCGGATAGGGCCCTTGAGGAAAACGCGAGACTCAAGGAGACCATGGAGCGTATGTACGAACGCCGTCCCGCCAAGTAAGGGGCTTTAGCACGGCAGACATCCGCGCATGAGCACAACACAGCCGAGCGCTGTGTTGTGCTCATGCGCGGATTTTTTGTGTCTCAGATCTTAGTGTGCCGCCCCGCAGCCCATGGGGGTTCGAGCCTGGTCAGGGTCACTCCTGAAGCCTGACCAGATGCCCCTTGTGACCTAGGGCTTCCTCCAGCAGGGTAACCAGTGCCCACGCGCCGTTTGCATCGTCTTCGGGGCCCACCAGCACCCGGGTCATGTCCCGTTCCCCGGACCGATGTTCCTGCAGATGGGCCTTGAACCCCGCATCTTCCAGGCGCAGGGCAAGACGCCGTGCATTGCCCGGTTCGCCAAAACTCCCCAGCTGCACGTACCACCCTCCCCCTGATGCGTTCGCCTGAACGTCTGGCGGGGTCTGCGCGTTTGTGGTGGTTTCCTGCCCGAGTTGCTGCGCAAGCACTGACTCTGATTCAGCCTGCGCGATACCCACGGCCTCGGGAATGCCGGTGCGTGCATTGGCGATGCGGGTCACTTCGGCCCAGTCAATCTGCGCCGGCCGTGCGCCAGTGGCCATGACCACGGCCCGCACCGCCGGGGTCAGGTTGTTGGGTTCCTGCAATTCTTCCAGCACGGGGTGGGCCTCGAGAAATAACTTGTTCCCCACCCAACCGGCCTTCACCGATTCGTTGACGATGTGCACGGTGGTCCCCACGGGGATGCGCGAAAACAGGTGCTCGATGTCCGTGGGGGCCAGGCGGATGCAACCGTGGGTGGCGCGCATGCCGATGCCTTCGGGCCAGTTGGTGCCGTGGATCAGGTAGTTGGGATTACTGAGCCGCATGGCGAATTCGCCCAGGGGGTTGTCCGGCCCCGGTGGGACCACCGCGGGCAGGCTTTCGCCCCGGGCGGCATAGGCCTCGCGGATGGAGCGTGGCGGGGTCCAGGTGGGCTGCTCCGTTTTTTGAATCACTGACAGGCTGCCCAGTGGCGTGGACCAGTCCATGCGCCCGATGCTGATGGGATAGGTCATTACCTGGCCATTGCCTGCGGTGTAGTCGTAGAGACGCATCTCCGGCAGGTTGATCACGATCCCCGAGCGATGTCCCCGGGGCAGCAGATGGCTTCTGGGCAGCACCACCTCGGTGCCCTCCCCCGGTATCCAGGTATCCACGCCGGGGTTGGCGTTACGGATCGCCTGGTAGCCCAGGCCGTACCGGCGGGCGATATCGATCAGGGTGTCCTCGTAGCGGGCGAGGACCGACTCCACGTTACCCACCAGGTCTGAATCCGGGTTCAGGCTGCGCAGGGCCTGGGCCCCGGGGTCTGCGGCCAGTGGACCGGCCCAAGGCGCAAGCACCAGGGCGGCGCTGACCAGGATGCGCTTGGCCCTGTTCATCCGTTTGCCGTCTCCAGCATGCCCAGGGAACCCTTGCGCAAATGCTCGATGCGATCACGCAACCGCGCCGCCTCCTCGAATTCCAGGTTGCGGGCGTGTTCGTACATCTGGCTTTCCAGCTTGGTGATCTCCTTGACCGCCTTGTCCGGTGCAAGTCCGTATTCGATCTCCTCCTCGGCCACCTTGGCGAAGCGTTTCGGCGAGGACATAGAGCCGCCCGCGTAGGCACCCTCCATGATGTCGGCGATGCGTTTTTGCACGCTCTTGGGGGTGATGCCGTGTTCCAGGTTATGGGCGACCTGTTTCTCCCGGCGCCGCTCGGTCTCCCCCATGGCGCGGGCCATGGAGTCGGTGATCCTGTCCGCGTACAGGATAGCCTTACCGTTGATGTTGCGGGCGGCGCGCCCAATGGTCTGGATCAGCGAGCGGTCGGAGCGCAGGAAGCCTTCCTTGTCCGCATCCAGGATGGCCACCAGTGACACCTCCGGCATGTCCAGGCCCTCGCGTAGCAGGTTGATGCCCACCAGCACGTCGAATTCTCCCAGGCGAAGGTCGCGGATGATCTCGACCCGTTCAACGGTGTCGATATCCGAGTGCAGATAGCGCACCCGGGTGCCGTGTTCGTGCAGATAATCGGTGAGGTCCTCGGCCATGCGTTTGGTCAGCGTGGTGATGAGCACCCGCTCGTTGACCGCGACACGGGCGTGGATCTCGGAGAGCACGTCATCCACCTGGGTGGTGGCCGGACGCACCTCCACCTGCGGGTCCACCAGACCCGTGGGCCGCACCACCTGCTCCACCACCTGGCCGGCGTGCTCCAGCTCGTAGCGCCCCGGTGTGGCCGAGACGAAGATGCCCTGGGGCGACAGAGACTCGAATTCCTCGAAGCGCAGGGGCCGGTTGTCCAGGGCAGAGGGCAGGCGGAAGCCGTATTCCACCAGGGTTTCCTTGCGTGAGCGGTCGCCTTTGTACATGCCGCCGAGCTGGGGAACGGTCACGTGACTCTCGTCCACCACCAGCAGGGCATCCTTGGGCAGGTAGTCGAAGAAACACGGTGGCGGTTGTCCCGGCTGACGACCGGAGAGATAGCGGGAATAGTTCTCGATGCCCGAGCAATAGCCCACTTCCAGCATCATCTCGATGTCGAAGATGGTGCGTTGTTCCAGGCGCTGGGCCTCAACCAGTTTGTCCACCGAACGCAACTGCTCCAGGCGCTCGCGCAGCTCCACCTTGATCCGTTCCACGGCAGCCAGGATGGTCTCCCGTGGCGTCACGTAATGGGTCTTGGGGTAGACGGTCAGCCGGGGCACCCGCTTGAGGATCTCACCGGTGAGCGGGTCGAAATAGGACAGCTGCTCGATCTCGTCATCGAACAGCTCGATGCGTACCGCCTCGCGCTCGGATTCCGCCGGGTGGATGTCGATCACCTCACCGCGCACCCGATAGTTACCCCGGCGCAGTTCCATGTCGTTGCGGGTGTATTGCAGCTCCGCCAGACGGCGCAGGATGACCCGCTGGTCCACCCGGTCACCCCGTTTGAGATGCAGCACCATCTGCATGTAGGCGTTCACATCGCCCAGACCGTAGATGGCCGAGACACTGGCCACGATGATGGCGTCACGCCGCTCCAACAGGGCCCGGGTGGCGGACAGGCGCATCTGCTCGATATGGTCATTGATGGAGGCATCCTTCTCGATGAAGGTGTCCGAGGACGGGACGTAGGCCTCCGGCTGGTAGTAGTCGTAATAGGAGACGAAGTATTCCACCGCGTTGTCCGGAAAGAACTCCTTCATCTCCCCGTAGAGCTGGGCCGCCAGGGTCTTGTTGGGGGCCAGCACGATGGTGGGGCGCTGGGTGCGCTGGATCACGTTGGCGATGGTGAAGGTCTTGCCCGAGCCGGTCACGCCCAGGAGCACCTGATGGGCCAGACCATCCTCCAGGCCTTCCACCAGCTTCTCGATGGCCTGGGGCTGGTCTCCGGCAGGGATATAGCCGGTTTTGAGGGTAAATTCGTGGGTCATTGGGCTTATTTTAACCGTTGTGATTGCGTATGATCTAAGGTGTTTTGCGTCGCTGCCCGGCAGAGCCTCATCAAGCCGGCCTTCGCAACCGCCCATCGCAACTCGACCTACCGGAATACGACCTTGGACATCAAGCTCTCCGCCCGCGTTCAGCGCATCAAGCCCTCCCCCACCCTGGCGGTCACCGCCTTGGCAGCCCAGCTCAAGGCCCAGGGACGTGACATCATCGGCCTCGGCGCCGGTGAGCCGGATTTCGATACCCCGGAGCATATCAAGGAAGCAGCCATCGCCGCCCTGCATGCGGGCAAGACCAAGTACACCGCCGTGGACGGCACCCCGGGCCTGAAGCTTGCCATCATCGACAAATTCATGCGCGATAACGGCCACAGCTACGAGCCGGACCAGATCCTGGTCTCCTGCGGCGGCAAGCACAGCATCTTCAACCTCTTCGAGGCCCTGCTGGACGAGGGCGACGAGATCATCATCCCGGCCCCCTACTGGGTCTCCTACCCGGACATGACCCTGCTGGCCGACGGCACGCCGGTAATCGTGCAGACCGATCAGGCCCAGGGCTTCAAGATGAGCCCCGAGCAGCTGGACTCCGCCATCACCCCGCGCACCCGCCTGCTGATGCTCAACAGCCCCTCCAACCCCACCGGTGTCGCCTACAGCCGCGATGAGTTGCGCGCCCTGGGAGACGTGCTGCTGCGTCATCCCCACGTGCTGGTGTCCACCGATGACATGTACGAGCACATCATGTTTCGAGGCCAGGCCTTCCATAACATCCTGATGGCCTGCCCCGAACTCTACGAGCGCACCATCGTGCTCAATGGCGTCTCGAAGGCCTATTCCATGACCGGCTGGCGCATCGGCTATGCCGGCGGCCCGAAGAAGCTCATCGGCGCCATGAAAAAGATCCAGTCCCAGAGCACCTCCAATCCCACCTCCTTCGCTCAGGCGGGCGCAGAAGCGGCACTCAAGGGAGATCAGAGTTGCGTGGCCTCCATGCGCAACGCCTTCGAGCAGCGTCATGACTACCTGGTGGAGGCCCTCAACGCCATCCCGGGCATCGACTGCCTGCCCTGCGACGGCACCTTCTACTGTTTTCCTAGTGTCAAAGGGGCCATGGAGACCCTGGGCCTGGCGTCCGACACCGCGTTTGCGGAACGCCTCCTGGACCACGGCGTTGCCCTGGTACCGGGCTCCGCCTTCGGCGCCGAAGGCCACGTGCGTATCTCCTTCGCCACCAGCATGGACAACCTGGAACAGGCCGTGGCGCGCCTCCGCCAGGCCGTGGAAGGCTGATTATCGGGGAATGGGCCGGGGTCACCTTGACCCTGGTCCGTTGCTTCCTATAAGATTCGCGGCTTCACCATTCCCCGGTAGCTCAGTCGGTAGAGCGGGTGACTGTTAATCACTAGGTCGGCGGTTCGAG
>JBHEOJ010000120.1:0-6320 GCA_046260855.1 Thioalkalivibrio sp.
GAACTGCAGGCAGCGCGACAGGATGGTCACCGGCAGCTTCTGCGGGTCCGTGGTGGCCAGCAGGAACTTCACGTGGGGTGGCGGCTCTTCGAGGGTCTTGAGCAGGGCGTTGAAGCTATGGGTGGAAAGCATGTGTACCTCGTCGATGAGGTACACCTTGTAGCGGCCCCGGGTGGGCGCGTACTGCACGTTGTCCAGCAGCTCCCGGGTGTCCTCCACCTTGGTACGGGAAGCGGCATCCACCTCGATCAGGTCGATGAAGCGCCCTTCGTCGATCTCCCGGCAGGCGCTGCAGGTGCCGCAGGGGGTGGCGGTCACCCCGGTCTCGCAGTTCAGGCACTTGGCCAGCACCCGCGCCACGGTGGTCTTGCCCACACCCCGGGTACCGGTGAACAGGTAGGCATGGTGCAGACGCTGATCGCGCAGAGCGTTGGACAGGGCGCGCACCACATGGGGCTGCCCCACCATTTCATCAAAACTGCGCGGACGCCATTTGCGGGCGAGAACCTGATAGGACATGGGAAGCTGCGTGCTCCAACGAGACTTGGGATAACGCCATGATACGCAGGCGTCATCCTCTGACTCAATCCAACAGTGGCTAGTGGCAAGTCTCAAGTGGCAAGGAACTTCACCCTCACCCCGACCCTCTCCCTGAAGGATGAGGGGGAAACCCCCTCTCCCGCATCGCGGGGGAGGGTCGGGGAGGGGGCCACTGCTTTTAAAGGTGGCAACCCGCACCAGCCACACCCCGGCGCCCAAGTCCACTGCTGCCGTTGCTCCCTTCCGGGCCTGGCGGGGTTCACAGTTTATTGTCGCGAGGGGACCGATGCGGGTCACCATTGAAGGATCGCGGGAAAGTCGGCCAAGAGGCGACCATCGAGCGGGCGCGCAGTTTAACACCCTATTCTGTGAAGGGTACAGTCGGGCGGGAGCAGACAGGATTCACGCGATACAATTGCAAAGGGCCCCGGAATTACTCCGGGGCCCTTTGCAATTGTATATGGCGGAGAGGGAGGGATTCGAACCCTCGATACGGGGTTACCGTATACACGCTTTCCAGGCGTGCGCCTTCGACCGCTCGGCCACCTCTCCGCTGGATACCTGCCCCCCCACAAAAACCGTACCGGGGCCGGACAAGGGGCGGAAGGTTACCCCAGTTGCGGGGCGGCTGTAAATGCCAGCAGGCCCTACTTGTACCCGCCCTGGGGCGGCAGGGTGGGCGGGAAGGGTGTGACGTTGCCGCCCAGGTCGTGGATCTTGGCTACGCCCTGCTTTTCCACCTCGTCGATACGGATGATGGCGTGCATAGGCACGAAGCTGCGGCGCACGGACTCGAACTCGTCCTTGAGCCGTTCCTCGCCCGGATCCACCACCAAGGTGCTGCGCTCGCCGAAGATCAGTTGTTCAATGACCACGAAGCCGTAAAGGTCGCCCTGATAGACCTTCTGGGCGAACACCTCGTAGACCTTGCCCTGGTTGATGAAACTGACCTTGTAGATACTTTTCCTGCGGCTCATGGTTCCCGGAACCCCATATTCTTGTGGCACTGGCGCGGCGAGTATTTTACCCGCATGTGACAAGCGGCTATCATTCTCACCTTCTTAAGCAAATGCTAATTTCCCTGCTCACTCCGGCGGTCCCTGGAGATTTGGGGTATACCCACCAAGGTTCAAGACCGAGTCAGACCATGATCCAGCCATCTTCCGAACTCCTGGAACAACTGAGCCGTAACAGCACCCCCTACCTGGACCCCCTGGGCCGGGTGAACTGGGATGCCCTGAGTCTGGAGGATTTCTGGCTACCGGAAGAGGCCCTGTCCCTGTACGGCCTGGATGCCTACGGCGATCTCCCCGTGGAACGCCGCCAAGCCCTGTCCCAGTACGAGTTCATCAATTTTATCGAAGGGGCGCTGTGGCTGGAGAGCATTTTCATGGAGCGCATCAGCCGCTCCATGGGCCGGGTGGGCAGTGATCTATCCCGGGCCACCTACCGGCTCCACGAGCTGCGCGAGGAGGCAGGTCATAGTCTCATGTTCCTGGAGCTGATGCGCCGCTCCCGGCTGCCCATGCCGCGCACCCGGTTTCGCCGTTTCAACCTCGCCAACCTGCTGGGGCGCCATGCCCCCTACGAATCTTCCGCCTTCTGGATGGCCGTGCTCATCGGCGAGGAGGTGCCCGATCGCATGAACCGGCTGATCCGCAAGCACCGGGACAAGATCTCCCCTACCATCTACGACATAATCACCGTGCACGTGATCGACGAGGCCCGCCACATCGCCCACGCCCGGGAGACCCTGGGGGGCACCGT
The DNA here is from genome assembly GCA_046260855.1 of Thioalkalivibrio sp. Lineage (GTDB taxonomy): Bacteria > Pseudomonadota > Gammaproteobacteria > Ectothiorhodospirales > Ectothiorhodospiraceae > Thioalkalivibrio_A. Next base: position 2,308 of record JBHEOJ010000120.1, read on the forward strand.
AGACCAGCTCTCGCCCCTGCAGCGCACCCTGTTCCGGCCGGTGATGAACACCGTGTTCCGCCAGTTCGTGCACGCCTTCTACTACCCCCATCCGCGCATCTACGAGCTGGCCGGGCTGTCCGACGGGCGCCGCTGGGCCCGCCTGGCCCGCCAGAACCCGCAGCGCACCGAGTTCGTGGACCAGTGCGTGGCCTCGGCACTGCGGGTGCTGGAAGAGCACGGGCTGAAGCTGCGCTGGCGATAGCAACTCCTGTCATGCCCAGACATCCTGGCCGGGCATACCCTTGATCGTCCAGGGGGCTGGGCCCCTACGGTGAGCCAGCGATTCACCAGCCCCACGCAAACGCCTCTCCATTATTCCTGTGCGCGACTTGCATCCGCTCGCCGCTTGGCCACGTAATGATGAACATGAACCCCCGACATCCAAACAAACCGGAACTCATCATCATCGGCGGCGGCGTGGGCGGACTGGTGGTGGCCAGTGTCGCGGGACAGCTGGGGGTGCGCACCACCCTCATCGACCGGGGGCCGAAGCTGGGAGGCGATTGCCTGCACACCGGCTGCGTGCCCAGCAAGACCCTCATCCACAGCGCCAAGGTGGCCTCCCTGATGCGTCGGGCCGGGGAGTTCGGCCTGCCCGCCGTAGAACCCCGGGTGGACCTGGGCGCCGTCATGGACCGGGTGCACTCGGTGATCGAGCGTATCCAGGTCCATGACGATCCGGAGCGCTTCAGGGACTATGGGGTGGACGTGCGCTTCGGCGCGGCGCGCTTCACCGGCAGCCACGAGGTCACGGTAGCGGGACAGGCCATCGCCGGTCGGCGCTTCCTGATCGCCACCGGTTCTCGGCCCGCCATCCCACCCATCCCCGGGCTGGCGACCTCGGGCTTTGTCACCAGCGACAGCATCTGGTCCCTGCGCACCCTGCCCCGACACCTGGTGGTGCTGGGCGGCGGCCCCATCGGTCTGGAACTGGCCCAGGCCTTCGCTCGCCTGGGCAGCCGGGTGACCCTGATCGAACAGGCGCCCCGGCTGCTGCCTCGGGAGGATGGGGACATCGCCGAGGCCCTCGGCCAGTGTCTGAAGGCCGATGGTGTGACGATCCACACAGCCGCCACCGTGGAGCGCATCGACGGCACAGGGGCCGCCAGGACGCTGCACTGCCGGCTCAACGGGAAACAGATCACACTGGAAGCAGACGAGATCCTGGTGGCCACGGGTCGCCAGGCCAACGTGAAGGACCTGGGTCTGGAACAGGTCGGGGTGGCCTGGGACCGGGCCGGCATCACCGTGGACCGGCGCATGCGCACCAGCGCCAAACACATCTACGCCTGCGGCGACTGCTGCGGCCCCTACCCCTTCACACACATGGCCGAATACCAGGCGGGGATCGTCATCAGCAATGCCGTGTTCCGCCTGCCCCGCAAGGCGGACTATCGGGTGGTGCCCCGGGTCATCTACTGCGATCCGGAACTGGCCCGGGTGGGCCTCAACGAGAGCGAGGCCCGGGAGCAGTGTCTGGCCGTGGAGGTGCTGCGCTTTCCCTTCGGCCAGGTGGACCGGGCCCTGGCGGAGGGCGAGACCACCGGGGAGGCGAAGCTGCTGGTGCGCAAGGGCCGGCTTGTGGGTGCGACGATCCTGGGGCCCGCAGCAGGTGAACTGATCCACGAACTGGTGATAGCCATGCAGGCGAAAATCCCCGTGGGGCGCATCGCCGCCGCCATCCACGCCTACCCGACCCTGGCACAAATCCACCGCCGCGCGGTCAATACCCGGTACAGCCCAAAACTGTTCAGCCCAGGCACCCGACGCCTGGTGCGCTGGATCCAGCGATTCATTCCCTAGCCCGCATCGTTCACCAGGACGGTCGGCGGCTTGTAGCTAACAGAGGGTCGGCTTGATAAATTCATTCGCCCGAAAGCCCCAGACAGGATGCCAAAATGAACATCACCACCGATCTATCGCTATCCCTGATAAACGATGCGGGCTGACCCCATGTCCACCACCCAGCCACTGATCCACCTGCGGACCACCGAATTCCCCGCCCTGCGACGGGGCAGGCTGGAGACCCTGCAGGTGAACCTGGGTTACATGTGTAACCAGACCTGCTTTCACTGCCACGTGAATGCGGGGCCCAATCGCCGGGAGATCATGGACCGGGAGACGGTGGAACAGGTGCTCAACACCCTGCGCGCCTCAGGCGCCGGGACCCTGGACCTGACCGGCGGCGCGCCGGAGATGAATCCCCATTTCCGTTACCTGGTGAGCGAGGCCCGGGCCCTGGGCATCAAGGTCTTGGACCGCTGCAACCTCACCATCCTGGAGCAACCGGGTCAGGATGACCTGGCCACCTTTCTGGCCAGCAACCGGGTAGAGGTTGTGGCCTCCCTGCCCTGTTACCAGGAGGACAACGTGGATGCCCAGCGAGGCGACGGCGTGTTCCAAGCCAGCATCCGGGGGCTCAAGCAACTCAATGCCCAGGGATACGGCCAGGCGGACAGCGGGCTGGTGCTGGATCTGGTCTATAACCCCCAGGGCCCCAGCCTGCCCCCGCCCCAGCCGGCCCTGGAGGCGGACTACAAGCAGCATCTGAAGACCGAGTACGACGTGGTGTTCAACCAGCTGTTCACCATCGCTAACATGCCCATCCACCGCTTCGGCAATCAGCTGCGCAAGGAGGGGCGTCTGGGCGAATACATGCAAGTGCTCAAGAACGCCCACCGGGACGAGAACCTGGAATCGGTCATGTGCCGAAGCCTGGTGAGCGTGGACTGGCAAGGGTTTATCTATGACTGCGACTTCAACCAGATGCTGCACATGCCCCTGGGCGGGAACGTGGGCCGCACCCACCTGCGCGACCTGATGCGCCAGCCCCTGGAGGGCCGGGAGGTCGCCGTGGCGGATCATTGTTTTGGTTGTACGGCGGGGCAGGGATCAAGCTGCGGTGGGGCGTTGAGTTGAAAGTCCGTTTGAACCACGAAGGACACGAAGATCACGAAGGGTTTTAGTTCGTAATCCTTCGCGTCCTTCGTGGTTGATAGCCTTCCGCCGGGCTCGACGGGCGCCGCCAAAGGCATGTCTCTCGCAAAGACGCGAAGCACGCCAAGAAATGCTTTGAACATAGGGCGCCCCATGGGCGCCACCGGACAGGAAACCGGTCCACGTTGATACGCCATATTCACTCGATCAGTCAGATTTCCTTTGCGTACTTTGCGGCTTGGCGAGAGAAACTTTTTTGTTCTCGTCTTCGAGACCTCGCGACCTTCGTGGTTTAAATCAGCAAATCCTGAAAAATCCCGTTCAAGCGGGCACACATCGCGTTGCCCTCCTGCGCGCCGTAAGGCACCCGTTCACCGTACCCCCACACGGGTCCCGGCCAGGCCGGGTCAGTCCGGTGGCGCACCACGTGGTGCAGATGCAATTGCGCCACGTGGTTGCCCAGCTTGCCCACGTTGAGGGTGTCGGCAGCGAAATCAGCGGCCATGGCCCGGGCCACGACCCGGGATTCATTCCAGAGCTGGGCATAGTCCGCGTCATCGAGATGGTGGAACTCCGTCACCCCGACCCGTTTCGGCACCAGGATCACCCAGGGCCAGCGGGCATCGTCCATGAGGCGATACAGACACAGGGGTGATTCACCCAGGGCAATGGTGTCGCCCGCCAGGCGGGCATCCAGTTCAAAATCCGGCATCGTTCGATGACTCCCATGCAATGGCCTTGCACTCCGGGGACAGCCCCCGGGACGCGGGTTATGATAACCCCGTGACTTCTCCCGACTCGCCTACCTGTCCGCCAGCCGAGCCCGACACCGGACCGAGCCATGGCCGCTGAATCCGGCCACGGCTTCTGGCGGCCGTTGCTGTGGCTGTCGCCGGGACAGCTTATATCCTGGGGCACTCTTTACTACGGCATCGCCTTTCTCGCCCTGCCCATCCACGAGGACACCGGCTGGCGCCTGGGCAGCCTGTTCGCGGCCTATGCCACGGGCATCCTGGTCTCGGCCCTGGCCGCAC
>JBHEOJ010000120.1:6330-6631 GCA_046260855.1 Thioalkalivibrio sp.
CATGGCGCGTCTCGGGCCCCGCCCTGTCCTGTCCGGCGGGTCCCTGCTGGCGACTCTGGCGCTCCTGGTCATCGCCTGGAGTCCGAATCTCGCCGTGTTCTGGTTCGGTTGGGTCCTGGCGGGGGCGGCCATGGCCGCCACCCTCTACGACGCGGCATTCTCCGCCCTGCGGGTACTCACGGGCCAGCAGTTCCGGCGCGCGGTGAGCCTCCTGGCCATCGTCGGGGGCTTCGCCAGCACCTGGGTCTGGCCGGTGAGCTACTGGCTGGAGGCCTGGAGCGACTGGCGCACGGTGTTCCTG
>JBHEOJ010000121.1:0-6377 GCA_046260855.1 Thioalkalivibrio sp.
CCGAAAGGGGGATTGGAGAGCATGATGTCGAAGCGCTCGCCGGCCAGCTGGTCGTCGGAGAGGGTGTTGCCCAGCTTGATCCGCTCCACCGCCTGGCCCTTGATGAGCATGTCCGCCTTGCAGATGGCGTAGGACTCGGGGTTGAGCTCCTGACCATGCAGGGACACGGTCACATCCTCGCTGACCTGCTGGATGTACTCGTCACTCTCGGAGAGGAAGCCCCCTGTCCCTGCTGTTGGGTCATATACGGTAACGATCCGGTGGGGGCGCAGCTTATCGTCCTGGCCAGTGAGGACCAGGGAGGTGGTCAGGTGCACGATATCGCGGGGGGTGAAGTGCTCCCCGGCGGTCTCGTTGGAGCTTTCCGCGAACTTGCGGATCAGTTCCTCGAACACCAGGCCCATGCCGTAGTTGGAGAGCCGCTGGGGGCTCAGATCGATGGCGGCGAAGCGCTGCACCACCTGGTAGAGCAGATCGTTGGCGGTGAGCTGCTGGACGAAGCCCTCGAACTCCAGGTGCTCGAAGATCTCCCGCGCGGCCCGACTGAACGACTGCACGTAGCTCATCAGGTCATCGCCGGTCTGGGTGTCGGACAGGGAACCCAGGCTCAGCGGAGAGGCGTTGAAGAACGGCTGATCGGCGGCACGCAGCAGCAGCTTGTCCCGCACCGCATCGGGCTTGGCCTGGTGATCCTGGGCCGCACTCAGCACCCCCGCCTTGGTGGGCTCCAGAACACACTCCAGGCGCCGCAACAGGGTGAAAGGCAGGATGATGCGACCGTACTGGGACTGCTTGAAATCGCCACGCAGCAGGTCCGCCACGGACCAGATGAAGGCGGCCAATTGGGAGTGGTTTTCGGTTTTCATTTCAATCCTTTAGGTATTTCTGGCCCTTTGCCGTCAAACGGTACTGCTGCAGGCGACTGTTAGGTGTCTCGGGCAGTGTCATCTCGAGCCCCCGTTGCAACGCGGGGGCAAGATAATGATGGCGAAAATGGGCACGATGCCGAAGCCCCAAGTGTGTTACGTCCCACCCTATCCAAGGCTTTCCATCCCGGCCTCTGTGAGGTGGGATACAGGGCCCATCCCGAGCTGAACGCGGAAGGGAACGCCCCGCCCGCGGCACCGTGGCGACACCGCGCAGCGCGCCACGAAATCAGTTGCCCGGGGCATCGTTCCCTCGCCCGGGACGCAAACCGGGGCGGCTCCGCCACAGCAGTGTCCCGCACACCCGGTGCGCGGGATTGCCCTTGATCGTACCGGGATTTCCTACCGAAGAACCCGGATCTCGATATCGAGATTGAGCCCGGCCCACGCCCGGTCGGCGGTGATCACCGGCAACCCCTTGTCCATCGCCAGCGCCAAACAGGCCCGATCGGCAAGCGACAGCCCATGATTCCTGGTATGGGACCAGAACCATGCAGCCGTCTCGGCCTGCTGCGGCGTGAAGGGCTCGAAGTTCACCCCCACCTCGGTGAATTCCTGCCCCATCCCTGCGACATCCACGCCCCGTTGTAGCGATTTCTGCAGGACCTCAGACCAATTCACCGCGGAGACGCGTGCGCCCTCCAGGGCTGGAGAAACCTTCTCCCCACCCGGTTCATCGTGCAGGAACGCCAGAAGAGCCGAGGCATCGAGGACCACGCTCACCGCTCCCGGTCCTCCCGCGCTGCTTCCGCACGCCGGTCGGCGATCAGTTCCTCCGCCAGTTGGACATCCCCCGGTATGTGCCGAAACCGGTCGCGCAATCTCTTTTCGATGGTCTCTCGACGTTCCAATACCAGACTTTCACCGACTGTTCGTGCGACCAATCGGTCTCCGGGCTTCAGCTTCAGCGCCTTGCGTAGGCCGGCCGGTATCACGATCCGGCCCTGGGCACCAACCTGAACCTCGTTCTCAGAGACTGCCATATGCATTACCTATGTTCCACGCTGAAAAAAGTGTGGCACCTCTTCTTTTTGATGTCCACTCGCAAGTCATCCAGACATGGACGGTGATAATGCGATGGCGGCATGACTCTGACGTCTGTTTAATGTACTGCCGGAAGCTTGGTTGTCTCACGACTGGCCATCGCCCCCTGGTGATGAACGCGGTTGCCAGACCATTGATCTCGTTCGCAGTGCATGCGCCATCCGGCTACAACACCCAGGTGGCAGTTTTCGGTGGACGGGGACACCATCCGGATCTACCCCGACCTATCCCGACGGCTGTGGGTGGTCGACTGAAAGCCACTTGAGGACGGGTAGGTGGGCGGTCAACTTTCGGCCCCATGCGCCTTTGATGGCAGTAGTCGGCCTGAGGCAAAAAATAGTGGGTAATTCTGCGGGGAAGACTTTGTGTCCGCGGTGGGTTGATCGACTCCCCCGTGGTCCAGCGTCTGGTAGGATGAGCATTCTTTCACCCCCTCGCGCGCATCGAGTGGGCCTGGCGCCAGGCCTAATCTGGAAGCATCCAGTTCCCCCCTCCACAAGTTGACAGATCTGCGTTCAGGCGCTTTTATCGACAATGCGCCAAGGCCCAACCGGAGCTCACAAGTGATGACTGACCGGGAGAGGGTGCCTCGGGAGGAGCCCTATGGCGCCATTCATGTAATATTGGAGGCAAATTATGTTACGCACACGATTTCATGCAATGGCTGGCCTGGCACTGGCAGCCTGGGCCTACGCAGCGGTTGCCGTCGCCCAGCCGTTTACGCTTGATCCCCTTCCCTATCCTTCCGATGCGCTGGAACCTTACGTCGATAAAATGACCATGGAGATCCACCATGGCCTGCACCACGGCGCCTATGTCAACAACCTGAATGCCCAGGTCGCAGACTTTCCGCAACTCGAAGGCATGGCTCTCGAGGAAATAATGGCTCAGATATCCGACTTCAACATGGCTGTGCGCAATAACGGCGGTGGGCATTACAACCACGACCTATTCTGGAGCGTCATGGCGCCCCCAGGCACCGGGGGGGAACCTTCACAGGCACTTGCCACAGCAATCGATCGTGACTTCGGTTCCATGGACAACATGAAGACCGAGTTTGGCCAGGCCGGCGCAAAGCGGTTCGGCTCCGGGTGGGCCTGGCTGATCGTCACCCCAGACCAGAAGCTGGCGGTGACTTCCACCGCCAATCAGGACAATCCTCTGATGAATGTGGTTGAGGAACGCGGTACACCGATCCTGGGGCTGGATGTATGGGAGCACGCCTATTACCTGGGCTACCAGAATCGTAGGGGCGCCTATCTGAACTTCTGGTGGAACGTGGTCAACTGGGACGAAGTCAATCGACGTTTCGACGAGGCCATGCGGTAAGCCGGATACCCCCGACCGCCAGGTCGTCCAGATTGCGGGATAACGATATTGGAAGAACTCACGCCATTTTACAGCCTGGGTCTGGCCCTTGCGCTGGGGCTACTGATCGGCCTGGAGCGAGGCTGGAAAGAACGCCACATGGAAGAGGGGCGTCGGGTCGCCGGCATACGCACCTTTGCCTTGATCGGCCTGCTGGGGGGGGTGTGGGGTCTGTTGGCTCAAGAGTTGGGGCAAGCCGTGCTGGCGGTGGCCTTTGGTGCACTGGCGCTGGTGTTGGTGGCCGCCCATGTCATGGCTCAGATCCGGGACCATGACATGGGGATCACCGGCGAGGTTGCCAGTCTGCTCACCTTCGCCTTCGGCGCCCTGGTTGCCCTTGGGCATCCCGCACTTGCCGCCTCCGGTGCCGTGGTCACCGCAACGCTGCTGGGCATCAAACCGGTGCTGCACGCCTGGGTGAAGCGCCTGGAGGAACGCGAACTTTTCGCCGCCCTCCAGTTGCTGCTGATCTCGGTTGTTGTTCTGCCCTTGTTGCCCAATCAAGGATACGGACCCTGGGAAGCCCTGAACCCCTATCGCATCTGGTGGATGGTGGTTCTGATCGCCAGCATCTCCTTCGTGGGCTATTTTTCCATGAAGATCATTGGGGAACGCAAAGGCATCCTGCTCACCGGACTGACGGCGGGTCTGGCCTCTTCTACCGCTGTGACAGTCAACTTCGCCCGCATCGCCCGAAAAACCCGAAGTTCCAGCAACGTGCTGGCAGCTGGCATCCTGATTGCATGCGCTACCATGTTCCCGCGGATGCTGATCGTCAGTGGTCTGTTCAGCAGGGATCTGGCAGTGCAACTGCTTTTCCCCGTCCTGGCGATGATGACCCTTTCCTATGCCCTGGCAGCCCTTTGGTGGAAGTTGAGCGGCCCTTCGGTCAAGGGCGAAAGTCCGGGACTGACCAACCCTTTCGAGTTGAAGCCGGCACTGATCTTTGCCGCGCTACTGGCTGGCATTATTTTGCTTTCCCAGGGCCTGTCCGAGCATTTCGGCGATGCTGGCATCTACACGCTGGCTGCTGCCTCAGGGCTGGCCGACGTGGATGCCATCACCCTCTCGTTGGCAGATATGACGGATGGTCGCCTTTCTCTTGAAGTCGCAACGCTGGGAATCCTCATCGCCGCCTTCGCCAACTCTCTGGTCAAAGGCGCCTTGGCCATGGGCATCGGCGGCTGGTCATTGGGTTACCGGGTTGCAGGCACCTTGACCCTTTCCGTAGCCGCCGGTCTGCTGACCTGGTGGCTGCAGCAACAAGGATCCCTGACATGGGGCATGTGAAACATGCCATGGGGCCATTCTCCAGATCACCCTCAAAACGAACCAAAGGTTGCCGTACCCGGGGCGTCTGTCACACAATCCCGAAGCCATTAACTCAACTAATCCTGACATTAATCAAATATCGGGGAGTTCATCATGAAAAAGGATTGGAACCAGACCATCAAACACCTGGGCGGACTCATGCAGGAGGTGGGTAGCGGGGTCCCTGAAGTCGTTAAAGCCTTTGGTGCCATGGACAAGGCCGTGTCCCAGGACGGCGCGTTGTCCTGCAAGGAAAAAGAACTGATGGCGCTGGCCATTGGCATTGCCATCCGCTGTGAAGGATGCATCGGCTTCCACACCAAGGCGGCCATCAAGCACGGCGCCACACGTGAGGAGATTATGGAGACCATCGGCCTGTCCATTTACATGGGGGGTGGTCCATCCTATGTCTATGGTGCCCAGGCCCTCGAGGCCTTTGATCAGCTAAGTGGCTAAACCTTTCATGGGTGGATCGGGGCTTCTCTTAACGTGAAAGAACCAGGATTCAGCTACAGACAATTCCTTCTCCCCCTGGGGGAGAAGGGCTTGCAACGTATCTTTCATCATCGGGGGTGGCTCATCACCGCGATGCATGAGAGTTAGGCTAGCAGTCGGTGCGCAGTACTCCCACGCGGACTCCAGCAGAAGGCTCACTTGAACATGGAAAGACAACTGGCAACGGAAAAGCAGTGGTTACAAACTCGGCTGGAGTCGCTGATCGATGCGGCCCGAGAAACCGAACAGAAGCTCAACCGTCTGGCTGCCCTGGAACTGCGCCTGCTGGAAGCAGATGAACTCCCAGTGGTGCTGGGGATTCTCCTGGAAGACCTCAAGACGGGATTTGACCTGGACCAGGTGGCGCTGGTGCTTTGCGACGCCCAGGGCGATCTGCAAACGGCGCTCGAAAGTCACAGCCTGCCCGAGCACTGGCCCCTGCGATTGCTGGAGAACCCCGCCCCGCTGCAGAATCTACATGAGCCCACCCTGGGCCCACCGGCGGATGATGACCCCGAGGCCCTGGAATTTTGCGGCATGACGCAATTGGCCAGCCGGGCCCTACTGCCCCTCAGGCGGGGCAAGGACCCCATCGGGTTACTCGTTCTAGGCAGCCTGCGGGCGGAACGTTATAGCGTCGATCAGGACACCTACCTCCTTAAGCGGCTGGCGGCTGTGGTTTCGGTATGTCTGGCAAATACCCTATCTGCCTGGCGGCTGAGGGAAATTGGCGTAACCGACCCCCTGACTGGCATGCGCAACCGCCGCTTCTTTGACCAGCGTCTCCAGGACGAGATCCTGCGCATGGAGCGGGAGGGGCACGCACTGGCTTGCCTGTTCGTGGATATCGATCGCTTCAAACGGGTGAACGACGACCACGGTCACGCTGCCGGGGACCGAGCGATCACCGCAGTGGCTCAGCGCCTGGCGCACCATCTGCGCAGATTTGATCTGCTGGCCCGCTATGGCGGAGAGGAATTCGTCATACTCCTGCCGGGTCTGGAGGCCACGGAGATACACTCCGTAGCCGAACGCATGCGCCAGGGCGTCGAAGCCACACCGGTCCCCATGGACCACGAAGGCGAAACCTCCATCACCGTCTCCATCGGCGCGGCCCGCCTGCCGCCGAGGCTCCTGAAGGGGCAATCGCCCGAGGAGCGAGCCCGCATTCTGCTAAACGCCGCTGACCAGGCCCTGCTCCAGGCCAAGGAATCGGGCCGCAACCGCCTGGTT
>JBHEOJ010000122.1:0-6261 GCA_046260855.1 Thioalkalivibrio sp.
CAGCATTGGACAGCCTGCACCACGTGGCCATCCCCGTGAAGGATGTGGCCCGGGCGGTGGACTGGTACAAGGGCCAGTTCCGGGTCAGGGTTACGTATCAGGACGATACCTGGGCGCTGCTGGAATTTGCCAACACCCGGCTCGCCCTGGTCATCCCCGGCCAGCACCCGCCCCACATCGGCGTGGTCCACCCCGACGCCCGGCGTTTCGGGCCGCTCAAGACCCACCGGGACGGCACCGCATCCATCTACATCTCCGACAGCGAAGGCAACTCCGTGGAGATCCTGGAGGACAACGAACATGTCTAGCATCCGCACCAGTTTCCGGGCCCGCCCCCTGACCCCGAATAACCACGCCAGTTGCGCAGACCGCATGGTCCTCGTCCTGGCCGCCCTGCTGCTGTTCCTGGTCCCAACCCTGCCCGCCCAGGCCAGCGTGGTCACCGTGGGCGATGCCCGCTTCCCCACTTTCATGCAATCCAGTGACGGCAAGATCCTGGAGCTCAAGGGCACGGGACTGGCCCGCTACGCCGTGGTCATCCGGGTCTACGGGGCGGGCCTCTATGGCCCCGAGGGCGTGCCCGCCGCCAGGCTGCTGGAACAGGGCGAACCCAAGCGCCTGGAGATCGAATACTTCGTGGATATCGAGGCCTCGGATCTCACCCTGGCCGCCAACACCATCCTGGAAAAACAGCTCGCTGCAGATGCCCTGCAGGCCCTGGCGCCCAGGATTCGCCAGATCCACGATGCCTATCGCAGCGTCACCCCCGGGGACCGTTACGTGATGGAGTACCTGCCCGGTGAAGGCACCCGTCTGAGCCTCAACGGAAAGACCCTGGTCATCGTGGAGGGAAGCGACTTTGCCCGGGCCTACTTCGGCATCTGGCTGGGCGAGGAGCCCCTGTCCCTGAATCTACGCAACGCCCTGCTGGGGCGTTAGCAGGCTGTTGAAACACGAAGTCACCATCGGCACATCATGATGATCTGATAAAGCCTTCCATTGACACCGGTCACTGTTGACAGCCCTGCGCGTGTCTAGGATGTAGGTAATCACGGCCCCAGCGGACCCTCCGCCTGATGCAGCGCAAGCCCTCCCATTCATCCACCCATGGTCCTGCCGAGTCCACGGGTTTTCGGGTCGCCGAGGCCCTGTGGCCCCGCGATGCCCAGGCGCTGCGCAGCGTGCGCGAGACGGTGTTCGTGGAGGAACAGGGTGTGCCCCTGGGCCTGGAGCGTGACGGCGTGGACATCGCCTGCCTGCACCTGCTGGCCACCAGCAACAACGGCCACCCCGTCGGCGCGGCCCGGCTGGCCCCGGACGGACACATTGGCCGAATGGCGGTGCTGCCCGCCTGGCGGGGTCGGGGCATCGGCAAGGCACTGCTCGACGCCGCCCTGGAACTTGCAAAGCAGATGGGCATGGATAAAGTGGAGCTGAACGCTCAATGCCATGCGACGGCGTTCTACCGCCAGGCGGGATTCCAGGAGACCGGGGAGGTCTTCATGGACGCCGGCATCCCACACATCCGCATGGTCACAAGGATCGACATCCATGCCCCTGAAACGCAAGCCGAACACCACACACACACCGAATGAGGAACGGCGCGGCGTGATGCGTCTGGAAGGCCTGGAGGCCATCCGCGACTTCATCCATGAGCACGCCCCCCAAGCCCGGCGCCGGCTGTGGATCCTGAGCCCCGATCTAAGTCCCTATCTCTACGACGACCCCGACCTGGTGGACGCCGTCTCGGCCCTGGCCCGGCGCAGCAGACACGCCGACGTGCGCATCCTCATCCAGGACAGCCGCAGCCTGCCCAGCGGCGGTCACCGCCTGGTGGACCTGGCCCTGCGCATCAGCAGCCGCATCCACCTGCGCCGCCAGCCCCCCGACGAGGCCAGGCTCGACGAGGCCATGCTCCTGATCGACTCCGGTGTCTACCTGCACCAGATCCGCGCCGCCACCCCCGTGGCCATGGCCGACGCCTGGTCCCCGCCCCGGGTGCAGACCCTGGAGGGTCGCTTCCGCAACCTCTGGACCCACGCCCTGCCCGACCCGGAACTGCGCCGGTTGAAGATCTGAGTTGCCGTGGTGTTTTAAAACACACAAACGTTGGACAGGATTAACATGATTTACGGGATTAAAACCTTCCGGGCCTTTTTCCAATCATGGGCACCTCTAATTATTCTGAGTGCGACAGATTGGGCGCTCAGATTCGTGCTATCAAGGCGCAAATCGCACGTGAGCGAGCTATTGCGAAGATTTGCAACGCCGAGAGCGCGGATTTGAGTGTCCAAGATGCGTGCTCATGAATATTTAGAGGCGCCCTCATGTTAATCATGAAATCCTGTCCGGTCCCTTCAGTTTTTCAGACAGTTTGACCCAGAAGCCGCAGCCCCTCTCCCGTTCCGGAAATCAGTGACCATGAAACCTCTTTCCTTTTTCCTCCTGCTCTTGCCCCTGCTGCTCTGGTCAAGTGTCGTGGCGGCCGAGACCGACGACAAGGTGCCCATCGAGATCATCGAACTGCAGCACCGCAATGCCAATGAGCTCCTGCCCCACATTCAGCCCCTGCTCGGCCCCCGGGACGCCCTGACCGGTACCGGCTACCGCCTCATCGTGCGCACCAGCCCCGGGCGTCTGAATCGGATCCGCGATGTGGTGGCGCAGATGGACCAGCCCATCCGTGAGCTACGCCTCTCGGTGCGTGTCAGCGACGACACCCGGCAGGATGAAAGACGCCTGGACCCCGCAGGCGAGATCGACAGCCAGGCTCGCGTGGTGCGCCGCCACACCACCACCCGCCGGGGCAGCGAGCAGTGGGTGCGGGTGCAGGACGGCCAGCAGGCCCACATCCGCGAGGGCGACATCATCCCCATGGGTGTGGTGGCCTTGCGTCCCGACGGGAGCATAGTGGGTGGGGTGGATTACCAGGGCCTGGACCGGGGCTTTGTGGTCACGCCCCAGCTCATGCCCGACAGACGCGTGCGCCTGCACATCGTGCAGATCGCGGAGCGGGAGAGCCGCACTGGTGGGGGACGGATTGAGACCCGCGCCCTGGAGACCGTGGTGACGGTACAGGCCGGTGAGTGGGTGGATCTGGGTGGGACTTCGGGGTATTCGATGAAGGATGATCAGCGCATCATCGGGACGCGGCGGAGCAAAGACCGGGAGGCCGGGAGAGTTCTTGTGAAGGTGGATGTGCAGGACTGAATGTCCTTGCATCTGTCCCGCAAAGTCCAGGTTTCGAATGATCTCTGCACAATTTTAGAATCCTAAAAACAAAAAAGAGGGCTGGGGGCGTACTGCCCCGAGCCCTCATGATCTAACCAGACTGCTGATTAACGCGGCGTCCGGTCCTTGGCGGGCGCCTGATCCTTGCCAGCAGGGCCATCCTTACCCTTCATCGGCTCAAATGCGGAGAACTCGCTGATCGGACGATCAGACTCCAGCTCTCCATACTCCCGGGAATGATACACAGGGCGTGACTCGATAGAATCCTGCTTGAATTCAGTCTGCAGCTGCTTGTCACCCACAACCTTGAGCTCGTCCAGGGGCACGAGAATCTCACGGGTTGCAAGACCCAGGAAGCCGCCGGAAGAGATGACCGCATGGACCTGGTCACGGTTCTTGCTTGCGACAATTGCCTTGACCTTGCCGATGTCCTCACCATCGGAACCGATCACTTCCATGCCCTGCAGATCCTTGGGGGTGCGACGATGCAGGGGATTGGCACTCATTTCGGAACGGCTGGACATTTGAGACGGCATGTCACCAGCACCTGCTGCCCCGGAACGCTCAGTACCCATGGCGGACCTGGGCGTATCGGAACCAGCACGGGGAGTTGCCTGCTGTGACGATGCAGAATCAGCACTTCCTTTACCGGAGCCCTGGACGCCTACGGCGGACCGAGAGCTATCGGAACCAGCACGGGAGGATGACTGCTGTGACGATGCGGAATCAGGACTTGCTGTCCCGGAGCCCTGTACAGCCACGGGAGACCGAGCACTATCGGAACCAGAACGGGAAGATGACTGCTGAGACGATGTAGCATCAGCACTTCCTGCACCGGAGCGCTGAACACCCGTAGCGGACCGTGACGTATCGGAACCAGCACGTGAGGAGCTCTGGTCCGAAGGACTCGTGGTCGGCTCGAACGCAGAGAACTCACTGATGGGTTGGTTCGACTGCAATTCCCCGTACTGCTCTGCCTTGTATTCAGGACGCGACTTAAGGCTTTCCTCGGTCAAATTAGCCTCTACCTTGTCGTCACCCACGAGCTTGAGCTCATCAAGCGACACGACTGTTTCACGTGCACCGAGACCCATGATGCCGCCCGAAGTAATCACCGCATGAACGTCGTCACGATTGCGGTCCATCACGACCGACTTGATCTTGCCGATAGAGTCACCGTCGGAGCCAATGACTTCCAGGCCATTCAGATCGTCCGGTGTACGGCTGTAAAGTGGATTGTCACTCGCCTTGGCACGGGCAGCGCCATCGGGCGAGCTGATCTCGCCGCCGATTTTATAGGCACCCTGAGACTGAGACTGTGAATCCCGGGATTGTGCTGCGTCCGTGGATGAGCCGGGCGCATCGGTGGCTGACCAGGCAGGGGCGCTGATCAGGGCTGCTACAGCAGCAGCAATTAATGTCTTGCGGTAGTTTGTGTTCATTTGATTCACCTTTCTCGTGTGTCGGAAGAAACCCAGTCATCCTGATATCTCGGATGAGCATCAAAAGGTGACTGTGCAAGACGCAGTCTCACAGAGCGTGAAGACTGGGGTCTGTTCGTTGTCGAACTCAATCCAGGTGAACCAGACGGCGTAAGGGATGTGTCCAGTGGCTACCTGATTGCGCATGATGTATTTGCGATGTGCGTCACAGCCAACTAACCCGAACCCTGACTAAGCCACATTCAGAGCCCCGCGAAAGGCGCGGATCAAGGCGCGGTGCGCAGGCAATGGTGTGACCCTTGTCAAGCGCCGCAACACAGAGCCGCGCCTTTCGCGGGGCTCCCTGCGGGCGAGTCGCCAAGCGGCCATGCGCGGCGTTGCGCTCGCTTGAATGGGCGCGGCCCGTCCTGCGCTCGCGCGCCTTGCGGCTGACCGCTTGGCGACTCGCTGAATGAGGCTTAGTCAGGGCTCGGGTTAGTAAGCTCGGCAGGCAATGCCGAGAAATGACATGCCTGAAAGAGGTCCATCCCAGAAAAACACAACGACTGTGTGCCTATCTGGCCCCTGCTCGTCCAGTGCAAAACACCTCCCCTGCTGACGAGCATCCGTTCAACGGTAGTAGCGGCCCGACGACACGTCTCTTGCCATGCCACCACCTGATGTAGTCTGAATTCAGGCCCGATGGTGTACACCGTGCACAGATCCATAGCCGGTACAGACCCGATGCCACCTGTGTGTATCCAGGTTTCGAATACCCCCTGCGCCGCAGGGCTGCGAAGACTCAATGGAGAGTGCTGATGCGAAGACAACTGGCCTACCTGCTCATCCCGCTCATTGCCGCTACCTGCTCCATGGCGATGGCAGACCAGTTCCACACCCAGATCGACATGGACTCGAGGGGTGGGGCAACCTTCTACGTGGCGGGTAGCATCAGCGGCCATGGGGCGGTAGACATGATGGTCGACACCGGATCCGGCTACATGACAATCAACGAGGAAATACTCGGCAAGCTCAGGGAAACCAGTCAGGCCCGCTTCGTCAGGACGCTGCGCGGCCGGCTGGCCAACGGCAGCGAACTGGAAGTGCCCGTCTATGCCCTGAACGCCGTAAGTATCGGCAATGCCTGCTGGCTGCGCAACGTAGAAGCGGCGGTATTCCCCGGCAACACACGTCCCATTCTGGGGTTGAACGTACTACAGCGCACCGGACCGTTTATTTTCTCGTTCGACCCGCCGCGTCTTCTGCTCAGTCAATGCAATGGGGCCGATCCGGCCGGGATCGCTCCTGCGCCCAACCTGGCAGCATTCGGCCAATAGATCCGACCAGGGCATGCTGTTATCTGTGCGGCCCACTCTTCGTAAACGTCCTTCCGTCCGACGAGCCTGCCGGACGAAGCCACCGGCCTGACGCAAGCCATGGCCACACAAACAAGCCCATATCTTGCGTCAAAGACCTTCCCTACTCGCCCGTCGCATTTTACTAACCCGAACCCTGACTAACCCACATTCAGCGCCCCGCGAAAGGCGCGGATCAAGGCGCGGTGCGCAGGCAATGGTGTGACCCTTGTCAAGCGCCGCAACACAGAGCC
>JBHEOJ010000123.1:0-6200 GCA_046260855.1 Thioalkalivibrio sp.
ACCGTGGCCAGGCCGATCTCCTCGCCGACTTCCAGCAGCTGGCGGTAGATGGTCTCGGCACTCAGGTGCCGGTCATCGGAGACCTCCAGCAGCTCCAGGATCTTCATCATGGGCAGCGTCACCTTCAGTCCGGCCTTCTTCAGATCCTGTGTTTCCAAGGGGTCCTCCGTTCGAGCCCTGAATCGATGTACAATTCCGCCATACTCACCGGCGCCCCGCGACCTAACCCGGGGCAGCTCAATGTAGGATAACCGATCTCATATGGGAAAGATTCTCACCGGTCTCGTACTCATTGCAAGCCTGCTGATCTCGGGCTGCGGCACGGGGCTGTTTTCCGTGTACAAACCCGATGTCCAGCAGGGCAACGCCCTTGAGGATGATCGCATCGCCCAACTGGAAACCGGCATGACGCGAAGCCAGGTCCGCTTCCTGCTGGGTGAGCCGGTGCTGCGTGACCCCTTCCACGGGGAACGCCGCTGGGAGTACATGTACTACCTCAAACCTGGCGACGGGGCCCCGGAGCGCCGACGCCTGACGGTGCACTTCGACGAGGCCGACCGGGTCGCCCGCTTCGATGACAGTGGGCTGAAGTAAGGCGCAGAGACAAGTGACTAGAGACAGGTAAAGGCATCACTAGTCGCTTGTCTCTGGCTCGTCTACATCCCCACCCCCCTTCTTCATACGCTTGCCCGCGGCGGCACGCTGCTTGCGCACCTCCTTGGGGTCGGCAATGAGGGGGCGGTAGATCTCCACCCGATCCCTAGGCTTGAGCACGGCATCGCGTTTGGCAAGCTTGCCGAAGATACCGACCTTGGCCTTCTCCAGATCGATCTCCGGAAAACGCTCCACCATGCCTGAGGCCTGCAGGGCCTGCTCCACCGTGGCCCCCTGGGGTACGACCACCTCCAGGATCAGCTGGCTGTCGGGACGGGCGTAGGCCACCTCCACGAGCATGCCTTCAGCGGGCACCATAGACCTCACGAGCGCGACGCACGAAGGAGTCCACCAGGGTGCTGGCGATCTGGTGAAACACCGGGCCGATGGCCAGACCCACCAGTCGGTTGGAAAACTCGAATTCCATGTCCAGGGACACCCGGCAGGCGCCGCTTTCCAGGGCATCAAAACGCCAAAATCCCTCCAGGTGTCGGAACGGTCCTTCCACCAAACGCACCTCGATCATCTTGTCTTTCTGTAGACGATTACAGGTGGTGAAGGATTTGCGCACCGCTCCCTTGGCCAGTTCCAGGGTGGCCTTGATGCTGTCGGCATCCCGGGAATGAACCGTGGCGCGGCGACAGCCGGGCAGGAAGCGAGGGTACGACTCGATGTCGTTGACCAGATCGAACATCTGGGCGGGGCTGTAAGGCACCAGGGCGCTGCGGCTGATGGAGGTCATGGGCGGTAAAGTCAGATGACGTTGATGGCCCGCAGGAAGACCAGCAGGATGCCGATGGGCGAGACGAAACGAAGCACATAATACCATGTGCGGAACAGGATCGGCCGGCGCATGGCCAGCTCCGAGGTCACCGACCGCTCGGTCATGCGCCAGCCCACGAACAGGGCGATGAGCAGACCGCCCAGGGGCAGCAGGACGTTGGAGGTGAGGTAGTCCACCAGTCCGAAGAAGGTCATGTCGAACAGGGTGATCTCAGCCCAGTGGTTGAATGACAGCACGGTGCCGATGCCCAGCAACCAGGACAGTACCGCCACCACCGTAGCCCCACCCACCCGGGTCATATCCCGGTTCTCCACCAGCCAGGCCACCGCCGGCTCCATGAGCGAAATAGACGAGGTCCAGGCCGCCACCACCAGCAGGATGAAGAACAGCGTGCCGAACACCACCCCGCCCGGCATCTGGCCAAAGGCCAGGGGCAGGGTGACAAAGATCAGGCCCGCCCCCTGGCTGGGCTCCAGGCTGCTGGCAAACACGATGGGGAAGATGGCCAGACCGGCGAGGAGCGCCACCAGGGTATCCGCCCCCACCACCACGGCGGCGGTGCCGGCGATGGAGGCCCGGGAGCTGAGGTAGGAGCCGTAGATCATGATGGCGCCCATGCCCAGGCTCAGGGTAAAGAAGGCCTGTCCCATGGCCACCAGCACGGCCTCTCCGGTGAGCTTGCTGAAATCCGGGGTGAACATGAAGCTCAGGCCGGCCATGAAATGGCCTTCCACCATGGCGTAGCCCACCAGCAAGACCAGCATCAGCAACAGCAGGGGCATGAGGAACTTGACTGCCTGCTCCAGTCCCGAACGCACGCCCCGGGCCACCACGATCAGGGTCATGGCCATGAACACCGTGTGCCAGGCCAGCAGCCGCTCCGGATCCGCCACCAGGCCCTCGAACAGGCCCTGCACGCCCTCGGCATCGAGGCCGGTGAAACTGCCCGTGCCCGCGCGAAACACGTAGGAGAGCGCCCAACCGGCAATCACGCTGTAGTAGGAGAGGATCAGGAACCCGGCGACCACCCCCAGCCAGCCCATCAGACCCCAGGCGCGGCTGAGCCCCTCTTCCCGGGCGAGGCTCACCATGGTGTTGATGGGGCTCTGCCGGCCCCGTCGCCCGATCAGGATCTCGGCCATCATGATAGGCAGGCCGATGAGCAGGATGCACAGGAGATAGACCAGCACGAAGGCGCCGCCGCCGTGCTCGCCCGCGATATAGGGGAAACGCCAGATGTTGCCCAGACCCACGGCGGAGCCCGTGGCCGCCAGTACAAAGACGAGTTTCGACGACCACTGACCGTGGATGGAGGATTCTCTTGTCATGTTATATGGCTCCCTGAGGGTCGCGGCTATTGTGAGCAATCCCACCGCCTCGCTCAACCGCGCATGTCATGGCGTATAATCCCGCCCCATGTCAAAACAAGTGAACAAGGTCGGAACCAGCACCATCGCCCTGAACAAAAAGGCGCGCCACGAATACTTCATCGAGGAGAGCTTTGAGGCGGGCCTGGTCCTGGAGGGCTGGGAGGTCAAGAGCATGCGTGCCGGCCGGGTGCAGCTCAACGAGAGCTACGTGCTCGTCAAGGGCGGCGAGGCCTGGCTCTTCGGTGCCCACATCAGCCCCCTGACCACCGCCTCCACCCATATCAATCCCGACCCCATGCGCACCCGCAAACTCCTCCTACACAAAGAGGAGCTCAACAAGCTCATCGGTCAGGTGGAGCGCAAGGGCTACACCCTCACGCCCCTGGCCCTGTACTTCAAGCGCGGCCGGGCGAAGCTGGAGATCGGCCTGGCCAAGGGTAAGAAGGAGCACGATAAGCGCGCCGTGCTCAAGGATCGGGACTGGCAGCGGGAGAAGGAACGCACCCTCAAGCACGGCTGAGGCCTGCCGAACAGACGAGTATAGGGAAGTCTTGCAGCGGCAGCCCTTGGGCCGCACTAGCCGTCCCGACAGTCCATGCTCATGTGAAAGTTGCGGAACATCATGCCCCGCAAGGGCACGATACGGTGCTCCATGACCTTGAAGCCCACCCGCTCGAAGAACGGCCGGGCCGTGATGCTGGCATCCGTGGTCAGTCGACGCACCCCCCGTTCCAGGGCCCAGTCACGGGCATGGGCCATGAGTGCCGTGCCAATGCCCTGCCTGAGATGGTCCGGGTCTACGAACAGCATATCCACGTGACCGGTAGCCTCGACGGCCACAAAGCCCCGCACCCCGCCGGCAATCTCGCACACGAACACCGCACAGCGGGCCAGACGCCTACACCAGTAGGGCTGATCGGGTGGATCCGGGGCCCAGGCCTCCACCTGCTCAGGGATGTAGTCCCGGGCGGCCACCTTGTGCACGGCGTCCTGAAAGACGTGCATGACCGCGTCCAGGTCCTCTTCCTCGAACTCGCGAAGGATCCAGCCGTCGTGATACACGTCGCTGCTCTGCCAACCCGTGGGTGGACGCTCCATGGGGCTAGGTGTCCAGCAGCCTGATGACCGCCCGTGCCGCGCTGGCGCTGGACTGGGGGTTCTGGCCCGTCACCAGCCGGCCATCCACCACCACGTGATCCTGCCAGTTGGCGGCGGGCACGAACTGCGCGCCCAGTTCACGCAGGCGGGTCTCGAGCAGGAAGGGCATGTGTTGATCCAGCTCCACCGCCCGCTCTTCATCATCGGTAAAAGCCGTCACCTTGCGCCCCTTCACCAGCGGCGAACCGTCCCGCAGCATGGCCCCCACCAGGCAGGCCGGTCCGTGGCAAACCGAGGCCAGCACCTTGTCCCCCTGGGCGAATTCCGACACCAGGCGCTGCACCTGCGGGTTGTCCGGCAGGTCGAACATGGTGCCGTGCCCGCCAGGAAAGAAGATGGCGTCGAAGTCATCGGCATGCAGGCTGTCATCCACTGCCCGCGTGTCCTTCAATGCCGCCCGCGCCACCTCGTTGACCTGGCTGGCCTGCGCACCCTCCAGGCTGCGTGGATCAATGGGCGCCTCACCGCCTTTGGGGCTTGCCACGGTGACGGCGTAGCCCTGTTCGCGGAACAAAGCATAGGGCAACGCGAACTCCTCAAGCCAGAGTCCGGTCGGATTGCCCTCGGAAATGCTGGAATGGCTGGTGACCACCATCAATACGGATGGCTTGCTGCCCATATCCCCCCCTGCGGTCATTTTTAATTTGTCTGATCAGGCGCGGAAATTGCCTGAAAACCGCTTCATGCCCATGGAGCATAGTCGCTGGTCAGGATTTAGCCAGCTAAAAGCCTGATTTGGTGATTGATTCACGGGTCCACCCGAAGACAGATGCCCGCTGCCTCCCTGCGGCGGAATGCAATCCAAAGGGACCTAGCAATCAGCCCAGGATCTGCGGATTGAGCTGCCAGATGCTGTAGTTCAAGGCTGCGGCAAAGCTCACCCAGAGCAGGTACGGGACCAGTAGCGCAGCCGCCAGCGCCCTCACCCGCCAGAAGGCGATCAGCGTGGCGAGGATCAGGCACCACAGGAGCAGGATCTCGACGAAGGCCAGCGCCCCCTGCTGCCAGCCGAAAAACAGCCAAGTCCAGAGGGCGTTGAATGCCAGTTGCGCCAGAAACAGCGCCAGTGGCACCCGCTGCTGTCCAAAACCACCCCTGCACCAGACCAGCCAGGCGGAAATCCCCATCAACAAGTAAAGCACACTCCAGACGGGGCCGAACCACGAGCCCGGCGGCGCCCAGGCGGGTTGCGCCAGCTCGGAATAGAACGCGCCGGCATTGATGGAGGCCGCGCCGCCGATGGCCGCGGCGATGAAACACACGACCAGCCATGCGAGCAGGCCCAAGGACTGCTGAAGCGCAAATCTTGGCATCATGATGGCTCCCCTGCCGCTGTGTCATTCGGATCACAGGGCCACCCCGCATGCCCGCTGACCCCGTCCGGCCTTGCGTGCCGCACCACCGCCTCGGCCAGTATCTGGGCAGAGTCCAACCACGTACGCGCCACCCGAAGGCGATCCGCAATGATAGACAGTTCGGTACAGGCCACCAGCAGGACATCCGCCCCCTCTTGTATGAGGCTATCGGCCGTTTGCTGCAGGGTGCTCACCACCCCGTTCGGGTTCACCCCGGCCTTGATCTGGCGAATGGACGACATCAGCGCCTCCTGAGCCTCAGGTGCCGGTGTCAGGAGCTGTAGATCCTGTCGAGCCAGCGCCGGTGCGTACAGTTGCAGCCGGACGCTGGCCGTGGAGGCCAGCAGTCCCACGGTCCGCGCCTCGGGGCAGCACTGACGAATCGCCGCGGCGGACAGATCCAGCATGTTCAGCACCGGGATGGAGACGGCCTGCTGGATCTGCGGGTGATAGTAATGGGCGGTATTGCACGGCATGGCCAGGAAATCCACGCCCCACGTGGCGAGTCGGCGCGCCATGTCCTGCAGGCAGGGGACAGGGCTTGCACCACCCCCCTTCTCAAGGGCCGCGATGCGCGAGGGCACCTGGGGGTTGTTGTCCACCAGCATGCGGATGTGGTCACGGTCATCTTTCGCCGGCGTGGCCTTGATGATCCTCGACATCAGGTCCACGGTCGCCTCGGGGCCCATGCCTCCCAAGATCCCCACGCTCTTTGCCGTCACCGCCGTCCCCCCCATGGGTTCAAGCCCGGATCATACCGGGTTTGGGGGGCGCCACCCACGTAGTGGAACTGGTGTCCTCGATACCGAAGGTGGCTTAGGCGTCAGGCGTCAGGCGTCAGGCGGGAGGCGGGAGGCGGGAGGCGGGAGGCGGGAGGCG
>JBHEOJ010000124.1:0-6147 GCA_046260855.1 Thioalkalivibrio sp.
AGAAGTACAGCCAGCTGATAGAGCCGGCCACCAGGAAGGAGGCGATCAGGGTGTCCACCAGCAGATTGATCTGCACCACGGAGGAACCAAAGATGGCCGGCAACATGAGTCGGCCGATCTTTTTGACCCCCTCGTGGGCCTTCTTGAGCCGAGGCCGGGGCAGCAGTCCCTGGCGGGCCAGGAAGGGTATTTGGAACAGCAGTTGGGCGGCGCCGGCGGCAAATACCCCCCAGGCCAGGGCCGTGACCGGCTCCGCGAACAGGGGTGCCCCCCACAGGGCGGCGATGATTAGCGACAGGTTCAGGAACACCGGTGTGAAGGCGGGCACCGCGAAACGGCCCAAGCTGTTGAGGATGCCCCCTGCCATGGCGGTCAGAGAGATGAACAGCAGGTAGGGGAAGGTGATGCGCAGCATGTCCGTGGCCAGCGCCTGGCGACCATTGTCCTCGCCGGCGAAACCCGGGGCGAAGATGAGGATCAGCAGCGGCGCGGCAATCACGCCGATGGCGGTGACAATGAACAGCACCAGGGCCAGGGCCCCGGCGGTGTGGTCCAGCAGGTCTTTCAGTGCCTCCCGGCCCCGCTGTTCCCGGTATTCGGCAAACACCGGCACGAAGGCCTGGGAAAAGGCCCCCTCGGCGAACAGGCGGCGCAGGAAGTTGGGGATGCGAAAGGCGACGAAGAAAGCGTCGGTGGAGCCGGTCGCGCCAAAGCTGATGGCCAGCACCATGTCCCGCAGGTAGCCGAACAGGCGCGAGATGAGCGTCATGCCGCCGACCACGGCGGTGGATTGGAGGAGTCGGCTCATGGGGGCAGTGGCTAGTGGCGAGTTTCAAGTGGCTAGGAAAACCCGGACTTTAACGGGTTATGCCGGGTGGGGGCCACTGCTTGTGGAGCAAGGATGAAGGTTGAAAGGTGAAGGATGAATGAGAACCATGCCCCCGACCCATAGGGCGGGCCGTGTCCGCCGCACCGAAGTCAGGCATCGTCACGGCGGCCATGGGCCGCCCTATGAACTAGTGAGGCAAGGATGAAGGTTGAAGGATGAAGGGTGAACACAAACCGGGAAAGGCATGGCTTGCGCATACGGCGATTTAGGACCCATAGGGCGGCCATGGGCCGCCCTATGGACCGTAATGGTGAAGGATGAACATAAACCGGGAAAAACCGGGGTTACGCCTACCCCCTCCCCCCTTTCGCCTCACGCTATTCTATCTTGATGTACGCAAAGCCTTCCTGGTTCTGTAGCTGGGCGATGCGCACCACGCCGGAGGGGACCAGCTCCACGGAGTCGTAGAGTTCGTCGCTGGCCAGCTGCACAGCGCTGCGGGTGATGTCGCAGAGTTCCAGCTTCACGCCGTTCATGTTGACCAGGGTCATGAGCCTGCCCTGCAGGTTGGTGCGTTCTTCCTTGAGCTGCTCATCCTCGGCAAACGGGGTGCCTTCCAGGGGATTGTCCGTGATGAAACGAATGCCGTGGGAGACGAAGACGATGCGTACATCCGCATCGATGAAGTTGTTCTCGTAGTGGCTCACCATATTGTGGATGCTGGTGAGCATGGCGCTGAACCGGCGGGAGTCGGAGAAATCCGCATGGTAGAGGACCTTTACCTCACCATCCGCCCGTGCCTGGGGCAGGGTGAAGGCCATGGCCAGGGCCAGGATGAGCAGGGCCATCAGGCTCAGCCAGGGGGCACGGCGGGCCCCATGAGGCAGGGCGCGGGTAGGGGGGGTGTTCATGGTAAGTCTCCTTTGTTATCTCAGCATCCGGGAGCGGTTTAGATGGATGTCCTGTGGTCATATCCCATCTGACTGTGGGGTCGGGGTGGGGTTCCCTGTCAATCGTTCCAGAAATTGGGCCCTGAGTGCGCCTCTGGCATTGACACAGCGGGCCGAATACGGCATATTTCACGCCCTTTAGCGTTTCTCGCACCCGAATTCTAGGAGCATTACCTTGGCTAACATTGCATCAGCCCGCAAGCGTGCCCGCCAGGCCGAGAAGAACCGTCAGCACAACATGGGCCTGCGTTCCCGTTTCCGCACCTCCGTGAAGAAGGTCCTCAAGGCCGTTCACGCCGGTGACAAAGAGGCCGCCCAGGCCGCCCTGCAGGCCGCCGTGCCCGTCATCGACGGCACCGCCACCAAGGGTCTAATCCATCGTAACAAGGCCGCCCGGCACAAGAGCCGTCTGAACGCTCGAGTTAAGGCGCTGTAAGCCTTTCTCATCAGGCAATAAAAAGCCCGGCATTGCCGGGCTTTTTATTGCCTGATGAGAAAGGCAGTGGCTAGTTGTGATCTCTCAATAGGTTGTTCATTCGGAGCCTACCCGGAAAACTGGAGGTGCGAACCAAGCCAACCCTCCAGGAGGCCCGAATGAACAACCATAAGAATGCCCGTCTGACACTCCACGGTCGAGCCCTGCTGGTGCGCCGAATCCTTGAACATGGCTTGAGACCCGACGAGGCGGCCCAGGCGATGGGGGTGAGCGTGCGCACCGCCTACAAATGGCTCAAGCGCTTTCGCCAACAAGGCGAAGCGGGACTGACCAATCGCTGTTCGCGACCGCTGCACAGCCCGCGCGCCCTCAGCCCCGCCCTACGCCGCCAGATCATCGAGCGGCGCCACCTGCGCCAGACCTGCCGCCAGATCGCCCAGGCATTGAGCGTTGGGCATAGCACCGTGGCACGCGTGCTTCAGCGCGAGGGGCTCAACCGCCTGGCGGCGCTCGAGCCGGCCAGGCCCGAGAACCGCTACGAACACCAGGCCCCGGGCGATCTGCTGCACCTGGATATCAAAAAGCTCGGGCGCTTTCGCCGACCCGGGCATCGCGTCACAGGCAACCGGCGTCAGGACTCACCGCGCGCCGGCTGGGAGTACGTCCATGTGGCCATCGACGATCACTCCCGCGTGGCCTTCAGCACGATCCAGCCCGATGAGACGGGCAAAAGCGCCTGCCGGGCCCTGCTTCAGACGCTGCGCTACTACGCCGGCCTGGGCATCCGTTTCAAACGGCTGCTCACCGACAACGGCGCCTGTTACAAGTCCAGGCGCTTTCGCCGCCTGTGCCGGCGCCTGGGACTCAAACACCGCTACACCCGGCCCTACAGCCCACGCACCAATGGCAAAGCCGAACGCTTCATCCAGACAGCTTTGCGAGAATGGGCCTATGCGTGCGCCTATGAGAGTTGCGATCAGCGAGGCCAGTACCTACCCACCTGGCTTCACCAGTACAATTGGCACCGGCCCCATGCCAGTCTGAACTACCAGCCCCCAGTCAGCCGGTTAGGACATTCAGTGAACAACCTGTTGGGGTTACACAGCTAGTAGCAAGTGGCTAGTGGCCCCCTCCCCGGCCCTCCCCCGCGATGCGGGAGAGGGAGTAAAACAACCGGCCATTCTGCCCCCTCTCCCGCATCGCGGGGGAGGGTTGGGGAGGGGGCCCTGTTCTACAGCAGGACCAAGTTGTCTCGATGAATCAACTCTGGTTCATCCACATACCCCAGTATCCCTTCAATCTCGTCGGCCTTGTGGCGCATGATGCGGCGGGACTCGTCGGCGGAATAGTTCACCAGGCCCCGGGCCACGGGAAGGCCGTCGGGGTCCACGCAGGTCACCACGTCGCCCCGGGAGAATTCTCCTTTCACATGAGTCACGCCCACAGGTAACAGGCTGCGACCGGCCTCCCGCAGTACCCGGGTGGCGCCGATATCCAGGAGCAATTCTCCCTTGGAGATCAGCTGGCCGGCAATCCACTGTTTGCGGGCGACCAGGGGTTCCTTGTCCGGGCGCAGCAGGGTGCCGATGGCCTCGCCGCTGGCGATGCGCTCCAGCACCCGGGGTTCCCGGCCCGATGCGATGATGGTGTGGCTGCCGGAGCGGGCGGCCCGGGCGGCGGCGTGCAGCTTGGTGGCCATGCCGCCCCGCCCCAGCTGGCCGAAGTTGGGCGCGGCCAGTTTCAGTAGCTCGGGATCCGTGGCCAGGCCTTCACTGATCAGCTGCGCGTCGGCGTGGGCGCGGGGGTCCCGGTCGAACAGGCCCTTCTGGTCGGTGAGGATCACCAGTACCTGCGCCTCGGTGAGGTTGCCCACCAGGGCGGCCAGGGTGTCGTTGTCGCCGAAGCGGATCTCGTCGGTGGCCACGGTGTCGTTTTCGTTGACCACCGGGATCACCCCGAGGCTCAGCAGGGTGCGCAAGGTGCTGCGGGCGTTGAGGTAGCGGCGTCGATTGGCGAGGTCGTCGTGGGTGAGCAGGACCTGGGCGGCGCGCAGGCCGTGGCGCTGGAAGATGCTCTCGTAGGCCTGTACCAGGCCCATCTGGCCTACGGCGGCGGCGGCCTGGAGTTCATGTAGGGCGTGGGGACGGGTGGTCCAGCCCAGGCGGCTCATGCCCTCGGCCACGGCCCCGGAGGAGACCAGGACCACCTCGCGCCCCGTTCTGCGCAATTGGGCGATCTGCTCCGCCCAGCCGGCCAGGGCATCATGGTCCAGGCCGCGCCCCTCGTTGGTGAGCAGGGCGCTGCCGATCTTGATCACCCAGCGGCGGGCCTTACCCAGCTGTGTGCGTGTCTGTGTCATGGTCTTCAAGATACTGCATGATGGCCTGGGTCAGGGCCTGACAGCCCTCTCCGGTGGCCGCAGAGATACGAAATGCCGGGCCATCCCAGCCGAGGCGATCGAGCAGATCCCGGGTATAGGCCTCCCGTTCGTCGCTGGCGATCAGGTCCATCTTGTTGAGCACCAGCCAGCGCGGGCGGCTCGCCAGTTCTTCGCTGAATTGTTCCAGTTCGCCCACGATGGTCTGTACCGCCTGGACCGGGTCTTCGGCGGGATCCGCCGGGGCCACGTCCACCAGGTGCAGTAGCAGGCGGGTGCGGGACAGGTGCTTGAGAAACTGGATGCCCAGGCCCGCGCCTTCGGCCGCGCCTTCAATCAGGCCGGGAATGTCGGCCATGACAAAGCTCTGCAGCGGCCCCACGCGCACCACGCCCAGACCCGGATGCAAGGTGGTGAAGGGGTAGTCGGCGATCTTGGGGCGAGCGCCGGAGACCTGGGTGATGAGGGTGGACTTGCCCGCATTGGGCAGGCCCAGCAGGCCTACGTCCGCCAGCAGTTTCAGCTCCAGTCGCAGCGGGCGCAGTTCTCCCGGGGTGCCGGGCTTGGACTGGCGGGGGGCGCGGTTGGTGGAGCTCTTGTAACGGGTGTTGCCCAGACCGTGGAATCCGCCCTGGGCCACCAGCAGGCGCTGGCCGTCATCCACCAGGTCGCCGATCAGTTCATCAGTCTCTGCGTCGTAGGCCAGGGTGCCCACGGGCACGGGAATGTCGAGATCCGCGCCGGAGGCCCCGGTCTTGTTGCGCCCGGAGCCGTTCTCGCCCCGCTGGGCCTCATAGTGACGCTGGAAGCGGAAGTCTGCCAGGGTGTTGAGGTCGTGGCTGGCGACCAGGTAGACGCTGCCTCCGTCGCCTCCATCGCCCCCGTCGGGACCGCCGAAGGGCACGTATTTCTCGCGACGGAAGCTCACGCAGCCGTTGCCGCCGTCTCCGGCTTTGACCTTAATGGTGGCTTCGTCGACAAATTTCATAGGAGGGCGCTAGATACAAGATACAAGATACAAGAGGCAAGATACAAGAGGTGGTTTTGCTTGTCTCTTGTATCTTGCCTCTGTGCAATGAAAAAGCCCCGAAAGGTCGGGGCTTCGTGTAAGTACTGTTAATGTAGCCTTGCTTCAGGCCTGCACCACACTTATATATTTGCGGTTCTTGGGGCCCTTGGTCTCGAACACCACGGTGCCTTCGGCGGTGGCGAACAGGGTGTGATCCTTGCCGCAGCCCACGTTCAGCCCGGGGTGAAAGCGGGTACCGCGCTGGCGGACCAGGATGTTGCCGGCCAGGACGTTCTGACCGCCGAAGCGCTTCACGCCCAGGCGTTTGCTTTCTGAGTCGCGGCCGTTACGAGTACTGCCGCCTGCTTTTTTGTGTGCCATTGTGTATTACCTCAACTGACTCAGGCGGAGATACCGGTGATCTCGACCTCGGTGTAATCCTGACGGTGGCCCATCTGCTTGCGATGGTGCTTGCGACGGCGGAACTTGATAATCATGATCTTTTCGCCACGACCATGGGATTTGATGGTGGCAGTGACCTTGCCC
>JBHEOJ010000125.1:0-6019 GCA_046260855.1 Thioalkalivibrio sp.
GAGCCAGGGCAGGGAGTATTCGTCGTAGGGGAAGGGTGCAAAGCCCGGGTAGGGGAAAAAGGGGTTGTCGCACCACTCCCACACATGGCCGCTGTCTTCCATCAGGCCGAGGCGGCAGGCGACCTCCCATTGATGTTCGTGGGGCAACTGTGCGCCAGCGAAACGGGCGAAGGCCCGGGCCTCGTGGTGGGACAGGCCGTGGATCGGCGCGTGGGGATCGAGATCGTGGGGGCCGTCCTGGTCGATGCCGTACCACCAGCCCCGGTCGTCCTGGCGCCAGTGATCCGGGGCACAGACCGGGTATTCGGCCAGCCAGGCAGCGCCGGTCTCGTCCCAGTGGGCGGGTTTCCGGTATCCGCCCGTCTCCATGAAACACAGATACTGGGCGTTGCTCACCGGGCGCTGGGCCAGGTAGAAGGCCTCCTGGGCCACGGTATGCACCGGCAGTTCGTTGTCGAAGGTCTGAGGCGGCTCGCCGCCCACGGGGAAATTCCCGGCGGGCACCCGCAGGCGCACCAGGGGTGCGTCGTCTATGCGCAGGCGCTTGCCGGGATGAAAGTCACCGCGATGACGCCTGAGCGCCCGCTGGTTGAGCACCATGAGCATGGTCTCGTAGTGCTGGCAGTGATGCTGGACCAGGAAGCGTTGCAGGTATTCATCTTCCAGCAGCGGGTGGGCCGGCAGGGGCTCGGCCATGTCCGAGAGCAGCAAGATGTTGTCGTCCTGCTGTTGCGAGATCTCGGTCAGCAGACGTTGCTTGTCGGGCAGTTGCGGGCCGCGCCGGGGCTTGGGGCTGGTCTCGGGGGTGTAGTAATCGCGCAGCCATCCGGTGAGCCGGTCGTCGCCCATGACCACGGACCTCAGCCAGTGGTTCTCGATAAAGGTGCAGTGCCCCAGGTGCCAGCCGATGGGGCTCAGGTCCGGGTGAAACTGCAGGCGGTAGGCCTCGTCGTCCAGGGGTGCGATCAGGGCGCGCAGACGCTGCTGCACGGCACGCAGGCGCGTGAGGGTGGCAAGCGAGGTGCTCACAGGGCCAGCAGCTCCGGCGGCGCCTGGGGGTCGAGAATCAGCACATGATGTTCCGGCACCGCCTGCCACAGACCGCTCTCGGTGAGTCGTTCCGAGGCCACCAGCTGGGCGCCCTCGGGGAAACTGTCATCGTCGGTGGTGTAGTAGAGGCTGGGACACTCGTGGTTAATGGCATGGCGGGTGGCGTAGATGCGTTCGCCGTCGCTTATGAGGACGTTGAGCAGGGCAATGCCCTCATCCAGCCATTCGCCCACCAGGTTGAAGGCCTCTCCCAGGGCCGCCTCGATGCTCAGGTCATCGTCCTCTTCCAGCAGCTGGCGCACCACGGCAAACAGGTATTCGGAATCGGTGCTGCCGTCGATGCCGGACTCCACGTCCGGGCCCAGCCAGCGCTGCAGCTGGGGACGTGCCCGGGGAATGAAATCCTCCAGATAGCCGTTGTGGGAGAACAGCAGTTCACCCCGGGCGAAGGGCTGGGTGTTGGCGGGGCCGCTGGCAAAGCCCGAGGTGGCGCTACGCACTGCGGCCAGCCACAGGGGGGATTCCAGGCTTTCGCCCAGGGTGGGCAGGTTCACATCGGACCAGATAGGCATGGGGTTCACGTAGCGCCGGGCGTGGCCATCGGGGCCATGCCAGCCGAAGCCAAAGCCGTCGGCGTTGAGCCGGGCATAGCGCAGTTCCTGTGGCGCCCAGGATTGCACCTGGAGGCTGTGGGGTGGGGTCAGTAGGAACTGCCCCAGCTCAATCGGCTCGCCCAGATAGGCGGCGTGACGGCACATGGAGTTCCCCCGGTGTAGTGTCACGAAGAGTGCCGGTATTTGAAACGATCCGGCGACCGGTTCATGGTAATCTTTGGTGACTCTGAGTGCATCCACCGATCTGCCCATGGATACCCTGAAGCGCGCTGCAATCCCCGAGGGGCGATTCACCTGTCACCAGGTGAAGGCCATTCGCCCTGTCAATGACCTGGAGGCGGATGCCCGGGAGGGGCTGCTGTCGCGACCCCGCAGTCTGCCGCCCAAGTATTTCTACGACGCCCTGGGTTCGGAGCTGTTCGACCGCATCTGCGCCACCCCCGAGTACTACCCCACCCGCACCGAGGATGCCCTGCTGGCCCGTTCGGCCGGACAGATCATCGCCGCTGCCCGGCCGGATCACCTCATCGAGCTGGGCAGTGGCGCCTCACGCAAGACTGCCCATCTGCTTGAAGCCGTGGAACAGGCCGGACTGACGGGCTGTCACTACTGGCCCTTCGATGTTTGCGAACCCATGCTGCGCCAGGCGGGTGAGCGGCTGCTGGCCCGCCATGACTGGCTCAGGGTCCATGCCCTGGTGGGGGACTACCTGGCGGGACTTCAGGCCCTGCCCTTGCCGGCCGGGCGCCGCCTGTTTGTCTTTCTTGGCAGCACCATCGGCAACTTCGAACCTGACCAGGCCCGGGCCTTCCTGACGGAGCTGGCCACCTGCATGGGGCCTGACGACAGCCTCCTGCTGGGTGCCGACCGGGTGAAGGCGACCCCGGTGCTGGAGGCGGCCTACAACGATCAGGCCGGGATCACGGCGGCCTTCAACCTCAACCTGCTCCGGGTGCTTAATGAGGGGCTGGACGGGGATTTCGACCCGCAGGGCTTCCGGCACCGGGCCGTCTACAATCATCAGGCCGAGCGCATCGAGATGCACCTGGTCAGCGAACGGGACCAGCGGGTGCATCTGGGGCGTCTGGGTGCAGACCTGGAGCTGGAGTCCCGGGAGCACATCCTCACGGAGATCAGCCGCAAGTTCACCCCGGACTCCCTGACGCGGCTGCTTAATGACGCCGGTTTTACACCCTGGGCGCATTACCAGCCGCAGAACGGCTACTTTTCACTGATACATGCCGGATTGTCACCGGCCTGTCACAATGATTCGTTGTAATACGCCTGTCTCAATACAAGGGCGATGCGAAGCTGATGAGCGAAAAGACCGTACTGATCGTCGAGGATGAACCGGCCATCCGCGAGATGGTGAGCTTCGCCCTGGCCAGAGCCGGCTTCCAGGTGGACGAGGCGGTGGACGGCATCCAGGCCCAGGAGCGCATGGCCAGCCGCCTGCCGGACATGATCCTGCTGGACTGGATGCTGCCCGGCGTGAGCGGCATCGAGCTGGCGCGCCGTTTCAAGCGTGACGAATACACCCGCGAGGTGCCCATCATCATGTTGACAGCCCGGGGCGAGGAAGACGACCGGGTGGGCGGCCTGGATGCGGGCGTGGATGATTACGTCACCAAGCCGTTTTCCCCCCGTGAACTGGTGGCGCGCATCAAGGCGGTCATGCGCCGGTCCGTGCCGGAGAACGAGGATGAGCCCCTCCAGGTGGATGGCCTGAGCCTGGACCCGGGCAGTCACCGGGTGAGCGTGGATGGCGCGGCCCTGGAGATGGGCCCCACCGAATTTCGCCTGCTGCATTTTTTCATGACCCATCCGGAACGGGTCTATTCCCGGTCCCAGTTGCTGGACCGGGTCTGGGGCCGCAACACTTACGTGGAGGAACGCACCGTGGACGTGCATATCCTGCGCCTTCGCAAGGCCCTCAATCCCTCCTGTTACGACCGCTTCGTGCAGACCGTGCGCGGGGCGGGCTACCGCTTTTCGCCCGGGAGCTGAGATTTGTCGGGACCCTGGTCTACGGAGTTCTGGCGCCTGGCGGGGTTCGTGCTGGGTGGCCTGCTGCTGGACTGGATGTTCGGTCTGTGGCCCTGGGGTCTGGTGCTGTCCCTGGCCGCCTATATCGCCTGGCAGTTGCGCCAGTTGTACCGCTTCATCACCTGGATCCGTTTCGGTCGGCGGGATGAGCCGCCCGAGGCCAGCGGTGTGTGGGGCGACCTGATCAGCGAGCACTACCGGCTCTACATGCGTGGCCGGCGCCGTAAAAAAAAGATCGCCAAATTGCTCAATCGATTCCATGAAACCAGTGCCGCCATGCCCGATGCCACGGTGATCCTGGGCCCAAGGCTGGACATCGAGTGGTTCAATGACGCCGCGGTGCGTCTGCTGGAACTCAAATCCCCGGAGGATGTGGGCCGACGCATCACCAACCTGGTGCGCCATCCCGCCTTCCTGGCCTATCTGTCGGCGGGTCAGCACGACGGGGATTTGAGCGAACCGGTGGAGTTTCCTGCCGGACCCGACACCGATCGGCAGCTCAGCGCCCGCATGGTGCCCTACGGCAATCGCCAGTTCCTGCTCTCTGTGCGTGATGTGACCCGTATCCACAAGCTGGAACAGATGCGCCGGGACTTCGTGGCCAACGTCTCCCACGAGCTGCGCACCCCCCTGACCGTGATCGCCGGATATCTGGAATCCCTGGCCGATGATGCACAGGATGACCCCGGCCTGCTGCGCACCTATCGTGCCATGGAAGGCCAGGCCACCCGCATGCGCCAGATCATCGAGGATCTGCTCACCCTGTCCCGGCTGGAGGCCGGCGTAGGCGGCCCCGCCGAACAGTCGCCGGTCTCCGTGCCGGCCATGCTGGCAAGCCTGGTGGAGGACACCCGTATGCTCGCCGCCGATGCCGGGCTGGAGGTGGAGGTGGAATGCACCCAGGGCCTGTGGCTCAAGGGTGCCGAGCAGGAGTTGCAGAGCGCCTTCACCAACCTGGTGAGCAATGCCCTGCGCTACCCCCCCGCCGGTGGACGCATCACCGTGCGCTGGCATGAAGATAATGAAGGCGCCCATTTCGAAGTGGGCGACACGGGCATCGGCATCGCCCCCCAACACATCCCGCGAATCACGGAACGCTTTTACCGGGTGGAGTCCGATCGCTCCCGCAGCACCGGTGGTACGGGCCTGGGCCTGGCCATCGTCAAGCATGTGCTGCAACGCCACGACGCCCGTCTGCGGGTGGAAAGCCAGCTGGAAAAGGGCAGCCGTTTCATTTGCGATTTCCCCCCGGGGCGGCTGCTGCATCACCCCCAGGTCCAGGCCGCCGCCGGGGCCTGAAGCCTCCATCCGGGTTCACCCCCGGGCCCCTCCCGTAAATTGTGATAATTCGGTTACAATGCGCGCCTGAATCTCCAGCCCGGGCCCCTGCGCATGTTCCCCAAGAACTTCGTCTACGACCTGTTCGGCCGTTCCCCCGTCCGCCCCCTGCAGACCCACATGGACAAGGTCCAGACCTGTGTGGCCGAACTGCCCGCCTTCTTCGATGCCGCCTGCGCCCAGGACTGGGTGCGTGCCGAGAAATCCCAGCAGCGTATTGCACGCCTGGAGAACGAGGCAGATGAGCTGAAGAAGGCCCTGCGTCTGCAGCTGCCCAAGGGCATGATGCTGGCCATGTCCCGGCGTGATGTGCTGGAAGTGCTCACGGTCCAGGATCACATCGCCAACGTGGCCAAGGACATCGCCGGCCTGACCCTGGGCCGGCGCATGCACTTCCCCGGGAACATGGTCCAGGATCTCAAGGATTACCTCGCCCGGAGCATCGACGCGGTGCGCCAGGCCGGGCGTATTGTCCATGAACTGGACGAACTGGTGGAGGCGGGTTTTCGGGGCCACGAGGTGGAGCTGGTCAACGACATGCTCAAGGAGCTGGACGGCATTGAGCACGACACCGATACGATCCAGCGTCGGGTGAGGGAGAGCCTGTTCGGCCAGGAGGCGGACCTGCCGCCGGTGGACGTGATGTTCTTCTACCGGGTGATCGACGACATCGGCGATCTGGCCGATGAGGCCCAACGGGTGGGCAGCCGCCTGCAACTTATGCTGGCCCGCTGACCGGCCGCCTCGTCGAGGGACTCCCGATGCTGCTGGAATACGGCACTGTATTCATCATCCTCGCCTGCGTGTTCGGCTTCTTCATGGCCTGGGGCGTGGGCGCCAACGATGTGGCCAATGCCATGGGCACCTCGGTGGGTTCCGGGGCGCTGACCATTCGCCAGGCGGTGATCATCGCCGCCATCTTCGAGTTTGCTGGTGCCTGGCTGGCCGGTGGCCAGGTGACCCAGACCATC
>JBHEOJ010000126.1:0-6015 GCA_046260855.1 Thioalkalivibrio sp.
GTGCAGGCCTTCCTGACCACCCGGTCGTTCTCCACGGTCTACAGCCAGGCGAACATGATGGCCCAGCTTCGGGAGCAGCAGGCCTGGACCCAGGAGGCGCTGCTCCAGGTCCAGGAGGCCAACCGCAACCTGTCCGAGCAGGCGTCTACGGATGCGCTCACTGGCGTGGCCAATCGTCGTCAGTTGTTGGAGCGCTCAGACATTGAGGTACCCCGGGCCGTGCGCAGCGGCGCCCCTTTGTCTCTGCTGTGCCTGGATCTGGATCATTTCAAGCGCATCAACGACGAATATGGTCACCAGGCCGGAGATGATGTCCTCAAGCGAGTGGCCACCGAGATCCAGACGACCCTGAGGCCCACGGACCTGCTGGCCCGAGTGGGTGGCGAGGAGTTTCATATCCTGCTGCCCGACACGGACCTGGTCGGTGCCAGCGAGGCGGCGGAGCGCATCCGCGCGGGTGTAGAAGGCTTGGAGATCCCGGCGCTGGGCGGGGTTCTGCGCGTGACTGCCAGTGTCGGCTGTGCGCAGTTGGGGCCTGATGGTGCGGATATGAAAACGCTCACCAATGTCGCCGATGAGCGGCTTTACGAGGCGAAGGCGCTCGGGCGCAATCGGGTGGTGGCTGGGTGAGCCTCTTGTGTGTCTGAAGGTTTTGGCCTTGCGCCATGGCCGGCAAGCAATACCATCCCTTTACCCAGTTACCAGCCGTTCAATCGCCTCAACCGGCACATCCCCCTGGGTGTCAATTACCAGCACCGATTCATCCGCCCCCAACGGCTCCGCACTGGCCAGCTGATGCTCCAGTACCTCGATGCCTGCATCGGAGGCATCCCGGTCCGCCGCCTGCCGGTCGCGGATACGATCCCGCAACACGGACTCCGGCGCCTGGTAGTCGAGCACATGGAAGGGCGTGCCTGACTGCCTCGCCAGCGCCGCAAAGCGATCCCGCTGCACACGCTTGAGGAAGGTGGCGTCCACGATGACTGAAAACCCCGCGCAGATGATATGGGCAGCCAGTTCGGAGAGTCGTGTGTAGGTGCGCTCACTCATGTCCCCTGAGTAAATCCCGCTGCCCACATCGCCCAGATCACGCTCACGACTGTCCATGCCCGCCAGACGCTTGCGCTCCACATCCGAGCGGATGCGAATGATGCCGAGCCGTTCCACCAAGGGCTGGCTGGCAGTGGTCTTGCCGGACCCGGAGAGGCCGTGGTTGATGAACAGCGTCGGGCGGGTGGTGCGGGTCAGGCGATCGGCCAGATCCAGGTAACCATGGCAGCGGTCCTCGGCCTCGCGGCGTTCGGTCTCGCTGATGCCTTCCTGCCCCAGGCGGATGCCGGTGACCTTGGCGCGCACCATGGCCCGGTAGACCTGGTAGAAGCGCAGCAGCGCCAGGCCTTCGTAATCACCGCCCTGTTCCAGCCAGGCGTTGAGAAACCGATGGGCATGGGCGCTTGCACCCCGGTCCAAGAGGTCCATGGTGACGAAGGCCACTTCGCTCATGATGTCGATCCAGCGCAAGTCCTCGCTGAACTCGATACCGTCGAAGATGAGCAATTGCCCGTCGATGTGAGCCATGTTGCCCAGGTGCATGTCGCCCTGACACTCGCGCACGAAGCCCTGGCGGTGACGCTCATCCAGTGTCGCGGACAGCGCCTGGTAGCGATCACGGGTCCAGCCCTCCAGGCGATCCAGTTGTTCGACCCGGTCGGGCGCGCTGAGCAGCCCACGCAATTGCTCGAAGTTCTCCACCATGGGTGCGAACACCGCCTCGGGCGTGCCGTGTGCATCATCGGGCGCGGCGCCGGGCAGGTGTCCGTGGAAGTCCGCCACCCGGGCGGCCAGCTCGTCCATCCATTCAAGGGGTAGGGCATCCTGTGAGAGCAGGGTGTCCAGTTGCCGGTCACGGTCGAAGCGGACCATGCGCACGGCATACTCAAAGGCTTCATCCCCGCCATCGAACTCGGGGGCGTCTGGGGCGCCCGAGAAGGCCAC
Organism: Thioalkalivibrio sp.; assembly: GCA_046260855.1. Taxonomy (GTDB): domain Bacteria; phylum Pseudomonadota; class Gammaproteobacteria; order Ectothiorhodospirales; family Ectothiorhodospiraceae; genus Thioalkalivibrio_A. The sequence goes on from JBHEOJ010000126.1 coordinate 1,996, forward strand.
CACCGCCTGGTAGAGATCCGGGGCCAGGCGACGATTGATGCGCAGTTCCTCTTCGCAGAAGAAACGCCGTTGTTCAAGGGTGGAGAAATCCAGAAAGCCCAGGTCCAGGGGCTTTTTGAATTTGTAGGCGTACTCGCCCGCCAGCAGTACCCAGGAGATGTGGGTCTCGATGCATTCCACCGAGTCTGCCGGGTGTGGATAGCGGGCCGGGTCCTTGAGTGCTTCGATGAGGCGGCGTTGGGTGTCTTGCTGGTTGGTCATGGAGTCTCTTCAATCTCGAAAGCCTGACCGCTAAGGGTATGAAGGTCTAGGTGAGGGACGCGAAGGAAAACATTTTCCAAACTAAAGCTTCGCGTCCTTCGCGCAAACCTTTGCGCACTTGGCGGTTTGCTTTAGCTATTCAGCGGTATTCATGGTAACGCATCACTCCGGCGCGACGGGTGCACGGATCAAATAGTCGAAAAAACTGTAGAATCCGCATCCCATGGCACGTCGCAAACCCACCAGCAAGTCCGCTCCCCGTCGCAAGACCAAGTCCCGTCGCCGTGCTTCGGCCAAAAGACCCCTGCGCCTCTGGCGCTATCTGGTCATCGCCCTGGTCATCGGCCTGCTGGGCCTGGGCGGTTATACCGCCTATCTGGACTACGAGATTCGCAGTCAGTTTGAGGGCAAGCGCTGGTCCCTGCCGGCGCGGGTGTTCGCCCGACCCCTGGAGTTCTATCCGGGCCGGGCCCTGGACCGTGCCCAGCTCACCCGGGAGTTGGAACTGCTGCACTATCGCCGCGGCGATGCCATTCGCAGTGGCGAATTCCGGGAGCAGGGCGGGCGCCTGATCATCAGTACGCGGGGGTTTCCCTTCGCCGACGGGGCCGAACCGCCCCGGCGCTTGAGCGTGGAGATTCGCGACGGCCGGGTGGTGGCCATTACGGAACTGGAGACCGGCCGCCCCGCCGCCCTGGCACGCCTTGAACCGGCGCTGATCGCCAACATCTATCCCCGTCACGGCGAGGACAGGGTGCTGGTGCGCCTGGACGAGGTGCCCCGGGTGCTGGTGGATGCCCTCATCGCCGTGGAGGATCGCAAGTTCTACGAGCACCACGGCCTGGATTTCTCCGCCATTGCCCGGGCCGCGTGGGCCAACCTGCGCGCAGGACGCACGGTGCAGGGGGGTAGCACCCTTACCCAGCAGCTGGTGAAGAACTACTTCCTTACCCAGGATCGCACCCTGTGGCGCAAGTTCAACGAGGCCATCATGGCCGTGCTGCTGGAGTGGCGCTACGAGAAGCCGGAGATCCTCGAGGCCTATTTCAACGAGGTGTACCTGGGCCAGGACGGTGACCGGGCCATCCATGGCTTCGGGCTGGCCAGCCAGTTCTACTTCCAGCGCAGCCTCAACGAACTGGCACCGGAACAGATGGCCCTGCTGGTGGCGGTGGTGCGCGGTCCTTCCTACTACGATCCCCGCCGCCGGGCGGAGCGGGTCAAGATACGACGCGATCTGGTGCTGGATATCCTGGAGTCCCAGGGCGGACTGGACACGGAAGCGACCGCCCGGGCCAAGTCCCGTCCCCTGGGCGTAGGCGCCCGCCCGCCGTCCGGGGTCACGCCGTTCCCGGCCTTCCTGGACCTGGTGCGCGAACAGCTGCGCCGGGACTACCGGGAACATGATCTGCAGACCGAGGGCCTGCTCATTTTCACCACCCTGGACCCGGGTATCCAGCTGGCCACCGAGGCCGCCGTGTCCCGGCGCCTTGCCAGCCTCGAACGGGGCCGGGGCATCGAGTCGGGCAGCCTGCAGGCGGGTGCGGTGGTGAGCGCCGTGGATAACGGTGAGGTGCTGGCGGTGGTGGGTGACCGCAACCCGCGCAACGCCGGTTTCAACCGGGCCCTGAATGCCCGCCGCCCCGTCGGTTCTCTGGTGAAACCGGCGGTCTACCTGGCCGCCCTGTCCCGACCCCAGCAGTACACCCTGGCGACCTTGCTGGACGACGGCCTGCTGACCGTTACCCTGGACGATGGGTCCGAGTGGAGCCCCCGAAACTACGACCGGGATTATCACGGCCAGGTGACGGTCCTGGAGGCCCTGGTTCAGTCCTACAACATCGCCACGGCGCGCCTGGGCCTCGGCGTAGGCCTGGATGCCGTCATCCGGCAGATGCAACGCCTGGGTGTGAGCCGCAACCTGCGTCCCTATCCCTCCCTGCTGCTGGGGGCCGTAGAGCTCACGCCCCTGGAAATGACCCACATGTACCAGTCCCTGGCCGCCGGCGGCTTCGAGACCCCGCCCCGGGCCATCCGCGAGGTTATGGATGCCAATGGCCAGCTGCTCAGCCGCTACGCCATGGATCTGCGCCAGGCCGCCGATCCCGCCGCCGTGTACCTGGTTACCGCCGCCCTGCACGAGGTCACCCGTCGGGGCACCGGTGCCGCACTGAGCGGCCTGTTGCCCGAGGACCTGCCCGTGGCGGGCAAGACCGGCACCACCGATGACAACCGGGACGCCTGGTTCGCCGGTTATGCCGGGGACTATCTCTCCGTGGTCTGGGTCGGGCGGGACGACAACACCCCCATGGGCCTGACCGGCTCCAGCGGCGCGTTGCCTGTGTGGGCGGATCTCATGAAGGACATCTCTCGACGGGGTTTGGAGCCCATCCGGCCCGATGGCGTAGAATGGCTGCTGATCGACCCCGCCAACGGCCAGCGTGCCGTGGAAAGCTGCGAGGGCGCGTTGTGGATGCCGTTCATCGAGGGTTCGGCGCCTGCCGGCGTGTCCCCCTGTGCCGACGGGGTCCCCGCTGCGGTGCAGCGTCCCTTCCAATGGTTCAGAGGCTTGTTCGAGTAATGCATCGACTGTTTCCCGTCCTGGTCCTGCTGGCCATGGTCCTCACCGCCTGTGCGCCGCCCCAGGCTACCCGGCCCGATGGGTCGCCGCTCCCGATACCCAGGGGGGAGAGTGCTGAACCGGCGCCCTTGCCGCCCCCCGCGGTCCGTCCCTCCATCTCCCGGGACCCGGTCCCTTCCGATGCCCCCAGCAGCGGCGCCGATGCAGTGGTGGCCCTCATGGGCGATGCGGATCGCCAGCTGGTCTCCGGCGATGCCGACGGCGCGGCGGCCACCCTGGAACGGGCCCTGCGCATCGACTCCCGGGACGCCCGACTCTGGCAGCGCCTGGCCGTGGTGCGCCTGCAGCAGGGCCAGCCCGCCCAGGCCGAGGCCATGGCGGTGCGTTCCAACGGCCTGGCTCGGGGTGACCGGGGTATGCTGGCCCGCAATTGGCGCATCATCGCCGAGGCCCGGCGCATGGCCGGCAATGCCGCCGGCGCCCGGGAGGCGGACGCCCGCGCAAACAGCCTCTCCGGCGAGCCCGGATGAACCGGGGCGCCTCGAAGGTCCTGGGCCCCGACGGCCCCCTGGTCGAGACCCTCAACAACTTTCGCCCCCGCGCCGCCCAGCAGGAGATGGCCGGGGCCGTGGAGCGTACCCTAGAGCAGGCCTCCACCCTGGTGGTGGAGGCGGGCACCGGCGTGGGCAAGACCTTCGGCTATCTGGTGCCCGTCCTCATGGACGGCAGGCGCACCATCCTCTCCACCGGTACCCGCAACCTCCAGGACCAGCTGTTCCAGAAGGACCTGCCCTTCGTGCGCGACGTACTCGTGGGCGCGGGCTTGGGCCGGGTACCCCGGGTGGCCCTGCTCAAGGGTCGGGCCAATTATCTGTGTCGTCATCGCCTCGAACTGGCCCGGGAAGATGGGCGCATGGGGGATCTGCTCACCGACCAGCTGGTGCGTATCGAGCGCTGGGCGTCCCGCACCATGCGTGGTGACATCGGCGAGCTGTCCGGTATCCCGGAGGATTCACCCCTGTGGCCCCAGGTCACCTCCACCCTGGACAATTGCCTGGGCCAGGACTGCCCTGACTACGAGGAATGTTTCGTGGTGCGCGCCCGGCGCGATGCCCAGGAGGCGGACCTGGTGGTCATCAACCACCACCTGCTCATGGCAGACCTGAGCCTCAAGGAAG
>JBHEOJ010000127.1:0-5839 GCA_046260855.1 Thioalkalivibrio sp.
AGCAGTTACCGCATCGCGCTGATGGGCGTCACCGTGGGCGAGGGCGAGGTGTTCCCGGATCGGGAACTGGCCATCAACCCGGGCCGGGTATTCGGCGAGATCGCCGGCACACCCACCAAGGACCCCACCTTCGGCCTGGACGCCGTGTGGATCGACCCCGCCAGCCGCGAACAGGCCCAGGGCCTGGGCTACACGGTGGTGGACGCGGGCACGGTGGTCGCCACCCATCTGTCCCAGCTGCTCAAGGAACATGCCCACGAGATGCTGGGCCATGAGGAGGTGCAGCACCTGCTGGATGTGCTGGGCAAGCACTCGCCCAAGCTGGTGGAAAACCTGGTGCCCAAGACCCTCAACCTCGGTGTCGTGCTCAAGGTGATGCAGAACCTGCTCTCTGAGCAAATCTCCGTACGGGACATGCGCACCATCGCCGAAACCTTGGCGGAACACGGCACCAAGAGTCAGGATCCCGGCGTTTTGACCGCCGCCGTGCGTGTCGCCCTGTCCCGCTCCATCGTGCAGAACATCATCGGTACCGCGCCGGAACTGCCCCTGATCGCCCTGGACCCCGCTCTGGAACAGATCTTGCAGAAGTCTGCCCAGGGGGCCGGAGGTGGCGGTCTGGGCATCGAGCCGGGTCTGGCCGAGCGGCTGCAGAAGTCCATCGGCGAGGCGGCACAGCGCCAGGAGATGGCCGGTGAGCCCTCGGTGGTGGTGGTCTCCCCGGATATCCGCGCCTGGATGTCACGCTGGCTGAGATCCGCGGTGCGGGGCCTGCACGTACTGGCCTACACCGAGATCCCGGACAACAAGCGCATCCGGGTGGTGGCCACGGTGGGACGTGAAGAGAAGTAGGAAGTTTGAATTGAGAATTGAGAAGTGACGGCAAACACATCGAGTGAGGTGTGAAATGGGTAGAAACGGGGTTCCTTCCCACTTCCCGATTCACACTTCTCACTTCAGAGATCGGTTGAGCGACTATGAAAATCAGACGTTTTTTTGCACGGGACATGCGCCAGGCCATCCGGATGGTGCGTGAAGAGCAGGGTGAGGATGCGGTGATCCTCTCGAGCCGCAAGGTAGAAGGCGGCATCGAGATCGTCTCGGCGGTGGACTTCGACCAGGAGCTGGTCAGCGAGATGGCCGCCGATCATGCCCCGTCCATGCCCGAATTGCCTCCGGAGCCCCCCCTGGCCGCCGTGCGCGACGAGCCCGAGGTGGTGGAACTGATCCACACGCCGCCCCGGGCCGCCGCACCCAGACATCCCCCCAGGGCCGCAGCGTATACCGGCGACCGTCCTGCCCAGGGCATGGGCACGGGTCCCGGTACAGGGACCCGCAACCCGGCCTCCCGTGAGATCGTCTGGTCTCAGGATCCGACCCTGGTGGCCATGCAGCAGGAGATCGAGAGCCTGCGCGGCATGCTCCAGGACCAGCTGGCCAGCTTTGCCTGGAACGACATGAAGCGCCGGGATCCTCACCGGGTGCAGCTCATCAAGCGTCTCGGTATGCTGGGTCTGGACGAGACCCTGGCCGGCGAGATCGCCGCCGAGGTGCGCCATGTGCAGAGCCCGGAGCAGGCGTGGCGCGAAGGCCTCTATGGCCTGGCCACCCGCATCCCGGTGGCGGGCGAAGAGGTGCTCGCCGGTGACGGGGTGATCGCCCTGGTGGGGCCCAGCGGTGTGGGCAAGACCACCACCGTGGCCAAGCTGGCCGCTCGCCATATACAGCGTTATGGCAAGGATTCCGTCGCCCTGGTCACCACGGACGCCTATCGCATCGGCGCCTATCGTCAATTGCAGACCTTCGGTCAGATCCTGGGGGTGCCGGTCCATCTGGCGCAGACAGGGCGGGAGTTGGGCGATATCCTATTAGGCCTTGGTGACAAGCAACGCGTCTTCGTGGACACAGCCGGCATGAGTCAGCGGGACCTGCGCCTGGCCGAGGAAATGGCCGGCCTGGCGGCGATCCCCCGCCTGCGCACCCTGTTGGTGGTGGCCGCCAATGCCCAGCAGGCGGTGTTGGAGGAGACCTTTCGGGCCTTTGCGCATCTGCCCCTGAGCGCCACAGTACTCACCAAGGTGGATGAGGCCGCCAGCCTCGGGCCGGTGCTCTCGGCCCTGAGCACCGGGGCGCTGCCGCTTCTGTACGTGAGCGAGGGGCAACGCGTCCCGGAAGATCTGCAGCCGGCGCGGGTGCAGCGCCTGGTGAGCCGTGCCGTGGCCATTGCCTCGGATCGACAGCAACAGCAACGCGCCCGTGGGCAACAACGCCCGGCGGTGACGCCCCGAGACAAGATGAACCGACACGCCCATGTCCAGATTCAATGAACAGGCCAATGACCAGGCTGCCGGACTGCGCCGGATGAACGCACCCCGCCCGGTGCAGGTGATCGGCGTGGCCAGCGGCAAGGGCGGCGTGGGCAAGACTAACGTCTCCGTGAACCTGTCCGTGGCCCTGGCCCAGGGTGGGCGCTCGGTGATGCTCATGGACGCCGACCTGGGTCTGGCCAACGTGGACGTGCTGCTGGGCCTTCAGCCCCGGGCCAACCTGTCCCATGTGCTCAAGGGCGACCTGGGCCTGGACGAGATCCTGGTGGATGGGCCTGCCGGCATCACCATCGTGCCGGCTGCCTCGGGTGTGGCGCGCATGGCGGACCTGGCGCCCGCCGAACACGTGGGCATCGTCCGTGCCTTCAGCGAACTGAGCCGCCCGGTGGATGTGCTCATCGTGGATACCGCCGCGGGTCTGCACGACAGCGTGCTGAGTTTCTGCCGTGCGGTGCAGGAGGTGCTGGTGGTGGTCTGTGACGAGCCGGCCTCCATCACCGATGCCTACGCCCTGATCAAGGTGCTGAGCCGGGACAATGGCATCAACCGCATGCGGGTGGTGGCCAACATGGTGCGCGGACCGGAGGAGGGCCGTCAGCTGTTCGGCAAGCTAACCGCCGTGTGTGACCGCTTCCTGGATGTGACCCTGGACTACGCCGGGGCCATCCCCCACGACGAGTATCTGCGCAAGGCCGTGCAGCGCCAGAAGGCGGTCACCGAGGCCTATCCGTCCAGCCCGGCGGCACGGGCATTCAAGGAATTGGCGCGCAAGGCCGATACATGGCCTATACCCCCCGGCGGGAGCGGGCGGATCGAGTTCTTTGTTGAGCGCCTGGTGGGCTCGGATTTTAATGACAGGGAGGCCCTGTCATTAACGGACTAGCCATGTACTCCAGCGATCTCATCGACCGTAACCGTCTGGTGGACGAACACGTGCCGCTGGTCAAGCGCATCGCCTACCACCTGCTGGGCCGTCTGCCCTCCAGTGTGCAGGTTGACGACCTGATCCAGGCCGGTGTGGTGGGGTTGCTGGAGGCGGCGTCACAATACGACGCCGGGCAGGGCGCCAGTTTCGAGACCTATGCGGGGATACGCATCAGGGGCGCCATGCTGGACGAGGTGCGTCGCTCGGACTGGACGCCGCGCTCGGTACACCGCAACGCACGCCGGGTGAGCGAGGCCATGCGCGTCGTGGAAAACCGGGAAGGTCGGGAGGCCCAGCCCGCCGAGGTGGCCGCCCAGCTGGGCGTGGCCATGGATGAATATCAGCGCATGGTGAGCGACTCCAGCGCATGCCGAGTACTGAGTTTCGAGGACATCTTCGAACCGGACTCCGAGGGCGAGGATCTCCTGCCAGGCAGCGATCCCAGCCCCTATGAGGCGCTGCAGGCCGATGACTTCAAGTCCGCCCTGGCCGATCAGGTGGCCGGACTGCCGGAGCGTGAGCGGCTTGTAATGTCTCTGTATTACGATGACGAGCTGAATTTGCGTGAAATAGGTGAAGTGCTGGGGGTCAGCGAATCCAGGGTCTGTCAGCTTCATGGCCAGGCCCTGGTGCGTCTGAGGGCCCGCATGACGGAGTGGACCGGGCAGATCTAGTGCTATCCGGGCCGGCGCCCGAGGCGCTGGACCGCTGCCACTGGGGCAGTCACAACGAGATCAATTCAATTTCCGGGTCGACCGAAAGGGTAGACCGGAGCCAATCTGAATCAGTCGGAGGTCAGTGTGGACAAGAATATGAAGATCCTCATCGTGGATGATTTTTCCACGATGCGCCGCATCATTAAGAATCTGCTGCGGGATCTTGGCTTCAACAACACCAGTGAGGCTGATGACGGCAGCACCGCCCTGCCCATGCTGCAGAACGGCAATTTCGATTTCCTGGTCACCGACTGGAACATGCCCAACATGCCGGGTATCGATCTCCTCAAGGCCGTGCGTGCCGATGAGAAGCTCAAAAGCATGCCGGTGTTGCTGGTGACCGCAGAGGCCAAGCGCGAACAGATCGTCGAGGCTGCTCAGGCCGGTGTCAATGGCTACATCATCAAGCCGTTCACCGCCGAAACCCTGCGTGAAAAGATCGAGAAGATCTTTGAGCGCATCAACGCGGGGAGTTGACATGGACACCCCGGATATCGAGGAAAAACAGGCCGAGATGAAGGCCCGTCAGCTGGAGAAGGCGCGCCAGCTGGTCATCCACATCGAAGCCGGGGACGATGAAGCCGCATCCCGTCTGATCGAGGAACTGGGGCGTATGCATGAGGGCGTGCTGTTCCAGGAGCTTGGCAAGCTCACACGGGATCTGCACGAGGCCCTGAACTCCTTCCGTCTTGATTCCCGGTTGTCAGAGATCACGGCCACCGAGATACCCGATGCCAAGGAGCGTCTGAACTACGTGGTGACTATGACCGAGCAGGCCGCCCACCGCACACTTACTGCCGTGGAGGAGAGCCTGCCCATGTCCGAGGGCTTGGCCAGCCGCGCCGGTGAACTGTCCGAGGTCTGGCAGCGCTTTCGTTCCCGCGATCTGTCCGCCGAGGAGTTTCGCAAGTTGAGCGGCGAGCTGGGTGCATTCCTGGAGCAGGTCAACGTGCATGCCGAGTCCATTCGCCGCAACCTCTCCGATGTGCTCATGGCCCAGGATTTCCAGGATCTGACGGGGCAGGTGATCCGTCGCGTGATCAATCTGGTGCAGGACGTGGAACAGAACCTGGTGGGTCTGATCCGTATCTCCGGCGATCGTATGGCCCCACCAGAGTCCAAAAAACAACAGGAAATGCGTCAGGAAGACCAGAACAAGGGCATGGGGCCTGCGGTGCCCGGCACAGCAGGCGCAAGCGATGTGGTCAGCGGACAGGACGACGTGGACGACCTGCTTTCCAGTCTGGGCTTCTGAGTTCCGGAACAACGAGATAGAGGTAGCGGATGAGTCTGGATACCGATGACGAGATCCTTCAGGACTTCCTGGTTGAGGCCGGAGAGTTGCTGGATGGTCTCAGCGAACAACTGGTGGAGCTTGAGCGCAATCCGACGGACAAGGATTTGCTCAACTCTGTGTTTCGCAGTTTCCATACCATCAAGGGCGGTGCGGGCTTTCTCAATCTCACCCACCTCGTGGCCGTATGTCATCGGGCCGAAGATGTCTTCAACGTCCTGCGCCAGGGGCAGCGCCAGGTGGACGGCGAACTCATGGACGCCGTGCTCGAAGTCCTGGATGTGGTCACCCGCATGTTCAACGAGACCCGTGCCGGCACCGAGCCAGGTCCCGCTGACCCGGGGCTGTTAAAGCGCCTTGAGTCCATGACCGGACCCGCCGATGCCCCGCCGCTAGCGCCAGCCCCTGTGGCTGCAGCGCCTGCCCCGGCGCAGGCTCCGAGCCCCGCCCCCGCGGCCACGCTCCCCGCCGGAGACGGCGATATCCCCGATGATGAATTCGAGGCGTTGCTGGATGCCATGCAGTCCGGTGGCGAGGCGCCCGCAGTCCCTGCAGCACCCGCCGGTGGTAGTGGCGG
>JBHEOJ010000128.1:0-5674 GCA_046260855.1 Thioalkalivibrio sp.
CGCGCCTCCCAGAAGTGCCCGGTGCAGCCATCTTCCTGGTTAGCCTGGCGGGCAATGGGCTCGTTCAGGCACTTCATGAACCAGCTCAGGCTGGCCAGCCGTTGCCGGTAGCATTGGGTGAACTCCGCCACCTGGCCCAGCTCGTAGCTTTCCTGGTTCTCGCCAGATAGATAACGCTGAACGAGAATCGGTCCCTTGAACAGGCAGCTCCACCGCCTCAGCACCTCGTCATCCGTCCAGCGCCCGGCCTGGCCGGGATCCAGCTTGACCACCAGATGATAATGGTTGGACATGACCGCATAGGCGGCGATGTCCACGGCAAACAAGGACGCCAGCAGCCGGATCCGATCCTCGATCCATTGCCGCCGATGTTCAAAGCTCTTGCCGGTGGCCTGATCCTGTCCACACAGGAAGGTGCGTCGCACACAGCGCGAAACGACGTGGTAGTAGGGGGTGTCGGTAACCGATATCTGTTGGCAGCGTGGGCGCGGCATGGGTCCCTCCTGGACGGTCGTTCACCGGCTGGGTCCGTAGCCGGAATGAGTGTAGATTAGCGCAGGGGAGGGCAGGTGGCCAAGGTGGGGGCGTGACAGCAGACTCTGGGTGGATTTTCATCAGGCTGGCAACGAGTCCCCGTCGAGCTGTTCATGCTACGCTGAAGACATGATAAAACAGCGGTGAGCCTAGGTGTTCTGTCAGCGATTTGGCTTGGAAGTACAGGTGACGCGCCACGCACGCGAGCGTATGGCGGAACGAGATATCACGGAGGCGTTGCTAGGCGAGCTTCTGGAAAACGGTCAGGCACGCTATAAGGATGATATCCGGCTATGGGTCGCCAAGGCCATAGAAGGACGCCACGATAATCTCGTCTGTGCCGCTGTGGTGCTTGAAGATAGACTGATCGTCAAGACCGTCATGCATCACTTCCAATGGGAGGATTGACTATGCGCACTACGTACGATGAAGCTGACGATATTCTCGTCGTGCATCTTTCCGACAAGGCCATTGCAAAGGAGTCTTCGCAAGACTGGAATACCCATGTCAGTTATGCGAAAGATGGCACAATCGTGGAAATCGTGATTTTGGAAGCTTCCAAGCAGGGCGCTTGGCCCCTATTGCGTAGTCATGCAGCCTAAAACCGCCCCTTGTGACAATGGAGCCTCATCGAAGACGTTATCCCCGAGGCCCAGAATGTTTGCCAAGCCGATCCCCCTGAGCCTTGCCCGGAGAGCCTGGCCAACCAGGTGAAAAATCTCACCGATCATCCCGGCTACTGGCGCGTGGTCTACACCGTCAGCGACGAAACCGTCACCATCCATGTCATCCGGATCGCCCCGCGCGAGGGTGTCTACCAATGAGTGTGCAGATCATCGAAAAGGACGGCCGGCCCGAGTGGGCCGTGGCCGGCAAGGGACAGTCACTCTTGACGGTTACAATGTCGAGGTACAGGTACGCCGCTACGGTGCCTGGCACAAGCGGGGACTGTTCTACCTGGCTCGCACGCTGGGCAGCCAACTGAGTGCTGGGGAGGATTATCAGGAGCTGCGTGCCTCGGTGGGCTTGCACCTGCTGGACTTCGACCTGTTTACGGAAAAAGCCGCTGAGCGCGAGCAAGCCATTTGGCGCTTCGAGATGCGCGATGAACGCCAGCCCGATGTGACGCTGGGGAATATCCTGCAGATGAACCTGATCGAACTGAACAAGGCGGATCGCCTGGGCTTGCCGGAAGGCCCTCTGCGCGCCTGGATTACCTTCTTCAAGCACTGGCAGGAGGAACTCATTATGGCCAATGTTGCCCATGAACCGGTCAAGAAGGCGATGAGCCGTATTCGCGAGCTCAGCGCCGACGAAGAGACCCGCCGCCTGGCGTTCGTTCGGGAGCGGGCGCTGCGGGATGAGGTATCATTCCTGAACGATGCCCGTCGAGAGGAGTCCTGCGAGACCCTTCACAGTCAACTTAAACTAAAATTTGGTGAACTGCCGGATTGGGTGGAGTCAAGAATTGAACAAGCTGACCGCGATCAGTTGAAAGCCTGGTTGCGTGACATCCTGTTTGCCAGCAACTTAGAAGAGATGTTCAAGCCGTAGTAAACGTATCTCCCTATCGGCGGAGGCAGGGACAGGCACTCCCTGCGTTATGAAGGACAGCTTGACGTCCGAAAGGGAAGGGACAGGCAGTGCGCCGTCCAAGCCGTTCGTGCTGAGGATAAGCACTGAGAGCATTCTCAGAGGATAGAGTGGAGTCCGCATGACCGATCAAGACACTGACAGGCCCACGGATAACGACAGCCCCTGGAAGGAGGCCCTGGAACACTACTTCCGGGAATTCACGCAGTTGCTGTTCCCGGCGATCCACGATGAGGTGGACTGGTCACGGGGCTACAGCCCGAAGGACACGGAGCTACAGCAGATCACGGCGGACGCCAACACGGGTCGACGCTATGCGGATAAGCTGATCAAGGTCTATACACGTGATGGCGATGAGACCTGGGTGCTGATCCATGTGGAAGTGCAGGGCGAGCCGGAGGAGGGTTTTGCCCAGCGGATGTTCACCTATCAGTATCGTCTGCGGGACCGGTATGGGGTGGATGTGGTGAGTCTGGCAGTGCTAGCCGATACCCGAGACAGCTTCCGGCCTACCACCTTCCACTACGAGCGCTGGGGGTGCGAGCTGTCCTTTACCTTCCCCGCGGCTAAACTGATTGACTGGGAAGAGCGCTGGGCGGATCTGGAGGCCAGCGACAACGTCTTTGCCCTTGTGGTGAGGGCACAGATCAAGGCCAAGCGGGTCAAGGATGGTGCCACGCGCAAGGATGTCAAGATTGCTCTGGTTCGGCTGCTGTACGATCGGGGCTATAGCCGCGAGCAGGTCGTGCGTCTGTTCAAGATCATCGACTGGATGATCCAGCTGCCCAGAGAGCTGGAACCGGTGTTTGTGCAGGCGGTCTACGCCATACAGGAGGAGAAGAAGATGCCTTACGTGAATACCATTGAGCGCGTTGAGCGTGAGCAAGCGCTTCAGCAGGGAATGGAGCAGGGGCTTGAAAAAGGTCGCCACCTTGGTGTGGCAGATACCTTGCGCAAGCAGATTCCGTTGAAGTTTGGCGAGCTTCCTGACTGGGCTGACGAGCGTTTGAGCCAGGCCAGTGACGAGCAACTGGACGAGTGGGCCGTGGAGATCATGGGGGTCGACAGTCTGGAGGCTTTGCTGGGGAGCCACTGACCTCGTGTTCATCCCATCTTCTTCCTGCATTCACCTGCCATACAGGAGGAGAAGAAGATGCCTTATGTGAATACCATTGAGCGCGTTGAGCGTGAGCAAGCGCTTCAGGAAGGGTGCCATAAAGGAGTGGAAGGTGCCCTGCGCAAGCAAATATCCCTGAAATTTGGAGAGTTGCCTGCTTGGGCAGACGAACGCATAGCCGCTGCCACAGATGCACAGTGGGGCTGCGTGAGCGTGCGATGCCCTGCTGGTGGCTCGGCCCTGATCCGATAAAGGTGGATATTCCGGCACCCGAAGGTATGTAATGACAAGGACATTACATACGGCTATCATCTATCCATTAAGCCTCTGGAGTCAGCCTCATGCCTGCAGTCGATCCCCTCACCAAACGCACCGCGCTTAACCTGCGTATCAAGCCGGAGCTACGCAGCTTGATTGACTCCGCCGCCAAGGTGCGCGGCAAGAACCGCACTGATTTCATTTTGGAAGCAGCCCAACAGGCCGCAGAAGAAGCCTTGCTGGACCAAGCGCTTATCCGCGTCAGCCCGCAAGCCCACGCCGAGTTCCTGGCGTGTCTGGATCGTGCAGGGGCACCCAACGAACGTCTGCAAAAGACACTGCAAACGCCGGCGCCGTGGGATTGAGTGTAACGCTGGCCGCCCCCGAGCCTTTGGGAGCGCATCACGATACCGAAGCCTTTACCTGTGATGTTGAGAATCTGGATCGTTGGCTCAAACAACGGGCAATGAAGAACCAGGCGACTGGGGCATCACGCACCTTCGTCGCCTGCGAGGGCGATCGGGTGTTGGCCTATTTCGCGTTGGCCTCCAGTGCGGTGGCTGCCGAGGTAGCCACTGGGCGCTTGCGGCGCAACATGCCTGATCCCATTCCGGTGGTGGTGCTGGGCAGGCTGGCCGTCGATCAATCATTGCGGGGGCAAGGTATCGGACGTGCCCTGGTGCGCGATGCGTGTTTGCGGGTGGTGGCCGCTGCAGACACGATTGGCATTCGCGGGATATTGGTGCACGCGCTCTCGCCCCAGGCTCGGGCGTTTTACGTACGCGTCGGCTTCGAGCCCTCGCCGTTGGATCCGATGACCTTGATGGTGAAGCTTGCGGATCTGCGCGGCACTGCTGTAATGGAGTCGGAATAGGGAGAGGCACTCCTGACGGCAGCTGAGCAAGCGCTTTGGGGACTTGCCCGATTGGGTTTCAGAGCAGTTGCGGGAACAGGGGACAGGCACTTGCTTGAACAGGCACTTGCTTGAACAGACGAGCATGAACTCACCGCGTGGCTTCAATGGGCCGCAATGCGCTAGCATAGAAGATCTCATCCTTGGTTATCATCTTGCTGACCAAGTTCACATGCGTGACCCCCTGGACACCCTGCGCTGCCTGTTCGAAGGCCGTCAGTCACTGAGGTGAGTGTATATGGTAACCGTCACTCGCGACCCTGACCGCTACCGGGTGCTGCCCGGGGAGGGTTACGACGGTGTGGTGCAGGTGGCTGCAGAAGGTTTTTACGGTTCGGGCGTGCTGCTTAATGGTGGGCGAGCGATTCTGACCTCCGCCCATCTGCTGGCAGGGGCTGAAAACGTTGCGGTACGTATGGATATGCCCGGCGGGCCTATTCAGTTGTCGGCCTCGAAGTATGCCATTCACCCCGACTACGACCCCATCAACAGCAAGAGGCAAGGGACAGTCACTCTTGACGAGTTACTCTTGACGAGTTTGCTCAGTCATTTCGCCTCAGCCCCATTATGACAACGGCCCCCGCCGTTTCCGTTCCCCTTGCCCCTCGCCTGGGCCGCCTTTAGCCCCTCATTTTCCCGATTTTGACCCCGCCACATGAACCCCACCCACGGCCCATCCTCGGCCCAGGCCCGCTGCATGGAAACCCCTCAGGGGTAGGTCGTCAGGCCGCTGATCGTCGTCGCTGCGACCGGTAAAGCGCCTCAAACCGCGTACTCTGGTCCAGCCATTGATCCGGTGTGATGCCCAGCCGCTGCAGGATTGGAGGCAGGGCGCTGGCAATGGCGCCTTTCTTTCTCGGGTCGATCGCCCGCCCGGTGTAGTCCACCAGGGCCTGGTAATCCTCAAACGCGAACGGGATGCCGGGTTGTTCCCGATCAGCGAACGCCCCTTCAAACGCTAGTAGTGGCTTCACCCGGTCATCAAAACGCAGCAGCGCGTCCATCTGCATCTGTTCCCGCACCGCCTGGGCCAGATCGAAACGCGGTTCGACCCGCTCCTTGATGCTGGTGTGCTCGGACGTCTCCGGCGTGGCCGCCATCCCGGCCCGCACTGGGTTGAGATCCACATAGGCCATGCAACTGAGCAGCGCCGCCTCGGTGAGCAGGGCCTGGGACTTGAACCGCGCCTCCCAGAAGTGCCCGGTGCAGCCATCTTCCTGGTTAGCCTGGCGGGCAATGGGCTCGTTCAGGCACTTCAT
>JBHEOJ010000129.1:0-5577 GCA_046260855.1 Thioalkalivibrio sp.
CTCTCGGGCCGTCTCGCTTGCTCTTCAGTCGAACCGTAGCTACGGCTACGCTTCTCCTTCCAGAGACGGCGCGAGACAGGCCGAGAGACCACAATCATTCGCGATCCTTGGTGCAATATCCGGGCTAGCTGGTTTCGCCGGGGGCCCATGTCCGGGATAATCCCCTTTCGACATTTTTCCCAATCGAGGACAACAATCATGGCCAAGGCATCCGCACGACACCTGCTGGTGGATTCTGAAGAACTCTGCAATGAACTGAAGGCCCGCATCGAGGCCGGTGAGGATTTTGCCGCCCTGGCCAAGGAATACTCCTCCTGTCCGTCCGGTCAGCAGGGTGGCGAGCTGGGCAGCTTCGGTCGCGGTCAGATGGTGCCCGAGTTCGACACGGTGGTGTTCTCCGCCCCGGTGAACACGGTGCAGGGCCCGGTGCAGACCCAGTTCGGTTATCACCTGCTGGAAGTGACCTCCCGCCAGGACTGAGTTGTTCTTTGCGGTACTGGAGCCCGGCCGATCTGCATCGGCCGGGCTTTTTTGTGGCCGTGGTGTCAGAAATATAATTTCTACGATTTGCGCTCAGCGCTGATCGCCACCACCCACCCGGTAATCCCCCTCCCGGGCCCGACTCAAGGCCCACAGGCCCAACACAGGGCCCGGCAACAGCAACCACAACACTGCCAGACCCCACCCGGACCACAGGTGCATCACCAGGGCAATGGAGGGCAGGGTGAGGGCGAAGCCCAGCGCATTCATCATGGCCAGGGCCGCACCCAGACGGTCGCGCGGGGCACTCATGGAGGCCAGGGTGGTGAACTGGGGTGAATCGGCGATCACCGTCAGGCCCCAGACCAGCAGCAGGATCAGCAGCAGTGACGGGGCAATCCCGCCCAGCAGGGGGTAGAACAGGCACAGGCCGCCGGAGATGCCCAGGGCACCCCGGGCCACCCGCAGGCTGCCCAGGTTGCGGCTCAGACGGCCGCCGAGGATGCAGCCGATGGCGCCGATGCCGATCACGGCGAAGGCCAGCCAGGGCATCCACTGGGCCGAGATCTCCAGACGATTGAGCTCCCGCAGCACCAGCAGGGGGGCCAGGGTCCAGAAGGCGTACAGCTCCCAGCAGTGACCGTAATAGCCCAGCGCGGCGGCCCGAAATGGGCGGCGGCGAAAGGCGGCAAGCCCGGACCAGGGGCGACCGCCCCGGGCGGTGGCCGGCAGGTGGGGACCGTCTCCCAGGAGGTGCACCATCAGGGCAGCCAGCAGCGCCAGCAGGCTGGCTATCAACAGGGGCCATTGCCAGGAGAGCTCCAGGGTGGCGCCCCGTATCAGGTGGGGCAGGGCGGTGCCCAGGGTGAGCATGCCCACCAGCCAGCCCAGGGCCAGCCCGGCGTGCTGGGGTGTCCAGCTGACCACCAGTTTCATGCCCAGGGGATAGATGCCGGCCAGGCACAGGCCGGTGAGAAAGCGCAGTGTCAGGGCCAGGGGGAATTCGTGGGCCACCAGGATGAAGGCGGCGTTGATGATCGCGCCGGCGATGGCGGCGAGGGTAAACAGCCGACTGGCGTGATAACGGTCCGCCAGCCCGGTGGTGGCCAGCAGGAGGGTGCCGGCGATAAAGCCTGCCTGCACGGCCACCGTCAGCAGTCCCAGCCCCGGCTCGCTGAGCCCGGTTTCCCGCTGCAGGGACAGGGCAATGCCGTTGACGCTGAACCAGAGCGAGGTGCCGAACAGCTGGGCCAGCACGATCACCAGCAGGGGGTGGCCCAGGGGCCAGGGTCGGTGGATGTCGGGGTTCATGTTGTATTCAGGGCGCCTCAGCTATTTTGAGTGCGCCAGATTGGACGCTCAGATTCGTGCTATCAAGGCGTAAATCACACGTCATAGCGAGCTATTGCGAAGACTTGCAGCGCCGAGAGCGCGGATTAGAGTGTTCAAGATGCGTGCTCACGAATAGTTTAGAGGCGCCCTACAGTGCGGGTAGATCAGGATCACGGCAGGCAATTGAACGGGGGAATGATCATGATGTTCAGAAAAGTGCTCGGCGTGATTTTGTTGTTCATATTCGTGAGCGGCTGCGCCCTGTCCACGGCGCTGGATGTCGGCAATCCGCCCCCCGAGCCTCGGTCCGGTTTCGTGAACGACATGCCCGCCTTCGATGACTTCATCGCCACCCGGCCCACGACCCAGGTGTTCCGCCAGAACTATCCCGATGTGCAATTGGTGCTGCCAGGCGATATCACCACCAAGGAGTTTCGCATGAACAACAGCCGCTACTTCGCTGTGTTGGACGGTGCGGGGCGTATCACGGGTGGTCGGTTTCAGTAGCCGGGCTGTCGGGTGATACCTCACCCCCATGATGCGCTTTGGCAGATAGCTTATCATGGGCCCCGAATTCATCCCGCGCCCCTGGGCGCACGGTCCTTCCTGCATGCTCAAGTTCCTTACAGCCCTGGCACTGATCTGGTTTGTCTGGTGGCGCCTGCGGCGTTTCCTGTGGCACCGCCGCCTGCGTCAGCAGGGCATCGAGATCCCCGAGGAGAAGGGGCTACGCCCCATCACCCTGATGGCAGGCATGCTGCTGGCTGTCTATGGTGGTTACATGCTCTGGCACTTGTTCAGCCTCAGCACGTCGGGGTCCTGAGCCGGACGGACGCGGCGTACCCGGTGACGAGGGACTCACCGCGGACATCCCGAAAGCGATAGAATGCGCGGTCTGGCGGGCTCGAGGGCCTGTCGTCGTATTCCAATCTGCAATGAAGGGCCGTCATGTTTCTGGATTCCTATCACGCCTGTGCCGAAGGTCTGGTGCGCATCAGCGCCGATCAGGGCAGCCGTTTCGCCAAGGAAGTGGCCGGCGATTTCAATCCCATCCACAACCCGGGGGCCAAACGCTTCGTGGTGCCCGGAGACCTGCTTTTCTCCCTGGTGTTGGCCCGTTACGGCCTGAGCCCACGCATGAGCTTCAGTTTCACGGGCATGGTGGGTGCCGGGCTGGGGCTGAACTTCCCCAACACGGATGCAGCCGATTTCGAGATCACGGACACCGCCGCCAAGGTCTATCTCAAGGTGCGCCGTTGCGGGGAGGCGGTCCACGACGCAACGCTGGCAGAGGCCTTCGTGCGCAATTATGTGGCCTTCTCCGGCCAGACCTTCCCCAATGTGCTGGTGCCCCTGATGCGTGAGCATGGGGTGATGATCAACCCTGACCGCCCCCTGGTGATCTACGAGGGCATGGGCTTCGACCTACAGCGCATGGATATGCGCGAGTCGGAACTGGTACTCACGGAGTCCATCCTCGAGGTGCGCGGCAAGCGCGGCGATGTGCGTCTGGGTTTTGAGATCCGCGCCGGCGGCGAGTCCGTGGGCACGGGCACCAAGAGCTTGGTGCTCAGCGGTCTGCGGCCATTCGACGAAGCCAGCGTGGCCGGTCTTGTGGCCCAGTACACGGGCAGCATGCGCAGTCATGATGTGGCTTGAAACACCGGGCGCAAGATGCAATGAACAGGGGCCGCAAATGCGGCCCCTGTTCATTGCGGGGGCACATGGTGCTCGCGTGCCTTACCGGCGACAGCCCCGTGATACAGGCCTCGTTTCTTTCTCATGAGAGTCGCGAGCGCACCAGCCGTCCGCCGGCCAGGAGCAGGGCCAGGGCGAGCAGGGGCAGCAGGGCGATGGGATCAAAATCGCCCACTTCGTCGCCATCGTGGATCAGTGTGTGGACCGCTGAGGCGTAGATGAGCCATTTCAGCGACAGCCCGATAGTGGTGGCCAGCAGAAACGGCCCCAGGGGCAGGCCCAGGGTGCCGGCGCCGAAGTTGACCACCGAATGGGGGAAGCCCGGCAACACCCGAAGGATCAGCTGGGTCCAGAAATCACCCTTGCGCGAGAGCAGTGCGATCACCCGTTGCCCGGTGGGTCCGGCGCGCCAGGTCTGCCCCAGCCAGCGCGAGGTGTAATAGGCGCCCAGGGCACCCAGGGCGCTGCCGGCGGTGAGGATGGCGGCAGCCACGATCGGTGAATAGAAAGGTGCCACCAGCCACAGGATGAGGGTGCCGGGCTGGGCCAGGGCCAGCAGCAGGGCCTGGATGAGGATAAGCAGGGGGATGGTGAGGGGGAGCAGGGCCAGGGCTTCACCCCAGGCCAGAGCATCGGCGACCGCCACCGGCTGCCAGAGCACGAGCCAGAGGACCAGCGCGGACAGGCTGCCCAGGGCCACCAGGCGCAGGGCATGACGCCGACGTTCGCCGAGACTGTCCAGAGTCTTGTCGTCGAGCTTGGCGTCCTGTCCGGGATCCAATCCGTTCACCACATCAGGTCATCGGGGACTTCGTAGCCGGCATAGGGATCATCTTCCCTGGCGGTCGTTGCTTGTTCGCCGGCTTCGTTGCAGATGATCTCGCAGCCGGGATCCCGTTCCCGGATCTTGTCCAGGGCAACCCGGGGCAGCAGTTCATGGTTGCCGGCCAGGACCACGATGCCCAGTTGACCGCGGCTCAGACGTTCCTGCTGATCCTTGGTGACATGGATGCGCCGGACCTTGCCTGCCTGCTGGAAGTGATAGGCCACATCGGCCTTGTCCCGGGATTCCTTGTGGGTGTCCACGATCTGGCGCAGTTGCGCCTCCAGGGCCTTGCGTGCAGCCGCCTCCTGCTGCTTGCGGTTGAGTTCCCGGGAGCGTTCGGCCTGGGCGAGGCGTGCCGCCTCTGCGACCTTGTTCTGTTCGCTGGCTTGGTGGCGCGCGGCCTTGGGTTTTTTGCCCGCAGGTTTCTTACCCTGGCGTGCCTGGCGCAGTTTTTTCTCGTCTACCAAGCCGGTCTTGAGCAGCTGGTCGCGAAGTGAATCAGCCATGGGGATCCCCGTGTGGGCCCAGGACCGTGGGTCATGGGCGATGAATGCATGGGGCCATTGTATGCCGGGCAGGGGCCGGTATGAAAACGGGCGTACCTTGCGGCACCGCCCGCGTATGGCTTGGCGTTGGCGTCGGGGTTCTCAGACCCTTCGGCCGCTGATCAGCGAGACCACCAGAAGCACCAGGAACACCACGAACAATACCTGGGCGATCCATGATGCGGTGCCTGCAATGCCGGAAAAGCCCAGCACGCCGGCGATGATGGCGACGATGATAAAGGTAAGTGCCCAGCTGAGCATGATGATCTCCTTGTAATTGTGGTGAATCGTTGTATTGACTGTCTTTGCTTCTCAAATGACCAGTTTGAAGCGGCCCGCAGCGTTTTCGTCTGCACGTGGCGCGCTGGTGTCAGTTACCGGTTGCCCGGTCTACGGCCTCATCAATCTCCCGGCCGGCCTCTTCCGCGGGCCCCGGTGGGCTGATCGCGTCCTGGGCGTCCTGCACGGCATCGTCGATGGCTTCACCGGTCTCTTCTGCGGGTCCGCTGTCCGAGCAGCCGGCCATCAGGGCCAGCGCAAGCAGGGCGGGCAGGGTCAGGAGCTTGAGGGTGTTGATGGGGGTGATGCCTTTCATAGATTGCCTCCAAGGGCATTGCATGGGTGAATCGTTGTCCGGTTAAAAATAGAGTCGGTCACCGGCCTCCTGCCGGTGATGACTCAAACGCCGTACAGGAA
>JBHEOJ010000013.1:0-31812 GCA_046260855.1 Thioalkalivibrio sp.
GGATCACATCGAAGGTGTCCTCGGACTCCCCTTTCTGGGCAACCGGCCCGACGCCTATACCGTGGGCAACAACGACGGCCGGGCGGCGGGACGGAGCATCGACCACCTGCACGTCATCCTCCTGCCGCGCTACGAGGGAGACGTGCAGGATCCAAGGGGCGGCATCCGGAACGTCATTCCGGATCGGGCGAAATACCACAAGTGACCGCAGGCAATGCATTGGGGTCAGGTTTTGAGGGCTTAATGTTCAGAACAAGGGATGATTGTCCGCTCAAACGGGGTTCATTATCACATTGATTCAATAGCTTGCCGCGCTCAGACCCTGCTCGTCCGTCCCCAGATCATATGTGCGTTAGCGGACGGAAACCTTCCCTGTATTTGCTCATGCTCTGACCTGTTGCATGTTCATGCCACCTTGGAGCGTTGAGATGAGCAAAACCACCCAATACCCGACTGGCCGGCGGATAGCCGGCATAGCAGGCGTTTTCAGCGCGGCACTGATACTTGGTGCTTGCGCATCCACCCCTCAGATTGAACCCACTTCGTCACTGGACGCTGCCCGTACGGCCATCTCCAATGCCGAGAAGAACGACGCGGGCCACTATGCCGGCGCGGAGCTGGATGCTGCGCGACAGAAGCTGCAGTCGGCCAACCGAGCGGTGAGCGAAAACAACATGATGCTGGCTGATCGCCGGGCGCAGGAGGCGCGGGTGGAAGCCGAGCTTGCCTCTGCCAGGGCTGAGTCGAAGAAGGCCGAAGAGGTCAACATAGAGCTGATCAAGGCTGTTGATGCCCTGACCGAAGAATTGCAGCGCGGAGGAGCAGTGCGATGAAGACGTCAATCCGCAAATACCGTCTGGCAGCAAGACCTTTGCTGGCGGCAGCCATGATCCTGGTTTTTCTGGTTGGTTGCGCCAGCGCGCCGGTCAGTCCGCCAGGGGCCGCCGATGCCCGCGCCAAGCTGAGCCAATTGCAGCAAGACCCGAACCTGGGTAGCCGGGTACCGGTAGCCATCAGGGAGGCTGAAGCCGCGGTTCGGCTGGCCGAACAACCTGTTGGCAGTGATGCTGAACTCGGTGCCCACCGGGTTTTGATGGCCGATCGCAAGGTCGAGATCGCCAAGGCCAGGGCTGCGACTCGTTATGCAGAGGATCAGCGCAGCAGACTGAGCGAGGAACGTGAGAGTGCCCGACTCGCCGCCCGGACTCGCGAGGCAGACCAGGCGCGAGATGCCGCTGATGCGGCGCGTGCAGCAGCAGCCACGGCTGTGGTGGAATCTGAGCGCGAGGCTGCCAGGCTGCGGCGTCAGATCGAAGAGCTGGAGGCGAGAGAAACTGACCGCGGACTGGTTCTGACCCTGGGCGACGTGCTATTCGAGACCGGGAAGTCCGATCTCAAAGCCGGCACAATGGGAAATCTTGGCCGGTTGGTGACCTTTCTCAACGAGTACCCGGAACGGACTGTCGTCATCGAGGGACATACCGACAGCGTTGGCGGAGATCAATATAACCAGGCACTGTCACAACGCCGCGCTGAGGCTGTCAGATTCTGGCTAATGCAGCAGGGGATTAGTGGGCAGCGCCTATCCGCCTTGGGCAAAGGCATGCATCAGCCGGTCGCGGACAACAACACGGCAACAGGTCGCCAGATGAACCGTCGGGTCGAGGTGATCATTGAGAACGCACGCGGCTCATGAGCGAGGGAAGAAGGCAGGCAGCACGGGTCTATCATGAATAAACAAGTCACCGAATCGCGGGGTCGAACAGCGAAATAAATCACCGGCTCGTAGCCGGATTGAAGGCTCGGTGGGTTAGGACCGATCCGTGCGGGATGACGCGGCCGCTTACTTGGCCTCGGCTACCCGAGAACTTGCCCGGCAGGTCTCTGCGATATCGTTGAAGGCCTGTTGTAGCAGCACACAGTCTGTAGGTTGCGAGGGATCGAAGCATTTATCGGCTTCTATGCGCCGAAGCGTCGAGCCCTGCTTGGCCGATGCGAGTAGCTTAAGGAAGTTGTCCCTCAAGGTGTCCAGGCGCGCCTGCCCTAGTACGAAATAGACCTTGTCGGTGTTGCCCTGCGCGTCGATTCTCCACTCCAGACTCGGTTGAACCGCGCCGTTTCGTATGAGGGAAAGCTGGTCGATGGGTTCGATATCGAAGCCGTTTTGCGGCTCGAAGTCTGTGTAATCGATGGTGTAGACGTCGAGTCCGACGATCTTCGCCTGTAATTCGATCAATGCCTGCTTGGCACCGGTTTCGTCTTCTTCCCACACTGGGTGGTGGCGGCCGAAGATCCGGGTAATGGTGGCGCCTTTGCGGATCATGTCCAGGTTGTGCTCCAGGAAGGCGAAGGCGATCTTGGGGTTAAGCCACCAGAAGGCGGAGTTCTGGAAGTCGGTAGCCAGAATCTGGTCTCCCTGGTGGGCGGAGGCGACGATCAGATCATAGCCGTCGGAGCACAGTGCCCTGACTGCAAGGGATTGACTATGACGCAAGGCGGGGTTTCTGGGGTTCGTTGAGACGAAGTGAACCCGGCCCTGACGGGCCAGGTTCTCCGTCTGCTCCGCGATTTGAGTATGCATGACCCGAATGGCCAGTTCTTGGGCCAGGGCACCGTCGACCTTGTTGTCGACTACCGCGAAGTACTGGCTGACTGCAGAGGTCGCGTCGATCTTCGCCATGCGTGTTTCGTGACTGGCGGAGCCGGAACTCCAGGGGACCTGGAGGTAGCCCGTCTCCGCCGCCTTCGCGGACAGGATAATGTAGCGCGCAGCAAACAAAGTGGCGCTGAGAAGGGCACCCGCTGCGGCGTACAGCCCCGTCTTGAGGACGTAGGCCGGATCCAAAAATGCGAGTTCCTGTCCACCAACCACGTCAATGGCGATGGAGATTCCGGCCAGCAGGGCACCGCCCAACACAGGGGCAAGCAGTGCGATGAGCTTGTCGCCCAGTCCGAGCTGATTTGTGTTAACCATGGTATGCCCCGTGTGAGTTTTTGTTGTATCCCATTTCGGCCATGTGATCTTTCTTTGACGTGCACCGTATCGGTCTGAACCAGGGGGGATTACCGTGATCAGGCGAGCCGGATCCGGTAGAGGATCTCTTCCAGCATGAGGGCCCCCATGGTGCCCGTGCTTGTCTCCCGTTCCAGGGGCTGGCCGAGCGCCCGGGCCATTTGCGCGAACAGCCCGAGCGAGGCTTGGTTGTTTTCGGAGATGGTTGTGCAGATGCTGTTGAATCCCCGCGAGTGCGCGGCATCGACGAAGTGCCCGAGCAGTTCGCGTCCGATGCCCTGGCGCAACAGCTCCGGATGAACTCCGATCTGCCAGACGAAGGCCTCACCGCAGGCGCGAAACGGGCCCATGCCGGTGATGAAGCCCGCCAAGCAGTCAGGGCGCCGAGCTACGAAGGACAGGTTCGAGGCCTGGTTGAGCAGGACCCAGTAGGTGTAGGGCGTGTGCACGTCCAGCACCTCCGTGGATTTGACGAGTTCGTAGACTGCGGGGAAATCGCTTTGTTGCATGGGTTGGATCATCGCGTCTCCGCTGGGGTATCGGCTTCACCGCACTATAGCAGCGTGAGCGCAACCGCCAAAAGAGAGATCGGAGAACGGGGTCGGACCACAGTAATCGTCTGATCAGTTTAGTAAAGTTATGATTAACGCATGTACGTGGGTCGTTAAAGCCGCATTTTTCGCCCCCAAATGGCCGTCCCAGGCAGGGAACATATCAAGTGCCAACAGTACCTCCAGTCATATCCATCGGCTTGTGTGCGACCAGGGGCGCGGCGAGATCGCTCAGGCCATAGATCAATGGAGATGAAGATGTCCGCAAACCTGTCGCTGGATAAGCTTAGATTCCAATTGCAACAATTACGCAAGTTGCTCTGGGTAAAGCCGTTGATAATCTCCCTGCTATCGGTGGGAGCCGCCTTCCTGGCAAAGCTGACGGATGATTCGGGTCTGGGCATCTGGTTGCCAGAGGTAAGCCCTGAATCGGTGGAAGCGCTGTTATCCGTGATGGCCTCCAGCATGATGGTTATTGCGACGCTGGCTGTAGCATCCATGGTTGCTGCCTATTCCTCGGCCAGCAGCACAGCAACGCCGCGCTCTTTGAAACTTGTGATTGCCGATGATTTGTCGCAGAACGCCTTGTCGACCTTTGTCGGTGCCTTTATTTACAGCATCGTCTCCTTGACGGCTTTAAACAACCAATACTACGAGGATGCGGGTCTTTTCACCTTGCTGGTGCTGACCGCGCTGGTATTCTCTATCGTTATCGTAACCTTCTTGCGCTGGGTCGACGGAATTGCCCGCCTCGGCAGGATAGGCACGACCATTGACACCATTGAGAGAGCGGCGGCGGATGCTTTGTGTCGTCGACGGGATGCGCCTGCGCTACACGGTATTCCAGCGAGCGAGGACATCCCCACAGGGGAAAAGTTATTCAGCCCTGAGGTCGGCTACGTCCAGCATATCGACATGGCTAAACTACAGGACTGCGCTTGCGAGTGGCAGGATAGAATCCGATTGGCCGTGCTGCCCGGCACTTTTGTCACGCCTGATCGTCCCCTGGCCTATATCAGGAGTTCGTCTGGTGAAATGACAGATGAAGAGCGCAAGCAACTGTTAGAGGCCTTTCTGATCGACAAAGATCGGACCTTTGAAGATGATCCGCGTTTCGCACTGGTGGTGCTCACGGAAATTGCCAGCCGCGCATTATCACCGGCTGTCAATGATCCGGGCACCGCCATTGATGTGATCGGCAGGATGGTGCGCCTGTTCCTACTCTGGGGCCAGCCACACCAGACGGATGACAAAACGTCCGATGAGGATGAAACGGAGTACGACAGGATAGAGGTCCCGCTTCTATCAGTGGACGATATGTTTGACGATGCGTTTACACCTATCGCCCGTGACGGTGCTGCCACGGTGGAGGTAGCGATCCGCTTGCAGAAAGGTTTTCGGGCGCTGGCGAGTGTCGACGATGAACCAGTCAGAAAGGCCGCGTTGAAGTATGCCAGGCTGGCCTTGCAGCGGGCAGAACAGGGCTTGGGCACCGCTGAAGATATCGCGGCGGTACGTATGGCAGCGCCAGTGGAAGATCAGGGAATGACACACCCATAGTAACGTGGTGCGCAGACTCACCACGGCGGCTTAATGCTATTTACGGTCGCCATCGGATTGCGCGCAGGTCTCCGGCAGTATTACTGGTAATAGCTTTAGGGTACCTCTAATTATTCTGAGTGCGTCAGATTGGGCGCTCAAATTCGTGCTATCACGGCGCAAATCGCAGGTAATAGCGAGCTGAGTTCAGATTGATCGAGGCCCCTTGGTTTTCGAGGCTCTTTGCTCATACGCGCTATAAGTAAAAGAGCGCAAGCACGACGACTGCAATCGCGAAGATTGCTAATACAGCAATTTGCCACGATTTCATTTTGCGCATCGTGAACGAACCTTGCGCGTAGTGGGGATCAGTGCGCTTCGTAGATGGCTCAGTAGTAGCCTTCGGTCTATGGTCGTCTGGCTGAGCAGGCTTGTTCGTATACCTGGTTGTTGGTTCTGGCATGGTGATCACCTTTCATTTGATTGTTACTGCAGAGACATGTACTACTACCACTCTGAGTCAGAATGCTGCGCGCCATTACGAGAAAGCGTCTGTACGCCGTCACACACTCCAGATTCCCAGGACGGCTCGGACACCCTTAACCCTCATGCTTGAGAAGATAAGGGCACCCATCATCCAGCCCCTCTGTTGCGCGGCATCGCCTGCAGCCACTTATTGAGGCCACTGCTTGCGACTGAGCCAGTCTCGATAGCGAACCCTCGGGATCTGGTATCCTCGGGCATTTCTTCCAGATAAGATCAAGGAGCCTGACGTGAGCATCGAATCCCTGACCAAACGCTTTTCCAATCCCCATGTGCGTTTCCGCCAGCGCGACGCACTGGTGATGGTGGATATTGAAAATGACCATGGCAAGGCGACTCTGAGCACCTTCGGCGCCACGCTCCTGAGCTACCGGCCCCGGGGTGGTGAGGATCTGCTGTGGGTCAGCGAGACTGCCCTGTATGACGGCAAGAAGCCGGTGCGGGGCGGGGTGCCGGTGTGCTGGCCGTGGTTCGGGGCCTACGATGCCGGTGCACTGGGCGCGGACCCCAGCGATGAACACAAGAAGGGTCATGGTATCGCCCGTTATGCGCTCTGGAATGTGGAGTCCGTGGAGACGGTAGACGATGCCACGCAGGTGGTCTTTGTGCTCACGCCCGACGATGAGATCCGCAAGGCCTGGCCGCTGGATTTCATTCTGCGCTTGAAGGTGACCCTGGGGCAGGTGCTGGAGATGACGCTTGTGGGCGAGAACCGGAGCGATCGTGACTGGCAGGTCTCGGAGGCCTTCCATACCTATTTCAGCGTGGCGGACGCCGAGGGGCTGGTAGTGCGCGGTCTGGACGGCACGCCTCGTGTGGACAAGCTCGCCGATGGCGCCCGTGGTGTCCAGTCCGGTGAGGTGTGCATGAGCACGCCCATGGAGCAGGTCTTTTTTGACAATGGCGGGCCCGTGGTGATCGTGGACCGGGGCAACGGGCGCGAGATCGTGATCGAACGTGAAAATAGCGCGAGCACCGTGTTGTGGAATCCCGGTCCAGAGGGTGTGAAGGGCTTTGCCGACATGCCCGATGATCAGTACCGGAAAACGGTCTGTGTGGAAGTAGCCAATGCGCTGGACGATACCTACGAGCTGAAGGCGGGCGCGACTCATTCCATGGTGATGCGCCTTTCCTGTCGTTGAAAATCATAGGGCGCCGTCGGCAGGGTTAGCCCTATCTACACGGCTATGAGTCAGACTCCTTGTTCCTGATGGCAGGCAGCTCCTTGATATACAGATCCTGCTGTGGGAACGGGATGGTGATGCCCTTCTGCTTGAATCGGCGCCAGATCTCCAGGTTGATGTCGGAGCGCACGCCGCCCAATCCCGCCTCCGGGTTGGATACCCAGACCCGCGCCTCCAGATGGATGCCGTGGTCGCCGAATTCGATCAGCCGGCACGAGGGGGGTGGGTCGGTGAGTATCCTGGGGTGTTCCCGCGCGATCTCCAGCATGATGCCCATAGCCTGCTCCACGTCATCGCTGTAGCTCACCGATACCGGGATCTTCACACGCACGTTGGGATCCGTATAGGTCCAGTTGATCACTTCGGTGGTGATGAGGTTTTCGTTAGGGATGAGGGTCTCCACGCCGTCCCGGTCCCGCACCACCACGTATCGGGCATGAAGTTCCTCCACCCAGCCAAATTTGTTGCCGATGCTGATGACGTCGCCAGGGCGGATGGAGCGATCGAATACCAGGATGAAGCCGCTGATGAAATTGCTGGCGACCCGCTGCAGGCCGAAGCCGAGGCCCACGCCCAGGGCGCCGCCGAACACCGTGAGCGCCGTGAGGTCGATACCCACCAGGTTGAGCACGAATAAAAAGGCAACGGTGATCAGCACGAACTTGCTGATCTTGGAGAAGCCCGCCGCCACCCCCGCGCTCAGGTGTGGTGACTGGGCCACACGCCGGTCGATGATGTTGGACAGCCACATGGCCACCAGCAGGAGCAGACCCAGCAGCAGGACCAACTTCAGGGCGGCCAGCAGGGAGACACGCACGGTGCCGAAGTCGACGCCCAGTCTGTCCATGGCCTGGAGCAGGTCGGGCAGCCAGCCCAACAGGTGCAGGGCCACCATCAGCCAGATGCCGGTGCTGATGATGTGCTCCCATGCCTTGACCAAGGGGCCGCTACGAAGGCCCTTGCGTAGCAGGTACACCAGAATACGGATGATGGCGAGAGAGATGAGCAGTGGTACTGCCAGGTCCAATGCCCACTGAGGGTACTCAAGGGTTGCCAGGGCTTCGCGTCCCACCAGCACTGTCAGCAGCATGCTGATAGGAAAGGCAATGCGCTGAACGGCTCGCTGGGTCAGCCGGCGAACTCCCTTGGAGTCGTCATGAGCCAGACGCCCCAGGAGATGCTGTACCAACAACGCTAGGCCGGCCGCCACCAGCAGCACCAGGCCCTGGGGCACCAGGTCGAGTATTTGTATGTCCTGCAATGCAGCCATCCAGGCTCGCAAGGTCTCAGCCATCGGTCAGTCCTTGTGTAAAGGGCGCCTCTAACTATTCGTGAGCACGTATCTTGAACGCTCGAATTCGCGCTCTCGGCGTTGCAATTCTTCGTAATAGCACGCTATTACGTGCGATTTGCGCCTTGATAGCACGAATTCGAGCGTCCAATCTGACGCACTCAGAATAATTAGAGGCGCCCTAAAGGTATTTTCAGCTACAGCCCTTCCATACATTCTATCGCGGTATCACGGGCAGCAATGGCTTGGATGCTTTGGTAGTTGGTTTGGGATGGTTTGGGATGGTTTGGGACACCCATTATCCTGCCTGCCCCTGGTCTGTGACATGACGCGCCTGGGCCGGGTCTGATCCTTCCAGCCAGACTCTGGCAATCGCTGCCAGCTTTCGGGCACGGATGGGTGCCCAGCCCTGTAGGCCGCTCGTGAACAGGGCATCGGGCGGGCGTGCCACTCCCGCCTGTTCAAAGACTTCAAGTACCGCGTTTCTGAAGGGGATGCCCTGGCCATGTCGGGCCATGGCCTGCTTCATCAGGACATGGCCCTGTTGTTTGCCGAGCTTCTGACACAGCACCATGCTGAGGCTCTCCGACAGGATCGAGGGGTCTGCGTCCAGGTTGGCCTGCATCGCCTGGGGCCGGATGTCGAGACGGCCCAGCATCCCAGCCAGGTCCTCGGTGAGCCGGCCGCTGATCAGGCAAAGATGGGCAAGGCTGTGCCATTCGGCATAGGCCGTGCCGATCTCGCGTTCACCCTCCGGCAGGGCGGCTGCAGCAGCCACTGTTGCGGCATGGCCCCGACCTGTCACGGCCATGCCGTGCATGCGCTGTGCGATCCAGGGGTTCACTTTTTGCGGCACGGAGGAACTCCCTGCGGCGCCGCCCTCGGCCAGTTCGCCGATGCCGGTGCGCTGCAGGTTGTAGATCTCATGGCCGATCTTGCCTGCCAGGGTGCATAGCTGTCCGAGTCCGGCGGCGAACTCTACGAACTGATCCCTGGCGCTGTGCCAGGATGTTCGCGGGGTGCCCAGGCCCAAGCGTTTGGCAACGGCCCGCTCCATCTGTTGCGGATCTCCCCCCATCGCCTCGAATGACGACCCGGTGCCGACCGCGCCGGCGATGGTGACGATGAACGCCTGGGCGGCGGCGTGCTCCAGACGCCCCGCAGTGCGCAGCAGTTCGTCCAGCCATGTGGACAGTTTGAAACCCAGGGTGGTCGGCGCGCCGGACTGGCCCTGAGTTCGTGCCACCATGGGCGTGTCGGCATGGGCCTCCACCAAATCGGTCAGGCAGGCGACGGCCGTGCGCAGGTCCCTGTTGATGAGGTCCAGGGCCTGTCGCAGCTGCAGTACGTGGGCGACATCCCAGGCATCGTGGGCGGTCACGCCGTAGTGGGCATAGGGGGCACGCTCATGAACCAGCTCCACGAGCCCTGAGACCGGGTTGCCGGTTGTCAGGGTGGCGTCACCCGCGCGTTTCAGGTCAAGATCCGCGGCGCCGATAGCCGCCAGCTTGGCTGCCTCGCCACCGGGCACCAGCCCCAGCTCTTCCTGTGTGTCCAGCAACGCCCGCTCGAACTGGAGAAAGGCTGCGGCAAAGCCCTCGTCTGAAAACAAGGAGAGCAAGGGTTCGGTTCCGTAGGTGTTCCCGAATAATTGCAGCAAAACTGGTACTCCCGTGTGAGGCAGGCTGAGCAGGTGCATGATCTCATGTCCCGTAGCGGGGTGCCTGACAGGCTTCGTAAACCGGTGACCAGCGTAGACGGGTAGGCCAGGGCGGGTTTGGGACATCCAGGTGGGTTTGGGACACCCACAATCCGCGTTGGTGCATGCCCGCGTCAGAACGGATGGGTGAGATGGCGTGTCTGCGAGAGGCCCCGTTACTAAAAGGCCAATTTTGAGGGTCAAATGCCCAAAATTGAGGATGACTCGAGGTTGGGTTCGGGTGAAATTTGTATGTAATTCAATTGGTTGTCGTTGTCGGAGCCGTTGCCCCGTCCGGCTACGCTAATCATCGGTCAAGGCGTGTGATCAACCATCGGTTCACCAGACTGTCTCGGGTGATAGATGGTGACCAGGACCGAGGCGTTCTCCAGCGCCTTCAGAGCGTGGGGCTGGCCCCCATCCAGATAAAGCAGATCGCCTGCTGCGATTCGCTGGCCCTTGTTTTCCCCGATACTGAAATCGACTAGGCCTTCCAGGCACTGCACCGTGATCTCTCCGGGCACGGCGTGATCACTGAACTCTTCGCCCTTGAGCAGTACCACGCGGAACACTTGCAAGTGTTCCGAACGCAGCAGAGTTGCATTCTTTGAGTCGCGCAGTTCTTTCCCCAAGGGGCGAACGTCCACGATCTCTCCGGGTGCCGCGTGGTGCAATGCCATGTTCTGCTCCAACAGTTTCTACAATTGTTGCTTGCGTTTGATGCAGTGGAGTAAACGACGCTACACCCTTGTCAGCTGACGAGCAATTGAGACAGGTTTAGGACACCCACAATCCGCATCGGTGTGCGCCTGCCTCAGATTGAGCGGATGGGTGAGCTGGCATGTGTGGGAGATGTCCCATTACTCAATAGGGCCAATTTCGAGGGCTAAATTCCTAACAAGGGCGATTTAAGGCTGAAATGGGATGTGTTTTGTTTGTAATTCAATTGGTTGTTGTGGTCCAAACCCCTTCGGCCCCGTTCGGCCGTGGATCGACTATACTCAGGCGCGGCGCCGTCAGTAGGTATGAGGTATCCTTATGAGACCGGGCATCCTCTACTTGATGATCGCGGCACTCACTGCGGGCCCTGCCGCCAGCACCCTCGCTGCTGATCTGCCGTCACCACAGCTGAAGATCGTCGCAGTCGAAATGATCGACGGCGAGAATGTGCTGCGGCTGATGGTGCGCCGTCGTATCGAAGTTGGCGAACCGCCTTTCAACTTCAATCCCGCCAACTGCCCCCGCCTCACGACAACCATTAACGCCGGCGGCAAGTCATCCGGAGCCAGGCACCATTTTGACCTTGAGATCGGCGCTGCAGGCCGCACAGCGGCGGAGCAGCGTCAGCTGGTCACCGAGATCTTCACTGCATTCTTCACCAGCCTACCTGTAACGCTCTACGTAGCCGACGACTCTTGCGTGACGACGGGTAGTCGCGCGGTGTCGGGCATCCGCGTGCGCCGCTAGCCGACGCCGAGGCATGGACATGTACCAGACGACGAGATATGCGACCGGACCGGTGTGGCGAGGTATTGCGCGCGTGTCGTGGGTCACGGGCCTCTGCGCGATGCTCGTGATGACGGCGGGTTGCCCGTCGGGGGGTGGCGACGATACCGCTACGGAAAATGCAGCTCCGGTCGCCGACGCTGGAGTTGACCAGACCATTGACGGAGGCACCCTGGTGCAGCTCGACGGGAGCGCCAGCAGTGATCCGGACGGCGATGCACTGACGTATCAGTGGAGCCAGACGGAAGGGCGCACGGTGAAACTGTCGGATCTCAACGCTGTGAATCCGAGTTTTCTGGCACCGGGCGGGATGAGCGCGGAGGAGCTGTTTCGCTTCACGTTGGTGGTGAACGATGGCGAGCTGAGCAGCTCCGCGGCTGCGGTCACGGTGACCGTGCGAGCGACGCGCCCCGGCTTCCTGCCGACCATGGCCGCGGCGCTCGCGAAGGGACGCTTCACGCTGAACAACCCCTGGACTCGGGCCGACCTCGAGTTCGAGCAGATCTATTGTGAGTCAGGAGGGGGCGGCTCATGTTTTGATCTCGATCCGGACCTGCTCGCCTATGAATCGATAACTGGGGTATGGCAGTGGGTACGCCCGTATACCACGATGATCACCGAGTACGAGGCGAGACGGCGACAATGCGAGCAGGACTACGAGCTGCTTTACGAACCTGGCACCTATGAGAGTACATTGCGGGATTACAACTTTCAGGATCGCAAGTGCTACCCGACCCTCCAGGTGGCGAATAACCTGCAGGAATCTAGGATCGGGGACCCGGAGGCTCAGCAGGTTCTTCAACGCTACGGCTACTATTGTGGGGGAGGTTTCGGGGCGCAAACGGCCACGTTTGGCTCTAATGCGCCTGAACCGCTAGACGCCGTCGACTACTGCTGTCGGCTGCATGATGATCAAACCTGGAATATTGCAGGGAAGACCTTCTCAAACGAGTGCGGCATCGCCATGTGTTTGCGTCAGGCCACCGTCAAGGGGATAGCAGCGCTTCCGTCGGACGTAGAGCAGGCGCGGCAGCACTGGTATGGAGATGGCATATTCGGCGGCGCAGCGTTCTTGTGCCCCGGCGACCAATCGAACGATGCGCGAGCACCCGTAGGCGAGTGAGCGCGAGGATTACATGGCTGGTGATTGGACGCATGATCCCTCGGCGCCCGTATTGCCATTGTCGGGTGAATACATCATTGCGGTCAGGACCGTAGGCCGTGAGGGCACCAAGAGTCTTGCTGATTATCTACGGAGGAGCACATCATGAAATGCACATGGCGATCATTGGCAGTTGCATTGCTGGCTCTGACCTTGTCTCCTGCACTGCCTGCAGAGTGGTCAGGACGAAACCGCATTGAATTTCTCCAGGTCCTGGACGGCACCGGCTACGTCCGGTTAGAGATCACCTCGACGACCAATCCAGCTGCCTGTCTGAACAACACATTTATCGACTTCCAACTGGATAACGGAATACGTAGCTCAGCCGAGCAGCAAATAATACTCGACGCGTTTCAGATGGCGCTCATCATGAGTCAACCCGTTGAGTTCTTCATCGACGACACCAATTGCTCGACTGCGAATACCAGCTCATCTATTCGCATCGCCACCGGATTCCGTATCCATAGGACTTAGCATAAAGGGACATAAAGGACACTCCCCTTTTCTCACCGACACCGTGGGTTGACTCCGTTGGCTTGGCCACGGCTCGCTGGCCCTTGTTGGTTCGAGCTCGTGACATGGAAACCATGCAATGGAGAATTATTCAACTGACTGATAATTTTGATAAAAACATCAAAACATTGATGTTTTACCGGGGTCTCGGGATATCATCTCAGGTTGGCACGGTTTCAAGTACCGGGTGGGCCTGTCCCGCCCGAGTTCATTCGACCCCTTGTTCGAGGTTCAACCATGGCCCAGGTTTTTGACCTGCTGATCGTCGGTGGCGGCGTCACCGGCTCCGCCCTGCTGTACGTCACCAGTCGCTATAGCGATATCAAGCACATCGGCATGCTGGAGAAGTATGCGGCACCGGCGCGGGTCAATTCTTTGCACAGCAACAACAGCCAGACCTTGCACTGCGGCGATATCGAGACCAACTACAGCCTGGAGAAGGCACTCAAGGTGCAGCGCGCCGCACGCATGGTGGAGAACTACGCCACTGCCCAGCCGGATATTGATCACCTGATCTTTCGTTACCCGAAGATGGTGCTCGGGGTAGGCGAGCGTGAGTGCGTCCAGCTGCGCGAGCGTTTTAGCAGCCTCTCTCCCCACTATCCCAAGCTGCGCCTGCTCGAGGCAAAGGACATTGCCCGCATGGAACCGGCGGTTGCCTACTCCAAGGGCAGCCCGCGCAAGGACGAGATCGTCGCCCTGGGTTCCGAGGATGAGTACACGGCGGTCAACTTCGAGTCCCTGGCCCGCTCCTTCGTGCGTCAGGCACAGCGTGCCGAGGGCAAGCAGGTGAGCGTGGAGTACAACCAGGGGGTACGACACATCCGTAGGAAGGGGGAGCTGTTCGTGGTGGAGACGGGCAATGCCAGTTACCAGGCCCGCGCCATCGTGGTCTGCGCCGGCGGCCACAGCCTCAAGCTGGCCCATGACCTGGGCCATGGCCACCACTTCTCCGTTCTGCCGGTGGCGGGCAGCTACTACTTCACACCCCAGGTGTTGCGCGGCAAGGTCTATACGGTGCAGAACGACAAGCTGCCCTTTGCCGCCATCCATGGTGATCCGGACGTGATGGTGCCGGGCAAGACCCGTTGGGGGCCGACGGCCCTGGTGCTGCCGGTGCTGGAGCGTTACAACTGGGACACCATGAAGGACTTCATGCGGGTGTTTCGCTTCGACCGAAAGGTCTGGAATGTGCTCTACGACCTGCTCAAGGTTCCGGACATTCGCAATTACATGCTCAAGAACTTCCTGTTCGAGGTGCCGTTGTTGCGCCGCGACCTGTTTTTGCGGGACGTGCGCAAGATCGTCCCGGATCTTAAATTCAGGGATCTCAAATTTGCCCGCCGCGTGGGCGGTATCCGCCCGCAGTTGATCGACAAGGAGAACCGCCGGCTGATGATGGGGGAGGCCAAGATCGACACCGGGCTGGGTGCGATCTTCAACATGACGCCCTCGCCGGGCGCGACCTGCTGTCTGGAGAATGCCGAGGTGGATATGCGCGCCGTCGCTGACTTTCTCGGCGCCACCGTGGACGAGGAGCGCTTTGCCCGGGAGTTGCTGGCGGGGGACAGTCGCCATGCCTCAACGGACCTCTCGGCACACATCATCAGCGGGACCGATGCCGGCTGATTCTGCCGAAAGTCAGTCCCGGTAAGGTCTTCGTCCAATGCTCCGGTGAGACCCCGGAGCCTTGCCCGGTTACGGTTATCACATGTTCGGATTATTTCAGAAACAAGCGCTTATCGACGATGCCACCCGGCAGTGGCTCCATGATGTCTATGCCTGGGCCTTGCGCAATTTCGGCACGGATGTCTTCCATGATCAGACGATCCTCGTTACTCCTTCTGCGGCGCATTTTCCCGGTCGTGCAGATTCCGTCCACGGCATGGCCCAACTCGTCTTCGAGCAGGTGAAGCAGCACGCGGGTCTTGCCCATTGGCCCACCCGTCTGGTGTCGCCGGAGGCCTTCGATCCAGGCCAGCCCCAGCGCCTTGAACTAAGCGGTGCGATTCGGGGTGCTCGGGGGGTGAGGGCCGAGGCAGTCGATCCGGCCCATCGTCTGGTCATCAGCTATGTGCCGAACAGGGTGAGTGATCCCGAGGCGCTGATCGCCACCTATGCCCATACCCTGGCCGGGTTCATGGCGAGCCTCGCACGGGATGAGCCACCGGGTGGCCGGGAGAACTGGCCCCATGTGACGGAGGTGCTGGCGGTGTTCATGGGCTTTGGTCTGATGATGTCCAACACCGCCTACGCGACGCCAAAGGTCGGTTGCGGGAGTTGCCGGGTGCCCGGGGCAGAGCGTGAGAGTTATCTCTCCCAGTACGACCTCACCTACGCCCTGGCGCTGTTCTGCGCACTCAAGGGGATAGAACGGGGCGAGGTGCTGCGTCACCTCAAGGCGCCACTGCGCGGGTACTTCAAGAAAGCGCTCAGGGCGGTGGGGTCCGACATTGCGCAACTCGCACGCCTGCGTGCGCTGGATGCACCGCTGCCCATACCTGTGGACTGATCACGAACCATGCTGTAAGCGGTTTAGTGGCCACGTACCCCTGCGCATTGGTGCCATGCGGGCCTTTCCGGTGGATTATGGGCCTCCGGGCGACTGGGCGGACCAGCTGACGGAATGTGCAGCTCAATGGACACGGGGGGATATTGGCCCCTCAGCCTGTTACCCTTGTTGGGGGGATGATCCGTCATTCCTCCAGCCAGGCCTACACAGAATGGGCCGGTCGTGATCAATCGCACGGCATGAATGCCTTTCGAGCAACTGCAAGAGGAGCCCGTACATGTTCAAGAAGATCATGGTGCCGGTGGATCTTGCGCATCTCAATGCGTTGGATAAACCCCTGACCGTCGCGGCAGACCTGGCGCGACATTACAAGGCGGCGCTCTGCTACGTCGGCGTGACCACCTCTCAGCCCAGCGCCGTTGCACGCACCCCTGAAGACTACGAACAAAAGCTCAAGGCCTTCGCTGATGAGCATGTGCCGGACAACGGTCATGAGCCCACCGTCCGTGTTTACAACAGCCACGACCCGGTCACCGATCTGGACGATATCATCGTGAAGGCGATCAGGGACGTGGGTGCAGATCTCGTGGTCATGGGCACCCACCTGCCCCGACATCTCGATGCGCTTATCCCAGCCAACGGCAGCAAGGTTGCAGCACATACAGATGCATCCGTGTTTCTTGTGAGGCCAGATGCACCTGCGTAATCACACACTATTCAAGGGAGAGTCCCGTGGACAATAAACCCGATAAATCCGCGCAGGACATAGTTGAATCGGTTGGTGTGCCCGCACCCGAGGGCGCGACAAACCTGATTGATACGGACTACCAGATTGGTCAGGACAATTACCAGATGAGCCCCCTGGGGGTCAGCATCGATATCCATGGTGCGGTGTTCGCCGTGTCATCCTTGGTGATCCTCGCCTTCGTGGTGCTCACCCTGGCCCTGCCCGAGCAGTCGACCGGGGCCTTCGAAGCCATGAAGAACTGGATCAACTCCCACATGACCTGGCTCTTCCTGCTGGCGGGAAACATTTTTGTGCTGTTGTGCCTTTTTCTGATCGTCTCGCCCCTGGGCCGGATTCGTATCGGCGGCGCCAAGGCCACGCCGGATTTTTCCAGGCTCTCCTGGTTTTCGATGCTGTTTGCCGCGGGTATGGGCATTGGCCTGATGTTCTATGGCGTGTCCGAACCGCTCACCCACTACGGCACCGCCCTGGGTGGCACCAGCATGGGCGAAGGCGGGGTACGTTCGGACTGGGCCCCCCTGGGGGCTGCTGCCGATGATCCGGCGGCTGCCGCACGGCTGGCCATGGCCTCGACCATCTTTCACTGGGGCCTGCACCCCTGGGCCATCTACGCCATCGTGGCCCTGTCGCTGTCGATCTTCGCCTATAACAAGGGCCTGCCACTCACCGTGCGCTCGATCTTCTACCCCTTGCTGGGCGAGCGTATCTGGGGCTGGCCGGGCCATCTCATCGACATCCTTGCGGTGTTCGCCACGTTGTTCGGCCTGGCGACTTCTCTGGGTGTTGGCGCACAGCAGGCCGCCGCTGGCCTGGAACACCTGTTCGGGATCCCGGGGGGCAATACGACCCTGGTGCTGCTCATCACCGGCATCACCGCCGTGGCCATTGTGTCCATCGTGGCGGGTGTGGACAAGGGTGTGAGGCGCCTGTCCGAACTCAACATGGTGCTGGCCTTCCTGCTGCTGATGTTCGTGGTGTCCGTCGGGCCGACCTTGCTGATCGCTACGGCATTTTTCAAGAATATCGCCGGTTACCTGATGGAGCTGCCCTTCCTTGCCAACCCCTTCGGCCGGGATGATGCGAACTTCAGTCAGGGCTGGACGACCTTCTACTGGGCCTGGTGGATCAGCTGGTCGCCGTTCGTAGGCATGTTCATCGCCCGGGTCAGCCGCGGCCGTTCAGTGCGCGAGTTCCTCATCTCCGTGCTGCTGA
This sequence comes from Thioalkalivibrio sp., assembly GCA_046260855.1. Lineage (GTDB taxonomy): Bacteria > Pseudomonadota > Gammaproteobacteria > Ectothiorhodospirales > Ectothiorhodospiraceae > Thioalkalivibrio_A. The sequence continues at coordinate 17,474 of JBHEOJ010000013.1, forward strand.
TTCCCTCGGCGGTGTCGGTCTTCTGGATGACGGCCTTCGGCACGACGGCCATCAAGCAGCTTCAGGAGGGTTTCGAAGGCGCCGCCTCCTCGGATCTGCCGCTGCAGTTGTTCATGGTGCTCGGCGAACTGCCCTTGGCGGAGATCACCTCGTTTATCGGCATCGTGCTGGTGATCGTGTTCTTCATCACCTCCTCGGACTCCGGGTCCCTGGTGATCGACACAATCACGGCAGGGGGCAAGATCGATGCGCCCAAGCCCCAGCGTGTGTTCTGGGGGGTGATCGAGGGTGCCATCGCCATTGCCCTGCTGATGGGTGGTGGCCTGGCCGCGCTCCAGGCGGTGGCGGTGTCCGCTGGGTTGCCATTCACCCTGCTGCTGTTGGTGGGTTGCTATGCCATCGTCAAGGGATTGATGAGTGAGCCAAGGCCCGCAAGGGGGTGATCGCCCTCTGTAGTCTTGACTGAAAAAGGCGGCCTCGGCCGCCTTTTTCTTTGCCTTAAAGCCAGAGTCTGGAAACAGGGGTGTCTGGACTGTAGTGCCGTGCCACCTGGGCCTGGAACAGTTCGGCCGTGGCCATGGCATCCAGCTTGGCGTGGTGTGAGGAATAGGCGGGCAGGCCGTAGCGGGCGCGGCTGTCGGCCAGCCGGATGGAGACGGGCTGGATGCCGAAGAAACGCTTGATCCTCTGCCTCGGCCCCTGGCGTTCGCGGCGCGCCTCAAGGTGCATGGTGTCGATGAGCGGGAACAGGCAGTGCTCCCCGCGCCGGGCCATGACGGCGGCATCGAGGAAGGGGCGCTCGATGTTGCGATAGTGCACCACCACCAGGTGGCCGCGAAGCTTGTCCAGGATGTCATCGAGTACTGTGTCGAGCTCGGGTGCATGCTCGACCTCGGAATGGGTGATGCGATGAAAGGCGATAGATTCTTCCCGCAGAGGCTGCGGGGGCCTGACGACCCGGTAGTGCCCGGCAGCCGGGCGTATGGTGCGCAGGTTGAACGGCACCATGCCGATACTGACGATGGCATGGCGACTCGGGTCCATGCCCGTGGTCTCGAAATCCAGGGCCATCAGGGGCAGGTCGGCGATCGGGGTGTCATCGGTTGGTAGGCCCGCCTCATAGAAACGCCTGAGCGCGGGATCTCTGCAGGCCTGTGCCTGGCGAGCGAAATATTCCTGCCAACCGGGGCGCTGGGCTTGCGTCGAGGTGGCGTTGGCCATGGTTCTCAACGTCCCGGACTGGGATATCGAAAACGCAGAAATTTCTGGGCGTTGCTCAGGACCTGAAAGGCCTCCTTGAGGTTGTGACGATCGGTGTCCGAGACGTGTTCGGGCTCGATGGAGTTGTCGGCCGGATGATCGTGCTTGATCTCGTAGGCCTGATGGCGCAATCGCACGGTGGACATGAATTCCAGCGCGTAGCGCAGCTTGTCCGTCTGCCCGGCCGGCAGGGCGCCGGCCCGGTCGATGTCATCCAGGCGCTCGAAGGCATTCTGCGCACGTGAGCCCACGCCCAGGGCGTGTACCCGGATCACGTCGTTCATGGGTGCGACGCCCCGGCGCTTGATGTTGATGGAGTTGTTGTGCTTTCCGTCCTGCTCCAGGACAAAGGTACGGAACAGGCCCAGGGGCGGTGTGCGGCTCAGGGCATTTCTGGCCAGGGCTGCCAGGAACAGGGGGCTTGCCTGTGCCTGGGCGGCGATCAGGTCCTGGAGCTCCTCGACGAAGCGCTCCTCGCCGTAGACGGTATCCAGATCGAAGAAGATGGAACTGTGCAGCAGGCGCTGGGGGTCGGGCCTGGCGATCCATTCATGGAAGTAACGCTTCCACTGGGACAGGGGCTGGCGCCACTGGGGATTGGTGGCCATGATGCCACCCTTGCAGTAGGGGTAAGCGCAGGCGTCCAGTCCATCGCTGACCCGTTGGGCGAGTTCCAGGAAGTAGGCATCGTGCTGCTTGGGGTCGTATGAGTCATGCAGCACCATCGCGTTGTCCTGATCGGTGGTGATGGACTGGTCATTGCGTGCCAGGGAACCGTGCACCATAAGGCAGTAGGGTACCGGTGGTGGCCCCATCTCCGCCTCGGCGAGTTCCACCAGACGGCGCATCAGGCTGCGCCCGATGCTGGACATGGCGTTGCCGATCATCTGGGAGGTGGCCCCTGCATCCACCAGCCGCACGAAGGCGGCACGAATATCCGGTGTTAGTCGTGCCAGTCCTTTGACGTTGGTCCGGCTGAAGATGTTGCTGACCAGGTAGACGCTGCTGTTGGTCTCGTAGCGCACGATGTCTGCGAGATGTACCACACCCACCGGGCGGCGCCGGTGTAGCACAGGCAGACGCTGGATGTTGTTGCGCAGCAGGGTGAGCATGGCCTCGTAGACCGACTTGTCGGACTGGATGGTGATGAGCTGGCCGTGGTTGATGTCCGAGAGGGGGGTCTGGGTCGATGCACCTTCGGCAACGATGCGCTGGCGCAGGTCCTTGTCCGTGACCATGCCGGCCAAGTGCCACTGCCGGCCATCGATGTCGGTGAATATGCGATCCGAATCCTGGTCTTCGCCTGGAGTCAGAAGCAGCACCGAGGAGACGTCGCTGTCGGTCATCAGGCGTGCAGCCTCCTGCACGGTGGCGGAGTCCTCGATCATGACCGGCATGCGGCTGATCAGCCGGCGTACCCGGGTGACCATCATGTCGTTGTCCCGCATGTTCTGTTCGATCGTGCTCTTGAGGCGCGAACCGGAGAGCTCAACGAAGTCGGCGAAATTGTCATCCTCGTTACACAGGCGATCGAAGACGGCCTCGGGGATCAGGTACAGCAGGGTGTCCTCGATGGCCTTGACCGGAAAGCGAACGCGCCGGTTACGCAGCAGACCGAACTGCCCGAAGATGTCCCCCTCGCCAAGCCGGTTGTAGAGCTCGCCGTTGTGACGATAGACCTCCACCGCGCCGCTTCGGATAAAGGGCAGCGTATGGATGGGCTCACCCAGTTCAAAGATGCTGGTGCCGGCCTTGTAGTAGGTAATTTCCACCGAGGCCGCCAGGTCGTCGAGCAGATCGTCGCCCAGACGATCGAAGGGTGCAAATTGCCCCATGTGGTCCCTGATTTCCCTGATTTCCGCTTCCATTGGATGCTCTTCTTGTCTCTGGGTGGGATTCCAGTGTGTGCCTGGGCCTGGTGCATTATACGGGCTAGTGTCAAAGGGACATGGAACAGGGGGTGATCGCAACGACCAGGCATGATTGACCCAGATCATGCCTGGTCCCTGTGTCATCGCCAGTCAGACCTTTGCGGCGTCACCTGTCGTTGGCAAGTCTTTGAAAGTGCCGCCTGGAATGCTGGTGATTCGGCATGATGAAATCCTTATGCATCCAGTGGGGATGGTCAAACAGGCGTTCCGGATGGATCCGATGTGTATGTGTGCCAACGCACAGCATTCTTACTGGTGGTGGGTTCAGACTCTAGCTTTACCGGGGTGGCCGAGTCTGTGTCCGACGGGGCAACTCCAAAGCAATGACCTCAGCGCCCGCCCGGACGGGCGCAGCCCCCATCCTGGAGTCGTGCTCCCCGCTCGCCAGGAGTCTGCTGATGAAAAAATCTCAACCAAATCCCTTGATGCATACTCCCAATGATAAGTTGGTGATCGTCGTTTCGGTCTTGGCAGCGATCTTCATTTGTGTGCTGCTCTGGCTTGCCTGGAACAGCGGGTATTGGATCATTCTGCTGCTTATCGTGCCCGCCGCAGGATTTGTGCTCCGAGTGATCGTGAGCTGGCACGATGAATATGATCGCAGGCGGGGAGACGATCTGTTTTTCGACTCAAGACGATGAGGATGACTGCCACCTCGTGATGTGCCGTGCTCAGTCGCAAGATCTTCTGATTTCTTCGCGTGTCTGCTGCATGTAACGCGTCCTTTCTTCATCATCCAGATACACGCGCTTTCCTTGTTCGTCGGTGTAGTACACGGCACGCTGCATCTCCAGTCTGCGTAGATCACTGCGGGCCATCTCGCAGCGATTTCGCCGTTGGGCTGCATCGCGCTGCTGTTCCTGTCTCTGGAGTCTTTCGGTTTCCTCCAGATGTCTCCTGTTCTGTTCCCTGCGCTGGCGTTCCTCGCGCTGACTTTCGTACTGCTCGCGTGCCTGGTCCAGGCGTTCCTGACTGGGGCGTGTGCCCAGGTCGACTTCCGTGGAGTCGCAGCGGGGTGGAGGGCAGTCGCCGTAATGCACGCGCCCCTGGGCGTCGGTCCACTTGTAGACCTGTGCGCTGGCCGCGCCACTGGACAGCAGGACAAACAGGGCGGGTAAGACGAGCTTCCACATGATGCGCCTCCGTGTGCGTTGAATCGGGTGCCCCGGTCCAGCAGGCTGTCTCCCCAAATCATATCCCGTGATCTGGCCCTGGGCGAGGGCAGGGGACTCCTGCAAGTGCATGCGGCTGGTGCTCAACAGAGGCCCGTGTTGTTGTCCGCAGCGTGTCGATGAATTTTACAGTTTGGCGTGATCGCGCCATGGGTGATCCAAGGATTGTGTGCTCAGGCGTATGATCTTTATGAAAAAATAAATTTATGGCACGGGTAGTGCTTTGTATCCCTGAATTGTGCCACTGGATAGAGACAGGCCACCCAGCCTGCAGACAGAGTGGCGACAGCCATGAAATACCCGGGGAGAACGACAATGAAAAAGATTGGATACGGTGCGGCGCTGCTTTCGGCACAACTGCTGTGCGGCGTAGCCACGGCATCGATGGTCGATCTGAACGACTGGACGGCGGAGTCTTACGAGGCGGTCTCCGGTTTCGGTGCGGGGAGCTGGTCCGTGTCGGGGGATGGCAGCTCGGTCACCCAGACGGTCAACGGACAGCCGACCATTTTCTACAGCGACTTCAATGCCTACGGTACGGAGACCACGGGCAGCATCCGCGTAGCGAGTGGGTCGGGTGATGATGACTACATCGGTTTTGTGCTCGGCTTTCAGCCGGGAGATACCACCAACACCCTGGCGGATTATCTTCTGATCGACTGGAAGCGGGCGAGCCAGAGTTTCAATTTCTCTAGCCCCTCTGATTCGCCGGGCGGCCTGGCTCCCAGGGGCTTGGCAATCTCCCAGGTCTACGGTATTCCGGATGCGGATGAGCTTTGGCAGCACGAGAATCTCGCGGGTACGCCTGTGGGCAGTGGCGTCACAGAGCTTGCCCGTGCCGACACACTCGGGGATACGGGTTGGGCATTTGGTGTGGACTATGAGTTCAGCTTCGACTTCGGGCCCAACAACCTGGACGTCTGGGTCGATGATGTCCTGGAGTTCAGCCTCGAGGGGACCTTTGGCGATGGTCGCCTGGGCTTCTACAACTTTTCCCAGGCCGGGGTGATTTATTCCGCCTTCAATCTGGAAGCGGGCTCGTTCCCTGTGCCGATCGGTGATGATCCGGTCGTTGACCCCGTCGCTGTGCCGGAGCCGGCATCCCTCGCGCTGCTCGGCATGGGGCTGTTGGCCATGGCTGGGATGATGCGCCGGCGCAGGGTCTGACGGCCCCTCCCGACATCCCAACTGGTCTGTAGAACGGGCAGCACATCTGCATGTGCTGCCCGTTTTTACATGGGCTGCAACTCCACCGGGTTTTCTGGCTGATCCGTGATCTTGCTGTTCAGGTCGTAGAGGGCTGACTGCAGTCCCTCTTCGATGGAGGGGTGATAGAAAGGCATGCGCAGCAGGTCGAATACCGTGAGCCCCTGCTGGATGGACCAGGCGAGCTGGTGGGCCAGGTGTTCTCCCCGGGGGGCGACCAGACTGGCGCCCAGGATGCGTCCGTCCTGCTTGTCGGCATAGACCCGGATCAGGCCCTTGTTCCTGCCCATGATCAGGGCGCGGCCCAGGGGGCCGAGCTTGACCTCACCGATGGCAATGCGATCCGGGTCCAGATCGTTCCAGGCGCTGCCTACCACGGCGATATTCGGGTCGCAGAAGTTCACAGCCAGGGGCGTCTGGCGCCGAAATGCAGTGACCTTCTCCCGCGCCGCGTTGTACCCGGCGATGCGGCCCTCGATGGCGGCCTCGTGCAGGATGGCGCGATCGCCGTTGACGTCGCCTGCCATGAACACCGGCAGCTCGCCGATCTGCAGGGTGTGCGGATCGATCTTTGGCAGCCCCCGTTTATCCAGGGCCACACCGAGGTTTTCCAGGCCGAGATCCTGCACATTGGAGCGCCGGCCCATGGCGGCCAGTACCCGATCCACCAGGACGCTCTGCTCACCGGCCGTGACACGCAGTCGCCCGCCCTCTTCGCTGATCTGCGCCGCGCAGCCCAGCCAGATGGGGAACTCCTTGCCGAGCAGCTCCAGGGCGATTTTCCTGGCCTCAGGGTCCTGCAGTCCGGCGATGTGATCCAGCTGATCGATGCCGGTGACCTCCACGCCCATGCGCGCCATGGCCTGTCCCATCTCCAGGCCAATGGTGCCCATGCCGATCACCGCCATGGCGTCAGGCAGTTCCTGGAGTTCAAACAGGTCGTCCGTGGTCAGGATTCGATCACCGAAGGCGCGCCAGTCCGGCGGCACCACGGGGCTGGAGCCGGTGGCGATGACCACGGTCCGTGCCTGGATGAGATCCTCCCCCACCTGTAGTTTCGTGGGGGACAGGAAACGGGCCTGTCCGGCGATGAATTCATCCCCCATGTTGTCGGTGCTGTTGCTCAGCACCTTGTCCACGAACACGTCGCGAAGATCACGCACGTGTTCCATGGCCTCGGCGTCGTTGAGGCCCAGGGCCTCACCGCCTTCGATACCCTGACGGTCGAACAGGCCGCGACGGTGATAGTCCTCCGCCACCTGGATGACGACCTTGGAGGGCATGCAGCCGACACGGGCACAGGTGGTGCCCAGTTCACCACCGTCGATGAGCACGTAACGGTCCGTGACCTTGCGTACCTGGGAGAGGGCGTACAGACCGGCGGATCCGGCTCCGATGATCGCGACGTCGACGTTTTTTTCCATGGTCATGTCCTCCGCTATGGGTTGTGCGGGACAGCGGGCGAGTGCAGGGGGCTGTCCAGCCAATGGCCGTTCTTACCTGCCAAGGTAACACGTTGATGCCTGATGTCATGTCCCGGCCAAGGCTTGATGCGTCGCCTACAAGCCTGGCTGCCCCGGGTGCCGTGCACTGGATTGGTGCCTGCGGGACCGGACCTGGGCATATCATGGCGAACCCGTTATCCGCGGACCGTGCCTGGCAGGGGCCGTGCGGCCCTGTGGGCCATTCCCGGTGTCTGGAATGGATATTGCTTTGTGTCTTTGATGTGCACAGCGAGGGGAGGCAGCGATGGTGACGGTGGGCAGGATCAAGGAGATCTGGCGTTATCCGGTCAAGGGGATGGCGGGTGAGCGGATCGATGCCTGTTCGGTGGACGAACGGGGGATCGGCGGGGATCGCACCTGGGCCCTGCGGGATGTGGCGCGGGAGGAGGTGCAAAGCTGCAAGACCCGCCCGCAGTTGCTGACCTGTTCGGCCCGCGCGACCGGGGATGGCCAGGTGGAGGTCACCCTGCCCGATGGCTCGACCCTGGGCAGTGACCATGCGCGGATCCATGAACGACTCTCGGCACTGACCGGCAAGGCATCGACCCTGGAGCCCCTGCGTCCGGCAGCGGATGCGTATTTCTACCGACGTCATAAACGGGACGAGCACAGCTGGTTCCAGGAACTGGCGGCCACCTTCGACCGTGAGCCGGGTGAGCCCTTGCCGGACTTTGATCTTAACAACCAGGACTTCGCGGATTTCGTGTCACGACCCGGCAGCTTTTTCCTGGTCACGCCCCTGCACCTGCTCACGACCGCCACCCTCAAGCATCTCGCAGACCTGAACCCCGACGGCGACTGGGATGCGCGGCGCTTTCGCGCCAATTTCCTCATAGACACCGAGGCGTCACACACCGGTCTCACGGAACAGGACTGGGTGGGCAGGCGTCTGGTGATCGGCGGGGCCGCCATGGACTGTGTGTCCACGACACCGCGCTGTGGTGCGATCACCCGGCCCCAGCGGGAGTTTGCTGCGGACACGGGCATCCTGCGCACGGTGGTGAAAGCCGCGGACCAGAACGTGGGTGTCTATGGAGAAACGATCATGTCCGGCGATGTGTGTGTGGGCGATACCGTCTGCCTGATCTGACCCGTATCCCCATGGATGGCCTTGTTCAGGTCAGGCTTGTCATGGAGCGCCTGTCTCAGAGGGCTGTGAGCCTCCGCGTTTTATCCGTAAATCTGCAATAATGCCCTCTCACGCATAAACCGTTTCGGGGCTCCCCTATGCGCTGGCTGCTGTCCGCCTTCCTGCTGTCTTTCCTGATGTCGTCTAATCCGGGCCTTGCCGCCGACCTTGCCGCCCTTTTCGAGAATGTGGACCCCAGCGTCGTGGTGATCGAGTCCAATGAGCAGGTGGCCCGAGGTGCCGGTCAGCTGGAATGGCGCAACATCCGGCAAATCGGTTCGGGTGTGCTGGTGTCCGCGGATGGACGCATCATCACCGCCGCCCATGTGGTTCAGTCGGCGGATCAGATCACGGTCACCTTTGCCGATGGCAGCGTGTCCAATGCGCGGGTGACCGGTTCAGAACCGGCGGCGGACATCGCGATGCTGCTAGTGGATACGGTGCCGGACACCGCCGTGGTGGCGCAGCTTGGCGACTCGAATCTGGTGCGAGTAGGGCAACCGGTCTTCGCCATCGGTGCGCCCCACGGCCTGTCCCATGCGCTGAGCGCCGGCTATATCAGTGCACGTCACCAGGGCAGCGAGATTGCCGGGGACTTCGGCCTGGGGGAGTTGCTGCAGACCGATGCCGCGCTCAATCGCGGCAATTCCGGTGGCCCGCTGTTCAATCATTCCGGTGAGGTGATCGGTATCGTCAGTCGTATCCTCACCAGCACCGGCGGTTCCCAGGGGCTCGGCTTCGCCGTCACATCGAACCAGGTGCGCGAGCTGTTGCTGGAACAACGGGCATTCTGGAACGGGCTCAACGGCTACTGGGTGGGTGGAAATCTGGCCCGTCTGCTGAACATTCCACAGGCCCGTGGCTTGATGGTACAGGGCATGGCCGCAGGCTCTCCGGCGGCACGCATCGGTCTGCGTGCCGGCACCGTGGAGTCCCGTATCGGAGAAGAAACCTTGGTGCTCGGGGGCGATGTGATACTCAACGTCGCGGGCATCTCCATCGCTGACGATGAAGGCTACCTGCGCATTCGCCAGCATCTCGGCAGCCTGCCGCCAGGAGACAGCATCACCATTACGGTGTTGCGCGCCGGGGAGCAGGTGTCACTTACCACCACACTGGGTGAACCGGACTGAACAGGCCGGTGCACCCGGGCCCGCAGATGATGCACAGTCATGTGCCTGATGCCTGCAACAGGAGAACTGTCATGAACCTACGAATCGTATCCCGGTGGCTGCTGTCAGCCATGGTGTTGCTGAGCCTGTCCTGCGGGTCGGCAGAGCAGGAGACAGCTGTCGAAACACCCTATGGCGCCGTGAGCCTGCCCTTCGAGCTGCACCAGGTCCCCGGTGTGCCGGTGTATTACGTTATCGGCCTTTCCGGTGTGCCGGACTCGGTGAACGAGGGGCATACCTCCAATGCTGGTTTTGTGGTGACCGATGAGGGGGTGGTGGTGTTCGATGCCCTGGGTACCCCGGCTCTTGGTTACCGGCTGCTTCAGCGTATCCGCGAGGTCACGGACCTGCCCGTGCACACCGTGGTCGTCAGCCACTACCACGCGGATCACATCTACGGCCTGCAGGCCTTCAAGGAACATGGGGGTGCACCCACGATCCTGGCCCAGCGCGCCGTGCTTGGCTACGTGGGTGGCACCTCGGCCACCCAGGGGGAGGATGCCGAGCGGCGTCTTGCCCAGCGGCGCGAGGCCCTGTTTCCCTGGGTGGACGAGAACACCTACGTGGTGGCACCGGATCGGGTCTTTGACGACCGGGAATCCTTTGAACTTGGCGGCATCCACTTCGAGCTGCGCAACCTGGGTCCGGCCCACGCCCCCGGCGACGTGGTGATGCTGGTGGAGGAGCACCAAGTCCTGTTCGGCGGTGATGTGATCTTTGGCGGCCGCGTGCCCTTCCTGGACAGCCCGGAGACCGACATCGACCAGTGGCTCGAGGGTCTGGAATACATCGCCGGGATGCAGGATCGGGTGCGCTATGTGGTGCCCGGTCATGGTGACTTGTCCGACGATGCACAGCAGGCGGTAGCGGCGACCCGGGATTACATCGTGTACGTGCGAGATGCAATGGCAGAGGCGGTGAGGGATCTGACCCCCTTTGAGGAGGCCTACGAGAACACCGACTGGTCACGGTTCGAAGATCTGCCGGCCTTCAATGCCAGCAACCGGGGCAATGCCTATCGGATCTACCTGGGCGAAGAGGCGCGATTCTTCCGCTAGCCCGCATATCTCGCCGGGCCGGACACCGGCTGGCGTGCAACAGACTGAGACATAACGGGAATACATTGAAATGGTGGGCTAGAGCCAACCCCAGTCCGGGATAGCCCGGGCAGTTCGGACACAAGCCATGCATCAAGGGCGGCCTTCTGCCCTTATGACACTTTGCGTTTTTGGGGAAACACGATGGATGTAGCAACACTCGGGGAATTCTGGGATCTGGTGATGCAGGTCTGGCGTGAGGGTGTCTTCGGCATCAACATCGCCCAGATCCTCGTTGCCTTGCTGGTGTTTGGCTTTTTCATGGTGTTGCGAAACTTCTTCAGTCGTTTCGTGCTGCGCCTTCTCAAGCGCGCGGCCTCACGCACCCGCACCGATATCGACACCCGCATTGTGAATTCACTGTACGACCCGATCCGGTTCATACCCGTGGTGATGGGGGTGTTTTTCGCCGTGAGCGTGCTCGATGTTGATGAGGGGGCGCGAGAGTTCTTCTACAACGTGAACCGGAGCCTCATCGCCTTCACCCTGTTCTGGGCCTTTCACCGGATCACCGGGCCGGTGGGTGGCCTGCTCATGAAGGCGGAGGGCGTGCTGACCAGGCCGATGGTCGAGTGGATCGTCAAGGCGGCGAAGATTGCGTTTATCGTGCTGGGCGTGGCCACTGTCCTGGAGCTTTGGGGCATCGCCGTGGGCCCGATCATCGCCGGACTGGGTCTGTTTGGCGTGGCGGTGGCCCTGGGCGCGCAGGATCTGTTCAAGAACCTGATCGCAGGCCTGTTCGTGATCGGTGAGCGGCGCTTTCAGCCCGGTGACTGGATCAACGTGGATGGCGTCGTGGAAGGCACGGTGCAACAGATCGGTTTTCGCACCACCACGGTTCGCCGTTTTGATCGTGCCCCCGTGTATGTGCCCAATTCCCGTCTGGCGGATAACGCAGTCACCAATTTCTCACGCATGAGTCATCGCCGCATTCGCTGGATGCTGGGTGTGGAGTACCGCACCACCCTGGAGCAGCTCAAAGAGATTCGTGAAGGTATTGAGCGATATATCGTCGAGAGCGATGAGTTTGCCGATGCCAGCGAGGTGCCCACCTTCGTGCGCATCGACTCATTCAACGACAGCTCCATCGACATCTTGGTCTACTGCTTTACCAAGACCATCGTCTGGGGGGATTGGCTGGAGATCAAGGAGCGACTGGCCTGCGCCATCAAGGACATCGTGGAGGGTGCGGGTACCGGCTTTGCCTTCCCGAGCCGTTCCCTTTACCTGGAGACGCTGCCGGATTCGCCGGAGGTATTCCCGCTCTCACCGCCGCCGGCCAAGGCGAGCCGCGAAGGGCAATGATCCGGTTGGAATCACCCGCAGGAGGCGCGGGTTTCAGAAAGGAGGCAAGACGTCGATGGCTCAGCCGTCGATGGGGCCACCGTGACTGGGCTTGCGCAGATCCCTGGAGCGGCTGTGTTCCCGGTCCACGGGCACGAACAGCTGCACGTCCTCGACCTCTTCCTGGACCAGTTGATCGGCCTCAAGCACCGGGGGCGGTGTCTGGGGACGCATCTCGAGTACCCGTGTGAGGTCGGGCAGCTGCATCCTGGAGATCAGTTCTGCGGCGGAGTCCTGAGCCTGGGGGTTCTGCAGGGTGAGTACCAGTCCGGTAACACCCACCAGCACGGACAGGGAAAAACGCTGGTCCTGTCCAACCAGGTTGAATCGCTGAATGAAGTTCATCTGTCCGGCCTCTTTGTGTCTCATGGGCTAACCGTACCTACAGAGTGAGCCGGGGGTCAAGGATTGACCCTGGGCAGACTGGGGGATCTTCTGTGGTCCCGAGCGGGACGCTTCAGGCCTGCCTCCTGTCGGGGGCGGCCGATACCTGGTCCCGGCCGCGGTGCTTGGCTTCATACATGGCCCGGTCGGCCCGGGCGATCGCCTCATCCGGTGTCTCCCCGGCCCGTACCTGGGAGACCCCGAAGCTGGATGTGAGCCGGATGTCATGGCCTTCGATCCGGCTGGCCTTGATCTCCTTGCGCATCCGCTCCGCGAGGTTCACGGCGGCGTCCAGGTCCGTGGCGGGCAGCAGGGCCACGAATTCCTCGCCGCCGTATCGGGCCAGGAAGTCCGTGGCTCGAAGCTTCGTGTGCAGGCGCTCGGCAAATGCCTTGAGCACCTCGTCGCCCACCCCGTGACCATAGCGGTCGTTGATGGTCTTGAAGAAGTCCACGTCGGTCATCATCACCGACAGGGGCTCCCCGTAGCGTTCCATGCGCAGCATTTCCTCCTGGAAGCGCTCATCCAGGTGGCGCCGGTTGGGTACGTCCGTCAGGGGGTCGGTCATCATCATCTGCTGGATATGCGCCTGACTTTCCTGGAGTTCCTGATAGGCCCTCTCCCGGTCCTTGACGAAGTAGTAGAGGACCATGGAGATGAGGATGAAGCCCAGACCCATGTTCATCAGGTAGTACAGGGTGTTGAGCATGGACGGCATGGGGCGGACGAGGCCCTGCAACCAGCCGTCCATGAGGGCGGAGAGGATCAGCAGGGCGATGAAGGCCACGAACCATCGCCGTGCAGCCCCCAGATCCAGGAAGAACAGGGCGGCCAAGGGGGCGAAGAAGGCCCAGATCATCACGGCACTGCCGTTGGCGAAACCGCCCAGGCTCCACATGAGGGCGAAGGGCAGGATCAGGATCAGCAACTGCTGGCTGAAGCAGAAGAAGGCGAAGTGTTTGCTGCGAAAGAAGTACAGGGTGCTGGTGAACGAGATCAGCGAGTAGGTCAGGGGGATCGCGCCGGACTGGGGATAGCCCGAGGCCACGTAGAGTATGCCCCAGAAGATCGCCAGGCTGGCGATCCCGGAGGAGACCAGGGTCATGACCACCTTCTTCAGGCGCAGGTCGGCGGAGTCGTCCGGGGCGACGCCTCTATGGAGCCACGACTCCAGCAGCTTGTAGCGTGTGGGGGGATCGGTCATGGGGTGTGCTTGCGTGCGCCCGGCAGGCCGCATCCTCTGGTCCCCGGTGGGTTGCGGGGCTTGGGCCTCATCCTCGGCAGTGAACCGCAATGAGTCAACCGAAACATCTCTGGATTGCACTACGGGCTGATCAACGGTGATTTCGGGCCGGTCGGTAGGGTGCTGAACGGATCCCAGGAAACTGGGTCAGATGTCGGGCAGGGCTCTGGCCGACTGTTGCGGCTTATGCACTTCATTCCGCTGATAGGAGAAATCCCGTGATCCGTAGACAGACCGTGACAGGCGCCCTGGGCGTCATCCTGGCCCTCCTGGCTGGCCAGGGCCTGGCCCAGTGGGACCTGGGTGTTGGGATGATTGCCCGGGACCCGGTCCAGAAAGGGGCCGACGCTGATCCCCTGGTGGTGCCCCTGATTCATTATTCCGGTGAACGGATCTACCTGCGGGGCGTCGAGGCGGGCATTCGTTTCCATGGTGACGAGGCCGCGCATACCAGTGTCTTTGTCCGGCCCCGTCTGGATGGTTACAAGGGCAGCGATGATCCGTTCCTGGAGGGCCTGGATACCCGTCGTAACTCCATGGACCTGGGGCTACGCCATACGGTCGTCCTGGATCGCTGGCAGTTGAATGCCTCGGCCACCACCGATGCCCTGGGGCGCAGCTATGGCCAGACGCTCACGGGCACGGTGGGCCATGCCTTCGGCTCTCCCCGCCGAGTATTGTTCGTGCCCTATGCCGGTCTGGAGTGGATGAGTTCGGACCTGGTGGACTACTACTACGGGGTTGGCGTAGCGGAGGCGGGGCCGGACCGCCCCGCCTACCGCGGTTCCGACGTGGTCAATCTCGTCTACGGTGCCCGGGTGGTGGCGCCCCTGACGGCGCGCTGGTCCTTCCAGGGTGTCGTGGCGGGCACCTACTATGGTGATGCCGTCGCCGAC
>JBHEOJ010000130.1:0-5557 GCA_046260855.1 Thioalkalivibrio sp.
ATGACACCATTGGTCGATTTACGGCCGATGGTGGTTTCACCCGGCTCCAGGTCAATTTCCCGAAGCAAGGTGTGGTTCAGATGCAAAAAAATTTTTCCCACAATGTATTCCTGCAAAACTCGTTCACGCACCTAGCAGGCTGTTGAAAAAGCCTCGGGCGGCGCCATGCTGCGTTGGAAAGCGGCTCAAAGCGTCCAAGCGGCCTGGGCTCATGTACGCCCATGTACACTGCGCTATTTCGCCGCTTTCCGCGCCTCCACCGGAGACTTTTTCAACAGCCTGCTAGGGGTAATGGTCGACGGACCATGGCCATTATCAGGGATTCAGGCCTGGCATTTAACAACGTCTTTGACCAGCCTGCCCCCAGTAAAAGAAAACCCGCCGAGGCGGGTTTCCAGTTTCGTCAGAAGTTATAACCCATACCTACGGTAAGCGCCCAGGCACCATCCTTGAATGAGTCATCGGCATCATTGGAGTTGTCGAAGAACCACTGATAGTCTGCGCGACCCAGCAGGTAGGTCTTGGGTAGCACGTAATACTTCACACCCGTCTCAAGGCCTGCGAATCCAGTGTCCTTGACGCCGTCACCATAGATGAAGCCCAGACTACCGCCAACGAAGGGCCGCAGCTGTGTGGTGCCGAAATGGTGTGTGGCATAGCCACGAGTCGAGCCATTCCAGAAATCATTCTTGACGCTCTCGCCCTTGATAGTGGCGTAATTGACACTCTGCCTGATGCCAAAGACCATATTGTCGCTACGATACCAGCCGTAGTCACCAACAAGGCCAAAGCTGCCGTTGTCGAACTTGCGGTCGTTGGTGCCGGTGCCGGAGATGGAGAGTTCACGATCACCGGCAACCGGTCCGTAGTTTGATTTAGGGATGTCCTGGGCGAATGCGGCCACAGGCAAGGTGCCGATAAGGGCTAGGGTGATTGCTGCCATTCTGTTCATGATAGACCTCTTGTGTTTGAGCCCGCCTGACAGGATTGTCAGTGGGCGTCTCGGCCGGACCCGCAACGTTCTGTGGGCACCGACCTCATGTGGATATCGACAAAGTTTTGTCTAAAGCCATTGTCAGCATGATCTTCTATGGCTAAGAAAGTCTGTGCGGTGGCATACCAATATTCGGGCGGACGAGGACCGCCTGTCCTATTACGTATTCCATCTAGCTCGCGACGTCACCTGGCTTATGCTGCGAAAGTGAATTTACCGTTCGAGTGAGTGCCGTGGACGGGCAGATGTGAAGGTGCGCACCGCAACGGTCGGTGGCATCATGACTTGTCTGAAGCGGGTATCTTTGGGGGGCGTGGCCATGTCCCGTGCAGTCCGTTTTCTTCTGTTTGCCGTCGCAGGTCTTTCCGGATTAATCGGGCTTGTGATCCTCCTTGCCCCCTTGTGGTTAGGCCCGGCATTGGCTGACCGCATCGAGCGCGCCGCATCCGAGGCCATGGGTATGGATTTCAAGGTGGATGGCCCGATTCGCATTCGCCTGATTCCAGGCCCGGGAGTGTCGCTTACGGATGTGCATGTGCGAAACGACGAGAGCGAATGGCTCAGGGCCTCGAGCATGAACGTCAGGGTGCGGGTGTCGCCGCTGCTTCGCGGACGGCTAGAGTTCAGCGACATTGTACTCATGGAGCCGAGTCTGGAATTGACACGTGGTCATGATGGCGCACTCAACTTTCGCCCGGACCATCGGGTGGACCCCGTAGAGGAGCGCCGGCCCTTTGAGCTTGTGCGGTTCCATGCAAGGGGCGCCAGCGTGACCTTCAGTGACCTGGCATCGGGAGTCCGGTTGAGTGCGGATGCTTGCGATCTGGCGGGGCAGGACTTTGTGTGGATACCTGCAGGGTCACCAAATCCGGGATTCCCGGATGTTCACGCCGGCGTGACTTGCCAGCAGGTCGTCTATGACACCCTGGAGGCGAGCGGTATCGAGGCGCAGATCTCTGTGCACGACCGTCAGCTTAAGATTCAACTGGTGACGGGGCGGTTGTTCGACGGTCGGTTGTCAGGGCATCTGGAAAGTGATTTTTCTGGGGCTATCCCCAGCCACGCCCTTGACCTGGAACTGCTGGACTTCCGCGTAGAGCGGTTTGTAGAGACCTTTCGACAGGACAGAGGCGTCGAAGGGGCAGCCAGTTTCACCCTGCACTTGGGGTCCTCTGGTCGCACGCTGTCTGCGGTGACCGAGGGCCTCAAGGGTCGGGCGGAGCTCTCGGGCACGGGCCTCGTCCTGCACGGGCTGGACCTGGACGAACAGCTGGCCCGTTACGAGTCCACCCAGCAATTCAACCTGGTGGACACCGCCGCGCTTTTCCTGGCCGGTCCGGCCGGGGTGGCTGTGACCAGGGGTTACGGCTTTGTCAGTCTTTTCGGCGGCACGGGCGGTAGCAGCACCATTCGGGAGCTGGTTTCCGAGTGGAATGTCGATGGCGGCATTGCCCTTGCCCGCGATGTGGCCCTCTCCACCGCGCACAACCGGCTCGCGCTGACCGGCGGGCTGAACTTCTTAACCGAAGAATTCGATGACCTGCGGGTGGCCGTGATCGATGCTGACGGCTGTGCTGTGGTTGAGCAGCGGATCCTCGGCAGCTTCGATGATCCAAGGGTCGAGAGGCCCAACTTTCTAGCCACCCTGGCAGGCCCACTCATGGATATGGTGGAGCGCGGCATTGCGCTGTTCACGGAAACGGAATGCGAAGCGGTCTATACGGGACGTGTCGCGCCACCCTGATCTGCGGGGATGGGCATGAGGAAGAGGTCAGCGTATCGTCATCCTGGACTCGGAGACGAGGATCTCGACCCGGCGGTTCTGCTGGTTGCCAGAGGCCGTGCTGTTGTCGATCTGGGGGGATTCGCTGGCGGCCGTGTAAAGCCGGTCCGGACTGATACCCTGGCGCACCAGATAGGACCTAACAGTGTCGGCCCGCCGCTGCGACAACTCGAGGCTCGCGTCCTCGGCATCGTCGCTGTGACCCACGATGATGACGCTGTGTTGCGGAAACCCGGCGAGAGAGGAAGCGAGTGTGTCGAGGTCACGACGGGTATCTGCATCGAGTTCCCAGCTTTGGGAATCGAACAGCAGGTTGTCAGATATCTGAAACAGGGCAAAGTCGACAGGTTTTTCCTGGCCCTCATCAGGCTGGCGCCGGGTTTGATTCGTCTGCATCTCGGCCTGCCCGGCCTGCGTCATGATGTCGGGCGGCTGCACCGTCTGTGCGATCGTCCGGGTCGGTGAGGCGCAGGCGACGAGCAGGAGCGCTGCGGCTAATGATGCCAGGTGCAGCATGTTGTAACGGTAGCCGTTATGGGCTGAGCGACTGGCTGTGGCCTGCATGAGCTGTTTCTCCCGGGGACAAAGCGATGCTCTGGAGCATCTTAATATACACGGAGTCTTTCAGGCGTGGCGGCAAACGTCTGTACGCTGGCGCGCACAGCGCGTTATCAATCAATCGCATTGCGATGCTGCGGCCTCACGATCCGACTCAACTCAACCATAGGGCGGCCCGTGGCCGTCGCTGAGCCGCTGGATGCTGGAGGGCGGCCACGGGCCGGCCCTATGGCGACGCTTCTCCTTCATCGTTCGCGATCCCAGTTGAGATTGTGGGCAGGGCTCGGGAGCATACCGGGACACCGGTTGTGTGCGCGATCAGACAGATAGAGAGGGACGATCACAGCAAGCTGTGTTCCAGCGTGGCGTGGGTGTCCGCCATCGGACCCGGGGCTTGCAGGCGTGATAAATGCTGAGTTTGCGTAGGTTTACAGGGGCTGCCCTTGTCATTGGTGTGCTGCTCCCGGCACTCACGGGATGCGAAAAAGACGCCGCACAGAAGGTCGGCGAGGATGTCGACAGGGCCATGGATGAGGTCGGCGAGGTGGTGGAGAAGGCCGCCGATGATATGCGGGAGACGGCGGATAGCGTTCAGAAATGAACCCCAGCAGATCCCGCACGAGCAGGGGTATGTCCCATTATCGCTGGTTTGCGATATGATGATGAATGTCGTCGCAGAGTGCGGCGGGAGGCTGTATGAAGAGCAGGAATATCGAAACGAGCGATGAAACCCAGTTGCGTCTCGCCGCTGACGCCAGGATGATCGGCGGCACCGCGCCGCCAAACCGGGGTTGGACGCTCAGCGGCGACGTTCTGGGCCTGCTTTACCGGCTGGCCAGCGACCCCGAATCTGCCAGCGATGCGCTCAAGCTGTTGCATGAATTGCAGCTCCACCAGGTTGAGCTGGATATGCAGCAAGCGCAGCTCGAAGATAATGAACGGGCCTTTGCCGAGGATCTGGCGCACTACAAGGCCGTTTATGATTTTGCCCCCGTCGGATACTTCGTCCTGTGCCCGGAGGGCCAGATTATTGAAGGTAACCTGGCCAGCGCCCGCCTGTTTGGGGTCGACCCGCACGGGTTCCAAAATCAATCCGTGGGCAGCTTCCTGGCGCCCCAAAGCCGCCCCGTGATGGTCGAGATGCTCAAGGGATTGCGTGAAGACGGGTCGAGTGCCTCATGCGTGGTCCAGCCGCTTCAGGGCGCAAACAGTTCGCGCCGGTTCCGGGCCACCGCTAACCGCTCACCGAGTGGCAACGCCATTCTCATGGCCATATCCGAATTCGATCTTCCACAGGCGACCTGAGGATCCGTCCAGGTCTCACAGCGCGGCTAGTCATAACCGGCCGAAGGCGCTTTCAAATGGTTTCCTCGACTGCCGCCCGCCCCTTTGACTCACTCTGCTGCGTGGACGGGGCGGTAAGACGCCCGGTCGCGGGTGTAGGGGGAACGTGACCCATGGGCGTCTCGGATCCCGCCAACCCGGCAGCCACAAGCACAACGCGCATCGTCGGAATCGGCGCCTCCGCCGGGGGCCTGGCGGCGCTGGAGCAGTTCCTCAAGCAGGTACCTCCGGACAGCGGCATGGCCTATGTGGTCGTGCAGCATCTGGACCCCACGCACAAGGCCATGTTGCCGCAACTCCTGCAACGCTGCACCTCCATCCCGGTACAGGAAGCGCGCCAGGGCATGCGTGTTGAGCCGAACCACGTGTATGTGATCCCCCCCAACACGGAACTCAGCGTGACCAAGGGCGCATTGAAATTGACAAGGCCCGTGGAGCCGCGGGGCATGCGCCTGCCGATCAATGTCCTGTTTTCCTCCCTGGCCAGCGAGCAGGGTGAACGCGCCATCGCCGTCGTCCTTTCGGGCATGGGGTCAGACGGGTCCTTGGGCCTGCAGGCGATCAAGGCGGTGGGTGGGCTGACGGTGGCGCAGGAACCAGCCTCAGCGCAGTTCGATTCGATGCCCAAAAGCGCCATCGCCGCCGGTTGTGCCGACATCGTAGCACCCCCCGAGGAACTGCCGGCCCGCATAGTGTCCTACGTGATGAAGGTCCCGGACCCCGGCATGGACGTTGCGGAGGATGCGCAGCCGCCACCCGTGAAAGCACCCCTGGAGGAGATCGTCGGGCTGCTGTACAAACACACCCGGCATGACTTCTCGCTCTACAAGCACAGCACCCTGCATCGCCGGATTGAACGGCGTATGAACATCCATCAC
>JBHEOJ010000131.1:0-5100 GCA_046260855.1 Thioalkalivibrio sp.
GTGATGGCCTGTTTCATGCGTCGGAAGGGGGCGAAGTAGACGTGCAGGAAGAGGGCCATCATCACCAGCCCCAGGGCGTTCATGATATGCACGTAGACAGGCGCATTGCCCATGCCGCCGTATTTGCCGAACAGCATCCCGTAGCCGGTGACCAGCAAAAGGATCACTGCCCCCCAGACCCAGGGGAAGAAGCGGTTGAAGGTGTCCCGCCACAGGGTGGTACGCAGCGGCGGCTCCAGCAGGCTGGCGGCCACCGGGCGCAGGGCCATATAGGCGAAAAACATGCCGCCCACCCAGATGACGGCGGACAGGGCGTGAAGCGTGATGAAGATGGACATGAGTGGCTCCCTGATTATTACAAGGCTTGCATCATAAACCATTGAAAGGTGGTCCGTTGTCCGTGGTCCGCACTTAGTTGAAAAACCGCGGACCACCGACCGTGGGCGACCGGCCACGGGCTCAGGCTTAATTTTTCCCTCCCGATCAGGTAAATTGCGCAGTTCTGCGCGCTTTTCCAGGCTCCACGCAAGCCGCACCCGGATACATTTACCTGCCGGATCAACCGGCTCGTCCCAGAGGCATTGAAACCATGGCACAACCCGATCTGATCGCACCGTCCATCCTGTCCGCCGATTTCGCCCGCCTGGGCGAGGAAGTCGATAACGTACTGGCCTCTGGCGCCGACATCGTCCATTTCGACGTGATGGACAACCACTACGTGCCCAACCTGACCATCGGCCCCCTGGTGTGCGAGGCCCTGCGCAAGCACGGCGTCACCGCGCCTATCGACGTGCACCTGATGGTCAAGCCCGTGGACCGCATCATCCCGGATTTTGCCAAGGCGGGTGCCAGCTATATCACCTTCCACCCGGAGGCCTCCGACCATATCCACCGCACCCTGCAGCTCATCAAGGGCGAAGGCTGCAAGGCGGGCCTGGTATTCAACCCGGCCACACCGCTGTCCTACCTGGATTACGTAATGGACCAGGTGGACATGATCCTGCTCATGTCCGTGAACCCGGGTTTCGGCGGCCAGGCCTTCATCCCCGCCACCCTGGACAAGCTGCGCGAGGCGCGCAAGCGTATCGACGAATCCGGTCTGGACATCCGTCTGGAGATCGACGGTGGCGTGAAGGCCGATAATATCCGCGAGATTAAGGCCGCCGGTGCCGATACCTTCGTGGCCGGTTCCGCCATCTTCGGCGCTGCCAACAAGAGTGATGCCCACCACTATGAGAGCATCATCCAACAGATGCGCGACGAGCTGGCCAAGGCCTGAGGAACAAGCCCATGAGACTTGCCCGCCCGAAGATGGTGCTCATCGACCTGGACGGCACGCTGGTGGACAGCGTGCCGGACCTGGCCTACTGCGTGGATGCCATGATGCGCGAGCTGGGCCTGCGCGAGCGCGGCGAGCCCGCGGTGCGTCAGTGGGTGGGCAATGGGGTGGAGCGTCTGGTACAGCGTGCCCTTATCAACGCGGTTGATGGCGACCCCGATCCTACCGAATTCGAGCGGGCCATACCGGTGTTCATGCGCCTGTACCGGGAGAACACCTCAGGACGCAGCCATCTCTATCCCGGGGTGCGTGAGGGTATCGACTATTTAAAGCGCGCCGGCATGCGGGTCGCCTGTGTCACCAACAAGGCCGAGCAGTTCACCCTGCCGTTGTTGCGCGACATGGGCATTCTGGATGATTTTGAGCTGGTGGTCAGTGGTGACACCCTGGCGGTCAAGAAACCCGATCCGGCACCGCTGCTTCATGCTGCCGAGCGTCTGGGCGTGTCGGTCGCTGAGTCCCTGATGGTGGGTGATTCGCGCAGCGACGTGAAGGCCGCCCGGGCGGCCGGTTTCCCCATCGTGTGTGTGAGCTACGGCTACAACCACGGCGAGGATATCCGTGACTATGGCCCCGATGCGGTGATCGATCGTCTGGACCAGCTCCAGGGCCTGCTGGAAAACGCGGCATGAACGTCCGGATCCATGGTGGGCGATGGCGCGACTGAACGTGACAGCGTTCTGTCCCATCCACCGTGAACCTCCGGAAGTGCACCATGAGCCCCGAACAATTCGATGAATTGATCAAGCACGGATACAACCGTATCCCCTTGGTCCGCGAAGTCCTGGCGGATCTCGACACCCCCTTAAGCGTCTACCTCAAACTGGCCGCCGCGCCCTATTCCTACCTGTTCGAGTCCGTGCAGGGCGGGGAGAAATGGGGCCGGTACTCCTTCGTGGGCCTGCCCGCCCGCACCGTCGTCAAGGTACACGGTCAGCAGATCACCGTGCAGGAGCAGGGCACCGTGATCGAGGACCTGCAGGCGCAGGATCCGCTGGCCTGGGTGGAGGCCTTCCAGGCACGCCACCGGGTGCCGGAGATCGACGGCCTGCCCCGCTTTACCGGCGGCCTGGTGGGCTACTTCGGCTACGACACCATCCGCTACATCGAGCCCCGCCTGGCGGGAGTGGAAAAACCGGACCCTCTGGGCGTGCCGGACATCCTGCTCATGGTCTCCGACGAGGTGGTGGTCTACGACAACCTGGCCGGTCGCCTGTACCTGGTGGTGCACGCACGCCCCGAGACCGGTCTGGCTGCTGCCGTGGCGCGCCTGAACGAACTCGAGCACAAGCTGCATGCGCCCACTGGCATTCCGGAATCTTCCGGTGACAGCCGCAAGGTGCGTGAGTCCGACTTCGTCTCCGGTTTCACCGAGGCCGGCTTCAAAAACGCGGTGGTTCGCTGCAAGGAATACATAGTCGAAGGTGACGTGATGCAGGTGGTGATCTCCCAGCGCCTGTCCATCCCCTTCGCCGCGCCGCCCCTGGATCTCTACCGGGCCCTGCGTAGTCTCAACCCGTCTCCCTATATGTTCTTCCTGGATCTGGAGGATCATCAGGTGGTGGGCTCCTCCCCGGAGATCCTGGTGCGTCTGGAGGATGATATGGTCACCGTGCGCCCCATCGCCGGCACCCGACACCGGGGGGCCTCCGAGGACGAGGACCTGGCCCTTGAGAAGGAACTGCTGGCCGACCCCAAGGAGCGTGCCGAGCACTTGATGCTCATTGATCTGGGCCGTAACGATGCCGGTCGGGTAAGCGAGACCGGTAGCGTGCAGGTCACCGAGCAGATGGCGGTCGAGCGCTACTCCCACGTCATGCACATCGTCTCCAACGTCACCGGTCGACTGAAATCGGGTCTGAGCGCCATGGACGTGTTGCGCGCCACCTTCCCGGCGGGCACCGTCAGCGGCGCACCCAAGATCCGCGCCATGGAGATCATCGACGAACTGGAGCCGGTCAAGCGTGGCGTCTATGCCGGTGCCGTGGGTTATCTCTCCTGGGCCGGCAACATGGACACCGCCATCGCCATTCGCACCGCCGTGATCAAGAACGGCCAACTGCACATCCAGGCCGGCGCCGGCATCGTCCACGACTCCGTGCCCGACAACGAGTGGGCAGAAACCATGAACAAGGGCCGTGCGGTGTTCCGCGCGGTGGCCATGGCGGAGGCGGGGCTGAAGTAAGTCAAAGGCTTTCAACGCAGAGGCGCAAAGTCGCAAAGATCGCCAAGGAGGGCGTAGTAATGGATGAAAATCAATTATCACGAGTGGCTGTCGACGCCGTTCTGGAGGTCCACAGGACACTTGGACCGGGCCTGCTGGAGTCGGTTTATCGTCAGGCCTTGTGTCATGAACTCAGTCTGCGCGATGTTCCCCATTGTTCCGAACGCTCGTTGAAAGCTGTTTACAAGGGTCTGCAATTGGACGCTGCCTATCGAATGGATGTGCTGGTGGGTGATCGGGTCGTGCTGGAACTGAAGGCGGTGGAGATGCTGTTGCCAGTATACTCAGCGCAGCTGCTTTCGTATCTGCGTTTGACTGGGTGTAAGCTGGGTCTACTGATCAATTTCAATGTGCCCCGGCTGCGAGATGGAATTCGACGCGTGGTCAATGGGCTCTAGTTCTATGGGTATTTCATAGCAATAGGACTTTCGCGTCCTTTGCGTCTTGGCGTCTTTGCGTTGAGGTTTTCAAAGCATGATCCTGATGATCGACAACTACGACTCCTTCACCTACAACCTGGTCCAGTACCTGGGCGAGCTGGGTGCCGAGGTGGAGGTGCGTCGCAATGACGCGCTCACGGTGGACGACATCGCCGCGCTCAAGCCCGAGCGCATCATGATCTCTCCGGGGCCGTGTACACCCAATGAGGCGGGTGTCTCCATGGAGACCATTTCACGCTTCGCCGGCGAGGTCCCCGTGTTCGGTGTGTGCCTGGGTCACCAGGCCATCGGCCAGGTGTTCGGTGGCAAGGTGGTGCATGCCAGGGAGATCATGCACGGCAAGACCTCCCTCATTCATCACACGGGGCAGGGGGTCTTCAAGGGGCTCGATAATCCTTTCGAGGCCACCCGCTACCACTCCCTGGTGATCGAGAAGGCAAGCCTGCCCGATTGCCTGGAGGTCACTGCCTGGACCGAGACACCGGACGGGCAGTTGGACGAGATCATGGGTGTGCGCCATAAGACCCTCGCGGTCGAAGGTGTGCAGTTTCACCCGGAATCCATCCTCACTCGCCACGGCCACGAGCTGTTGCGAAACTTCCTGGCTATGAAATAAGTGGCAAGGGCCCCCTCCCCAACCCTCCCCCGCGATGCGGGAGAGGGAGAATAAGCCCCCTCCCCCGCGATGCGGGGGAGGGGGTTCAGTTCTTTCCCTCTCTCCCTCAGAGATAAATCCGCCGGGAGCGGATTTGAACAGCCGACAGGCTGACCCGAAGGGTGGAGGGCAGGACGCCCGGAATAGAGGGCCGGGGTGAGGGTGGTGTTCCTTGCCACGTCTATTGACCCCTATGGCAGGGGTCCGCAGAATCCGGCAGGACATACGAAATGACACGGGAAACAGACACCATGGATATGCAACAAGCCATCCGCGCCGTGATGCAGCGCCGCGACCTGAGCGAGGACGAGATGACCGCCATCATGGGGCTCATCATGAACGGTGAGGCAACACCGGCCCAGATCGGCGGTTTCCTGGTGGGCCTCGCCATGAAGGGCGAGACCGTGCAGGAGGTGACCGCCGCCGCCCGTGTCATGCGCGG
>JBHEOJ010000131.1:5108-5512 GCA_046260855.1 Thioalkalivibrio sp.
CCGCCAGCGCCCTGGTGGTGGCCGCCGCCGGTGGCCAGGTGGCCAAGCATGGCAACCGTTCCGTTTCCAGCCGCTGCGGCAGTGCCGATGTGTTGGAGGCCGCCGGCGTGAATCTGGATCTCACTCCGGAACAGGTGGCCCGCTGCATCGACGAGGTGGGCGTGGGTTTCATGTTCGCACCGCGCCATCATGGCGCCATGAAACACGCCGTGGGCCCGCGCCGGGAGATGGGCGTGCGCACCCTGTTCAACGTCCTGGGTCCGCTTACCAACCCGGCGGGCGCCCCCAACCAGGTGCTGGGTGTCTTCAGCAACCGGTGGCTGGAACCCCTGGCCAATGTGCTGGGCCGGCTTGGCAGTCATCATGTGATGGTCGTCCATGCCGAGGACGGCCTGGACGAGATC
>JBHEOJ010000132.1:0-5499 GCA_046260855.1 Thioalkalivibrio sp.
GCAGCAGATCATGCGGCCGCTAAACCTGATGATCGGCGTGACGCTGGTCGGCTCACTGCTCGCTGCTTTGACCGTGATTCCGGTGCTGGCTGCCCGGCTTCTGGACAGACCCCAAGACCAGAGAAACCGGCTGGAACACGCACTGGAGCGTGTGGGAACCGCAACCGACCGCTTGGGCGATGCCGTCGGTACTCTGGTTCAGGCAGCGCTTCGCCAGCGCTGGGTCACCGTGGTTGCCGCTCTGGCCTTTCTGGTTGCTACGGTGCGTATCGTGCCACCGCTGATTGGCAACGAGTTAATGCCGCCGATGGATACCGGTATCGCCAGCATCAATTTCGAAACACCCGCGCAATTCGATATCCATCGCGTTGAGCGTGTTCTGAGTGAAGTGGAGAAAGAAGTCGAAAGCACCACCGGTGTGGAGAGGGTATCCTCCGTGGTCGGCTCTGAACCGGGTCGTATCAGTTTCGGTTCGGGCGGGGCCACGGCGCAGACGGTCGCGATGACGGTATACCTGGTCGACCGCACGCAGCGTGAAAAAGACATCTGGCAGATCATGGATGGATGGCGGTCCACGCTGGATCAGTTACCCGGTGTCAAGGGCTACACGGTTTCAGAGTTTGGTGCCACGCCCATTTCAACCACCAAGGCACCTCTGGATATTATTATCAGCGGCCCGGATGCCACTATGCTGGACACCCTGGGCGAGCAGGTTCTGGCGAAACTGGAAGGTATGCCGGGGGTGCTGGACGTGCGGCGCAGCTGGCTGATCGATAAGCCGGAGCAAACCGTAACCGTTGATCGCATCTCGGCCCAGCGCCTGGGATTATCCACCGGGCAAGTCGGGCAGGAGTTGGCAGCGGCCGTGAACGGTCTGCCGGCTGGCAGTTTACGCATGGAAGGTTTTCTCGACCTGCCTATTCGTGTCGCCTATGCCGATAGCGATGTGGACCGTCCCGACGGTATCGGTGGTGTGTACCTGCCATCCGCCGAGGGGCCTGTTCCGCTCCGGTCCGTATCCGATACCTCAATGCAATGGACCCGCCCGAGCATTACCCGCGAGGATCTTAAGGAAACGCTGGACATTACGGCTGTCAATCGCAGTTACACAGTAGCCGATGTTGCGGCTATGGCGAGTGACAGGCTGGCTGAGATAAACCCTCCGGCGGGTTACTCCATCCAGGTGGGTGGAACCATCACCAACCTCAACGATAACCAGCAGCGCATGATCTCCGCGCTGTTGCCCGGTGCCGCCATGTTGGCGCTACTGGTTTTTGCCCTGTTCGGCAGCGTGCGTCAGACATTGGCGATCCTGACGGCAGTCCCGTTAGCCGTAGCCGGTGCTTTATGGGGGTTGCTGGTCTTCAACAAACCCATGAGCATGCCGGCGATCATGGGGCTCATTCTGCTTAGCGGTACCGTGGTAAACAACAGCATTCTCTTGCTGGATTTCGTTCGACAAATCCGGGCCGATGGCCGAAGCCGTGATGAGGCCATCGTTGAAGCGGTACGCCTGCGACTGCGCCCGGTATTGATGACAACGGTATCAACCGTGCTTGGGCTGTCTCCTCTGGTGTTTGAAATGGCTGTGGGTCTGGAGCGCATGAGCCCGCTGGGCATCGCAGCTGCGACCGGTCTGTTGATCGGCACCATGCTGACACTAGTGGTGATGCCGGTGTTGTTCAGCCTGCTGGATGATATGGCCGATAGCCTGCGGAAAATGGGCAGTAAGCTGACATAAGCCCTATCCCACAGCGGTAACTATGTCACCCCGCTGTTCGGTGAATCGCGCGTCGCCGCCATAATCGGCCAGCAACCGCGCCGGATCACAGCGGCTGCCTGGGGCGCCTAACGTATCTTTCATCATCGGGGGTGGCTCACCACCGCGATGCGTGAGAGTTAGGGGGCGGCCCGGACTTGACCTCGCGCAAGCTTTTTCGTCTTCGCGGCAGGAAGCTGTATCGTCTACTTGACATCCTTCCGCGTCAACGTAGACTTACATCCAGGCTGCAGTTCTGGGTTGTGCTGGCAGTTGGATTCGATGGCACAAACGCTGTGGCAGTGCTTGGAGAGTAACCGGTTCCTTTAAGAAATCCGGTCCTTAAACCTAGAGGGCTTTACCAATGAGCGAATACAGAGCGAGCAAGCCGAGCAACCCCGCAGACGACTGGAAGCTGTGGCTGGTAGTCAACCCAGGCACGTGGCTGATGCCGATTCTGATGACCGTGCTGGTGGTGGCTCTGGTAGTGCACGCCTTTGTTTACAGCAATGACAACTACAATCCGCTGACTTATGATGCGTCTGCAGAAGTCGCTGCTGAATAATCTGACGTAATTGGAGGGTTTAAACCATGTATGACAGCATCTCCGGCCTGAGCGAAGAACAGGCAAAAGAATTCCACGAACAGTTTAAGACCACCTTCACCGTGTTCATGGTGCTGGCCGCTGTGGCCCACTTCCTGGTGTATCTGTGGAGACCGTTTTACTAAGGTCTTATCGGCTGCTTTTCTGAAGCAGCGGTACGGTACGGGTGGGGGAGTTCTGATAGGCCCTGGCTGAAGGGCCCACCAGTCTTCTCCACCTTTCCGCGTTTCTTTCCGTTTCTTTCCGTTCCTTTCCGTTCCTTTCCGTTTCTTTCCGTTCCTTTCCTTCTGTTCCCTTCATGTGGCGAGATGAGGGCGTAGAAGGGAGTCTGACTAAAACCATCAGGTATTGCAACCCCCTTCACGCAGTTTTACCTCGAACTGCTCAGGATTTTCCCGGTGTTTTCCCGGCACCTTTAGTATCCCTGCCGTCAGATCGCTGACACCCCTTGGAGACTGCCTCCTGTCACCCGTGTCGATGGGCGCCCTGTCTGTCTTCAATCCGGCAAGAATCGGCCGTCTTGTGCAGCCCAGCACCCCACCTGCCGGACATGAGCGGCTATGACCTGCCGCCTGCTAAGGGTTTGATCGGGATGGCATGCACTGTGCATTGATTGATGTAAACCACATCAACCGGTGCCAAGATGCGCAAGAAGATCCTCTGGGTTTTGGGTGTTGCGGGCTTCCTCGCCCTGATCACCCTGTTGGCCTCCACCGTTGGCCTGGCATGGGCCAACCTTCCGGGGCTCCTGCTGGTGGTCGGCGGTACCTGGCTGGCTTCCGTGATCGGTCATTCCATGAAATCGGTCATGGATCTGTTGAAACGCCTGCCTGATTTGTTCAGACAGCCCCCGGCAGCGCACCTGCCCACCCAGGATCACAAACGCCTGTTACAGGTTGCCGACCTGTGCCGTCGCGGGCAGGTGCGCAATGCGGAGAACACCGCCAAGGCCGTGGGTGACCCCTTCCTCAGGGCCGGCGCCCAGTTGGCCCTTGACCGCCATAGCGGTGACGAACTGGTGCGCATGCTGCAATGGCGTATCCGGCGCCAGAAAGAATCGGATCATCGGGATATCCGCATTCTGCGAACCATGGCTACGTTTGCCCCCGCATTTGGCATGTTAGGCACGCTGGTCGGATTGGTGACCTTGTTGGGTAATCTGGGCTCCTCTGGTCTGGAGTATGTGGGGCTGGCCATGGGGTTTGCCCTGATGAGTACGCTCTACGGGCTGCTGGCAGCCAACCTGATCTTCAAGCCATTGGCCCTCAAACTTGAGGATCGCTCCCGGCATCAGCTTCTTTACATGAATTTCCTTCTGGATGCGGTGCTCATGCTTCATGAGCGTCAACATCCTGTCATGATCAACGAGTTTCTTGAATCGGTCCCTCGAGACGAGCCCATTGAACGGTCAAGAGCGTCGATCCGATCCTTGTCACAGGAGAGGTTGTCGGCATGACGCATTCCGCCTGGCGAACGACGGCAGCCCACCAAGAGGTGCCCCGCACAGGCTCCTACCGGGGTCGGGAACGTGTGGAATTTGACGAGCCGGGGCAGGAGGATGGTGGATGGACAGTGGGTTATCTGGATGTGCTGTTGCTGCTCGTGACGCTTTTTGCTGCCTTGCTGGCGGCGGCATACGTTCAGATCGATGAGCTGGAGGACCGATTCGCCAAGGCGGACACAGAACCGGCAACGGTGAACCTGCGAACCTTGCTGGAACCTGCAACGCCGGTAGTGTCTTGGAATCGTCCCTCGCCTGACACCATTCCCGCGGGCCCCATGGATCCGGCACCGACAATGCCAGCAGTGGTTCCCCAGATTGCACCTGCATTATTGACCCAGACCAACCCGGTGGGCTCTATGGCGGACGAGGCGCCGGCACCCCGCATTGAGGCAGTCCCCGCGCCAATCCTGCTTGAACCTCCCGAATCCCCGCAGATCGTGCCGGAACTCAAGGCGTTGGGCGCCCTGGTGGCGAGTCAGGGGGAAGAGCAACCACTGGAGATCCTCATAGAGGATCATCAGGTGCGTCTGGAGGTGGGCAACGACATCCTGTTTCCATCGGGTGCAGCGCAGTTAAGTGCGGCGGGAATCGACCTTCTGGGAGAGATTTATGAGGTTCTTGCCCAGGAGCCATTGAGCATCGTCGTCGAGGGCCATACCGACAACGTCCCCATCAATACTGAGCGGTTTCCTTCCAACTGGGAACTGTCCTCCTTGCGCGCGACCACGGTGGCTCGGCAACTGATCGAGCTGGGCATACCGGCCGAGCAGATGCGCATTGCCGGTCATGCTCACACCCGCCCCCGAGTGGCGAACGATACGCCGGAAAACCGTGCCCTGAACCGCCGGGTGAGTCTGGTGCTAGAGGTGCCACAGTAGAGAGACCGTCATTTTCTTGCCTATACTGTGAGGCATGACAATACTCAATGCCGTTCTGGATCTTGCGCTGACGGCGGCCCCCTGGCTGCTTTTGGGTTTGCTGGTGGCTGGCCTTATCAAGGGATTTCTCTCCGAGACCCGCATGAAGAGCTGGGTAGGTGGTGAGGGGTTGAAAGGGATTTCCCGAGCTGCCGTCATCGGCGCGCCGTTGCCCCTGTGCTCCTGCGGTGCGATTCCCACCGGGCTTGCCTTGTACCGGGGTGGGGCGGGGCGAGGCCCGTCCACCGCCTTCATGATCGGCACGCCGGGGATCGGAGTGGATTCACTGGCGATCAGCTACGCCTTACTCGGCCCCTTCATGATGGTGGCCAGGGCGGCGGGTGCGGTCGTAACGGCCGTGACCACCGGCCTGCTGGTGAATCTAAGCCGCCCGGCCGTGACGCCAAGCCCGGAGTCCTCCAATGACAGTGGCGAAGGTGATAGCTGTTCCAGCACTTGTTGCAGCACGGGGTGCGCCGGAGAGGCCGAACCACAGGCTGCCGTGGCAAGGGAGGCCGGGTGGCAGGTTCGCCTGGCCTCAGGGATGCGCTATGCCTTTTCCGATCTGCTGGATGACATCAGCACCTGGATACTGGTGGGGCTGATCCTCGCCGGTGCGCTGGTGGCCCTGGTGCCCCCGGAAGCCCTCATGCAGTGGGGCAGCGGGCCCCTGGCCATGCTGGTGATGGCCCTGATCGGGGTACCACTTTATATT
>JBHEOJ010000133.1:0-5494 GCA_046260855.1 Thioalkalivibrio sp.
TCTAACGTCTAACGTCTAACGTCTAACGTCTAACGTCTAACGTCTAACGTCTAACGTCTAACGTCTAACGTCTAACGCCTATTTGATCAACGCCGACAGCGTCTTGAATTGCGAATGCCGCGCGTCCCGCAGCCATTCGAAGATCACCGACTCGTGGTTGGTGACCACGGCGCCGGTCTGGCGCAGGCGGTGCAGGGCGTTGGTCTTGTTGGCCGGGTCTCTTGAACATACCCCGTCTTCCACCACGAAGGGCGTAAAGCCCGCGGCCAGCAGGTCAATGGCCGTCTGGAACACACACACATGGGCCTCCATGCCGCAGATCATTACCTGGGGGCGGCGTAGCCCTTTCAGGGCATCCAGCAATTCCGGGTCGCCACAGCAGGAGAAAGAGGTCTTGTCCAACACCCGGGTGCGTTCGGGGAACCGGGCCGAAAGTGCTGACACGGTCGCGCCCAGGCCCTTGGGATATTGCTCGGAGACGGTGACCGGGATGTCCATGTGACCGGCGGCCTGGGCCAGGCGGCCCGTGGCAACTAGTACGGCTTCACGGTCCGTCTCGTGCATGGCGCCGGCCAGACGCTCCTGGATGTCCACGACCAGCAACTGGGCGTGAGAGGCATGGGAGAGTCCGGGCGCCTGCACGGGAGATCACTCCAGCCAGGCGTTGATGGTCAGGAGGTCCTGCTCTTCCAGGGTGCCGGCGGCCTGCTTCAGACGCAGGGTGTTGACTACGAATTCGTAGCGGGCCTGGGAATAATCGCGCTGGGCGCGAAAGACCTCACGCAGGGCTAGAAGGACGTCCACGGCGGTACGGGTGCCCACCTCGAAGCCCGCCTCGGCGGCCTCGCCGGCGGCCTGAGTGGATTCCAGGGCCTGGTTGAGGGCCTTAACCCGGGAGATGCCGGCCATGACGGACAGGTAGACACTGCGGGTCTGCTGTATGGTGCGCCGCTGGGTCAGTTCCAGGCGTTCTCGGGCACCGTCGAAGCGCTCACGGGATTCCCGGGTCAGGGAAGCGGTGCGACCGCCGCTGTAGATGGGCACCCGCAGCTGCAGGGCGATCTGGGCGTCACTGCGGTCAATGAACTGGGCGCTACCTGCGGGGGCGCCACTGTTTTCGATGTCCGCGTAGCTGGCTTGCAGGCCCAGGGTGGGATAATGCCCTGCCCGCTGGCGTTTGATCTCTTCGCCGGCAAATTCGGTGGCGAAGCGCTGCGCGGAAAGTGCCAGGTTGGTGTCCACGGCGCTCTCCACCCAGCGGTTCATGTCTGCGGGTTCCGGCGGGGACAGGGGCAGGCGCTCGCTCAGTTTGGCCAGCGCTTGCTGGTACTGGCCGGTGATCACCGCCAGCTGCTCCCGGGCGATGTCCAGCTGGTTCATGGCCGCGATCTCCTGGGCCACGGCGATGTCGTACTGGGCCTGGGATTCCTTCACGTCGGTGATGGCGATGAGCCCCACCTCGAAACGCCGATCGGCCTGTTCCAGCTGGCGACCGATGGCCTCTTTTTCGGCCTCGGCGAAGGACAGGGTGTCCTGGGCGGTGAGTACGGCGAAGTAGGCCTCGGACACCCGCAGGATCAGATCCTGACGGGCAGCGTCGCGAAAGGCAGTGGCCTGGGCGATGCCCAGATCCGCCTGGCGCAGGCCCACGTAGTTGCGCTGATCGTAGATGCTCTGGTTCAGGGTCACGTCAAAGCGCGTGGTGTCGATGTCTGAGCTGGACATGCCGTCGGGGTTGGTTCGGGTGCGGGTCTGAGATGCGCCGCCGTCGATCTGGGGCAGGAGCACCGAGCGGGCCTGGGGGCGGGCCTCCAGGGCGGCCCGGTAGTCGCTCTCGGCAGCGCGCAGTTCCGCGTCATTCTCGAGGGCCGTCTGGTAGGTGGTCCAGAGGTCTGCGGCCTGTCCTGCGGGGAAGAACAGCATGGCAGCCAGTGTCATGGACAGAAGAATGCGCGGTGATCGGATGGTCATGGGGGTCTCCGTGGGCGGGCCGAAGCGACCTGCTCGGTGCGGCGTATTTATTAGATGTTCCTAATATTGTAGCGTCGATTCCGGTCCCAGGGTAGGGCGAGTGCTCAGTACACGGGCATACCCGGGTCCACATCCCGGGACCAGGCATCGATACCGCCGCTGAGGTTAATGACCCGGGAAAATCCGTGATGTTCCAGAAAAAGTCCGGCGTGATGACTGCGCACGCCGTGATGACAGATCACCACGATCTCCCGATCCGGGTCCTCGCTTTCCAGCCACTGGGGGATCCTGGACAGTGGGACCAGCTGCGCGTCTTGGAGGTGGGCAACCTCGTATTCCCAGGGCTCGCGCACGTCCAGCAGCAAGGGCCTGGGGCGGTCGGGATCCCCGAGCCACTCTTGTAATCCCCTGGGTGTCAGATGGCGCATGGAACCATGAGGCGTATGCCTAAAAGACGAAGTGGGGTTTGGCTTCGGTGCCCACCAGGGGCTTGAGACAGGTTTCGAACAGTATCTCGCGGGAGAACTCGTTCTCCCCCAGGCGGGTGATGATCATGGCCTCCATTACCGGGGCCTCGCCCACCACCACGAACAGGCGCCCGCCCACATTGAGCTGGCGCTCGAAGCAATCCCGGTATTCGGGCAGGGAACCGGTGACGGCGATCGCATCGTAGCGTTCCCGCTGCACTGTCCAGCCCGTGGCGGCATCGCCCTGGCGCAGGGCGGTGTTGGTGATGCCCAGTGCTTCGAGGCGCTTCATGGCGGCATATTTGAAGTCGTCGTGGAGGTCCACGCTGTCCACCTGGGCGCCCAGCTTGGCCAGGCAGCAGGTGACGTAACCGGAGCCGGTGCCCACTTCCAGACACACGTCAGTGGGCTGGACGTTCAGGGCCTGCAGCATGCGGGCCTCCACCTTGGGGGACATCATGGCTTCACCATGGCCCAGAGGGATCTCGATATCCGCATAGGCCAGGCCCAGGTGTTCCTCCACCACGAACAATTCCCGGGGGGTCTGCTCGATCACATCGAGGACATTCTGATCCAGCACATCCCAGGGGCGGATCTGCTGCTCGACCATGTTGAAGCGGGCCTGTTCGTAATTCATGACCATGACGTCCTGAGTTGCGTTAAGGGGGTGCTTGGCAGGCTCTTGAAAAAGTCTCCGGTGGATGCCAGGCAAGGCGGAAAGCGGCGAAAAAGCGCAGTGTACATGCGAGTACATGAGCATTTTGAGCCGCTTTCCAACGCAGCATGGCGCCGCCTGAGGCTTTTTCAACAGCCTGCTAGCCGCCAAAGGGTACGTACAAGGCCCGTATCGGGCAAGTCCTGCTTGCCAAGTCGGCGCATTCGTTGTGGGATAGGCTCTCCCCCCGCCAGGAGAAGTCCCCCGATGTTCGAAGCCGCCGAACTGGGCCGCAAGGTCTCCAAGTCTGAGTACAAGGAGGCCTTGCCCGAATTGCGCGCGGCGCTCACCGAAGCCCAGCAGCGCCTGCGCGACAGCGGGGGCTCGGTGTTGGTGATCGTGGAAGGGGTCGAGGGCGTCGGCCGGGGGGAGGTAGTCAACCACCTCAACGGTTGGCTGGACACCCGCGGCACCGAGACCCATGCCTTCTGGGATGTCTCCAGCGAGGAGCAGTCACATCCCCGCCACTGGCGCTACTGGCGCAGCCTGCCTGCCCGGGGAAAGATCGGACTGTTCTTCGGTGCCTGGTATTCAGAGCCCCTGCTGCGTGGCTGCTTGGGGGAATGGGACGATGCGCGGGTGGAGGCGGCGACCCTGCGCATCCGTGATCTGGAACGCATGCTGGCCCTGGACGACACCCTGGTCCTCAAGTTCTGGTTCCACCTGGACAAGGACAGCCAGAAGCGTCGACTCAAGGCACGCAGGGAGGATCCAGACAGTCGCTGGTCGCGCCGGGGAAATGGTGGCAAGGCGCTGGATTACAAGTCATTTCTACGCGCGGGCGAGGCCGTGATTCAGGCCACCGACTCGGCGCTGGCCCCCTGGTACCTGATCGAGGCCGGTGATGCCCGCTATCGGGACCTCACCGTGGCCCGGACCCTGCTCAAGGCCATCACCGGGCGTCTCGATGCCCAGGCGCCCACGGGCCCGGAGGAAGCCCTGTCTCACGCCCCCAGTCTGCCCGAGGCCGCCGAGGCCCGACGCACGGTGCTGGACCAGGTCGACCTGGGTCAGAGCCTGGACAAGTCTGCTTACAAGAAGCGCCTGGACGAAGCCCAGCGTCGTCTGCGCACGCTTGCCTGGAAGGCCCATGACGCAGGGCGGGCCAGCGTGCTGGTGTTCGAGGGTTGGGACGCGGCGGGCAAGGGCGGCACCATCCGGCGCCTGACCGCGGGCATCGATGCCCGGCTGCATCGGGTGATCCCGGTGGGCGCCCCCAGCGACGAGGAGCTGGCCCATCACTATCTGTGGCGCTTCTGGCGTCATGTGCCCGGCGCGGGTCGCATGACCCTCTATGACCGTTCCTGGTACGGGCGGGTGCTGGTGGAGCGGGTGGAGAAACTGGCCGACTCGCCCCAGTGGCGCCGGGCCTATCACGAGATTAACGACTTCGAACAGCAACTCTGCGAGCACGGTATCCTGGTACACAAGTTCTGGCTTCACATCAGCGCAGAGGAACAGCTGGCCCGTTTCCGCGCCCGGGAGGAGACCGCCTACAAGCAGCACAAGCTCACCGACGAGGACTGGCGCAACCGGGAAAAGCGCCCCGAGTACGAGGCGGCCATCAACGAGATGGTATTCCGCACCAGCACCGAACACGCCCCCTGGACCCTGGTGGCGTCCGAGGACAAGCGCTTCGCCCGGGTCGCGGTGATCGAGAAGGTCTGTGAGCGCCTTGAAGCGGTGCTTCAAGGCAGTGGCTAGTGGCAAGTCTCAAGTGGCAAGGAAAGGCAGGTCTTTGATTTTCCTTGCTACTAGCCACTAGCTACTAGCTACTGTTCCAGCAAACCCGACCAAGCTGCTATAGTTTCAGTCCACAGACGAGGCTAGGGGTGCCCACCGGAGCGACCGATTGGGCTGAGAAATACCCTTGGAACCTGAACCGGATCATACCGGCGGAGGGAAGCTTCGGAGTCACGCCCTCAAGCCGCTCCGTACCTTCCGCCGCTCCCCCATGCGAGGTACACCATGAGCGCCATCCCCCAGGACTTCATCAACAAGACCGCCCGGCTCTCGGAAGAGATCACCCGGCCGTTTCCCAATTCCCGCAAGGTCTTCGTGGCAGGCTCCCGCGCCGATATTCGCGTGCCCATGCGGGAGGTGAGCCAGGCGCCCACCCAGGCCTCCATGGGCGCGGAAGACAACCCCCCCATCACGATCTACGACACCTCCGGTCCCTACACGGACCCGAATGCCTCCATCGATCTCATGCAGGGTCTGCCGGCCCTGCGCGAGGTCTGGATCGAGGATCGCCAGGACACCGAGCGCCTGGACGGCCCCAGCTCCGAGTACGGTCAGGCCCGTGCCCGGGACGCCCAGCTGGCCTCCCTGCGTTTCGAGC
>JBHEOJ010000134.1:0-5449 GCA_046260855.1 Thioalkalivibrio sp.
GCCCCGAGTAATGAATTTTCTTTCTTCGCGCCTTGGCGTCTTGGCGAAAGAAACAACGGTGTTCACTGACCCTTCTGCGCCGACGTCTGCGCCCAGCGGGTCATGGCCTGGCCCCACTCATGGGCGGTGGCCGGATCCAGCTCCAGCTTGGTGTATTTTCCGCCGTCTCGGATGATCACCCGCAGCAGGGGCACACCGCTCTCGTGGATGATCTGCCTGAGCTCGATCTGCTCGCCAAAGGGGGCATCAAACTGCTCCATGGGACCTCCCGTCACGTGAAGTGAAACGCCCGGCCATCGACCGGGCCGTCATCATACCTTTGCATAAACACAACTGTTAATCTTTACCTATAGCTGCCGACACAGTGAACTGGGATCGGCCCTTCCATTCATCATCAAGGACAGTCACTCATGCCGGAGGTGTTCGTCGGCAGACAACCCATTTACGACCGTGAGATGCGGGTACGTGCCTATGAGCTGCTGTTTCGCTCCAGCACCCAGAACCGCGCCGACTTCCTGGACGGGGACGACGCCAGCAGCGAGGTAATCCAGAGCACCTTCATGGACCTGGGTCTGGATCGCATCGCCGGCGACAAGACCGTATTCATCAATCTCACCCGCAACCTGCTCATGAGCGAGGGCATCCTCGCCTTCCCGCCTGACCGGGTGGTCCTGGAAGTGCTTGAAGACGTGGAGATCGACGACGACCTGCTCGCCGCCCTGCGCCTGCTGTCCCACAAGGGTTACCGCATCGCCCTGGACGACTTCGTCTACCGGAAAGGCCCCCAGCCCCTGCTGTCCATGGCCAACATCGTCAAGGTGGATCTTGGCCAGTTGAGAAATGGCGAGCTGGAGAATCAGGTTCGCCAGCTGCGTAGCCACAAGGTGCAGCTGTTGGCGGAAAAGGTCGAGGACAAGGCACAGTACAGCCTGTGCAGGGATCTCGGCTTTGAGTACTTCCAGGGCTACTACCTGTGCCGTCCCAACATCGTTCGCGGACGGCGGGTCACCACCAACCGGCTCACGGTGATCGAGCTCATCAACAAACTGCACAAACCCGACACGGATCTGCGGGATCTGGAGCAGACCATCGCCAATGATGTCTCCCTGAGCTACCACCTGCTACGCTTCATCAACTCCGCCTACTACGGCCTGAGCAAACCCATCGAATCCATCCATCGGGCCGTGGTCTACCTGGGCCGGGACGCGGTGCGCCACTGGGTGACCCTGCTGGCCCTTCGCAGCCTCAAGGATCAGCCCGGCGAGGTGCTCATCAACGCCCTGGTGCGGGCACGCATGTGCCAGCTGCTGGCCGAAGAGGGCCATTACCTGGCCATGCAGGACGGCTTCTTCACCGTGGGGCTGTTCTCCACCCTGGAGCAGGTGCTGCATACCCCCATGGAGGAGGTGCTGAGCGAATTGCCCATGAGTCCGGAGATCAACGCCGCGCTGCTGCGCCATGAAGGGGTCATGGGCGAGGCCTTGAGCTGCGCCCTGGCCTTCGAGCAGGAAAGCCCCGACAGCGCACGAAGCTTTAGGAACATGAACCCCTTACAGACCGGTCCGCTCTACCTCGCCGCCATCGCCTGGGCCAATGACCTGCGGGAGCGGATGGGGATTTGAGACAAAAGGATGAAGGATGAAGAATGAAGGATGAAAAAGGTTTCAGCTCTTCATCCTTTTGCCTTCAACCTTCATCCTTCAATCGAAGATTGCCCGCGGAATCCACCTCACAGGACCAGCCTGGGGCGATCCATGTGGTAGATACTGCTTCGGTAATCAGGGCGGGTCCAGTCATGGCCTGGCCGACGGCCAGTTCCTCGCGCACGTAGACCGGCACCGGCGCCTCGATGCCGTGCACCGTCACCTGGCCACGGGCCGATGCGGGCGTATTCGCTGTGGGTGGCAGGAGGCTCAAGGCCGGGACCGGCGCACTCAGACTGCAGCGCACGTTCACAAGCTCAACGGGCAATGCCAGTCCATGGCCGAATCGAGCCTCGTGTGCCTGATGGAATGCAGTCTTTACCGCCGACACATCGGACCAGGGCAGGTTCAGGGTGGCGGACTGGCCGGCATAGCGCAGGTCCACGGACAGCCGGACAGCTGCATCCTCCACACCTTCCGCGGCAAGGGCCCTGCGCCCTTGCTCGACTAGCCCATCCAGCGCCCCCTGCACATCAGCGTCTGCGATTTCGTCCAGGGCCCGATCCAGGGTGCGGGACAATTCCCGCCCCCGGGGGGCCACCAGCATGCCCAGGGCGGAGAGTACGCCCCCGTGCATAGGGACCAGCGCCCGGGTCATGCCCAAGGATTCGGCCAACTCACAGACATGCAGGCCACCAGCACCGCCGAAGGGCATGAGGGTGAAGCGGCGCGGGTCGTGCCCCCGGGCGAGGGAGATCTCCCGCAGGGCGCCGGCCATGTGTTCGTTGGCCAGACGCAGGACTCCTTCGGCCACCTGCTCCACACCCAGATCCAGGGACCGGCACAGGGGTTCGAAGGCCTTGATTGCCGCATCACGATCCACAGGCATGCCACCGGCCAGGCGCGTGTCCGGCGGCATGCGCCCCAGGACCAGATTGGCGTCAGTCACCGTCGGCTCCTGTCCGCCCCGCCCGTAGCAGGCTGGCCCCGGGTGGGCGCCAGCGGAACGAGGCCCCACCTGCAACAAGCCGCCCCCGTCCACCCAGGCCAGCGACCCGCCGCCAGCACCGATGGTATGCATATCCACCATGGGCACCGCCACCGGGTAACCGGCAATCCTGCCCTCCCCGGTCAGGCGGATATCGCCCTCCAGCAGGGCCACGTCCGTGGACGTGCCCCCCATATCGAAACTGAGCAGCCGTGAAACCCCCGAGGCCCTGGCCAGGTGCTGGGCGCCACGCAGGCCACCGGCGGGCCCCGAGAGCAGCAGCCGGACCCCGTGACGGCCGGCCTGGGCCGAGTCGATGGTGCCGCCGTGGCTTTGCATCACCGTGAGGCGCGCATCCCCCAGGGCAGCGGCCAGCCTGTCCAGGTAGCCCTGCATGAGCGGTCCCACATAGGCATTGAGCCAGGTGGCGATGCCCCGCTCATATTCCCGGATCTCCGCCAGCACTTGGGAGGAGCGGGTGACGAAAACGAATCCCGACAGCGCCGATTCCACCGCCCGCTCGAAGCGATCATCCCGCCAGGAGAACAGCAGGTTGACGGCCACCGCTGCCGGTGCCAGGTCGCGCACCTGTGCCACCAGCGTCTGTAGCTCCGCCTCGGTCAGCGTCTCCACAACCGACCCGTCCGCCCCCAGGCGTCCACCGGTCTCCAGGCAATCCCCGGACGGCACCGGGGCGGCCACGGTGGCGGGCTGCAGGTTGTAGAGTTCACGCCGAGCCTGGCGGCCGATGGTGAGTACATCGCCCAGCCCCCGGTTGGTCACGTACACCGTGCGCACCCCGCGGCTTTCCAGGACGGCGTTGGTGGCCACGGTGGAGCCGTGGGTCACCATGAGCCCCGCCTGTCCCTCCAGCCCGAGTTCACGGATGCCCTGGAGAATGGCCTGCTCTGGGGCCTCCGGGGTGGAGAGCACCTTGTGCACCCGCAGGCGCCCCTCGTCCCAGAGCACGAAGTCCGTGAAGGTCCCGCCCGTGTCCACACCGAGTCTTATCATGGGCTGTAGTCTAACCTGCCGCCGGAGGGCTTTTGAAAACCCTGCGTTTCTCTCGCCACGACACAAAGGCGCGAAGAAGACATCTTGAATGGCACTCCCTGTGGCACTGCGTCTTCGCGAGAGAACAGGGTTTTGGCGGAGTCCGGCAACAACACCAATATCCCTCACGATGATACGCAGGAAGACATTTCAAGCTGTGCCTTCTTCGCGCCTTTGCGTCTTGGCGAGAGACCAAGCGGTTTCCAGCTTTCGCGCCACGGCGCCCCGGCCCGCTCTGGTATCATGGACAGTCCTGTTCGTGTATCCCGTTCCCATGCCCCAGCCACCGTTAAAGGTCCAACTGGTCCCTTCCCGCGACGCCGCCCTGTACGACGGCGAATTGCTGGCGCGTGTGGACTACGGACCCGAAACCCGCATCGACCCCGACGACCCCACCCATATCACCGTGGGCCTGCCGCCCCTGGATGCAGACAGTGCCAGTGAATTGTTTCTCACCCCGGAACAGGTCACCCGGGGTGAACAGGACCGCATCGGTTTCGCCCGCACGGACAGCCTGCTGTTCACCCGCCTGCTCATCACCGACACCGGCGACATGCGACAGGCGGCGCAACAGGCCTACTCCCGCCTGCTGGCCTTCCACGCCGCCATGGGCTACCCGGCCTTGCTGCGCATCTGGAACTTCTTCGACCGCCTGCTGGAGACCGCGCCTGCCCCCGCCCTGGACCGCTACCAGGCCTTCTGCGCCGGTCGCCAGCAAGCCCTCGAAGACATGAATGTGGACCCAAGCCAGTTGCCGGCGGCCACGGCCATTGGCACGAACACCCCCGGCTTTCTGGTCTATCTGCTGGCAGCCCGTGAGCCAGGTATCCAGATCGAAAACCCCCGCCAGGTGAGCGCCTACCACTACCCCCCGGACTACGGCCCGAAAAGCCCCAGCTTCGCCAGGGCGACCCTGAAACACTGGGATGACACCACCCAGCTCTATATATCCGGCACGGCCAGCATCGTGGGCCATGCCTCACGACACCCGGACGATGCGCCCGCCCAGGTGGACGAGATCGTGAACAACCTGGGCGCCCTGATCGATACGGCGCGTGAACAGCACGGCCGTGACCTGGCCGGCCCCGCAGACCTGTCGCTCCTTAAGGTCTACTTCAAACGGGAAGCAGATCTGCCCGCCATCCGCGCCCGGCTCGAGGCGCGCATCGGTCGGCACCCAAGCATCCTGTTTCTGCACGGTGACATCTGCCGCCAGGAACTGCTGGTGGAAATCGAGGGGCTACATGCCTGAACTGCCCGAGGTGGAAACCACCCGACGGGGCATTGAACCCCATGTGCTGGGCCGACGCGTTTCGTCCGTGACCGTGCGCGATCCACGCCTGCGCTGGCCCGTTCCCAAAGATCTCCCCCGACGACTCGTCGGCCAGGTCATCAGCAGCGTGAAGCGCAGAGCCAAGTACCTGCTGCTTGGCTTTGACACCGGCGCACTCATGATTCACCTGGGCATGTCCGGCAGCCTGCGTATCGTGGAACCCGGCACCGCCCTGCGCAAACACGACCACGTGGACATCTGCCTCGATTCCGACCGCTGCCTGCGCCTGCACGACCCGCGCCGCTTCGGCGCCGTGCTCTGGATCGAGGGTCCGGCGGAACATCACCCCCTGCTCGCTCACCTGGGACCGGAGCCCTTGAGTGATGCCTTCGATGCCGGGTACCTGTTTCGCAGCACCCGCAAGCGTCGGGTGGCCATCAAGCAGCACATCATGAACAGTCAGGTGGTGGTGGGCGTGGGCAACATCTACGC
>JBHEOJ010000135.1:0-5400 GCA_046260855.1 Thioalkalivibrio sp.
AGATGAGCCCCTCTCGGTAGAGTCGCACGAAGACTTCGGTGACGGCCTTCGACAGGCCTTCGTCCATGGTGAAACGCTCGCGGCTCCAGTCGGGGCTGGTGCCGAGACGGCGCATCTGGCGGGTGATGCTGTCACCGGACTCGGCCTTCCACTGCCAGACCCTTTCAAGAAATTTCTCCCGGCCCAGGTCGTGGCGGCTCACCTCGTCGGCAGCCAGTTGGCGTTCCACTACCATCTGGGTGGCGATGCCCGCATGGTCCGTGCCCCCCTGCCAGAGGGCGTCGGCGCCGTCCATGCGCTGGTAGCGTATGAGGGTATCCATGAGGGTGTGCTGGAAGGCGTGACCCATGTGCAGGGTGCCGGTCACGTTAGGCGGCGGCAGCATGATGCAGTAGGGCGAACCTTCGCCGCTTGCCCGGAAATGGCCGGCGGTCTCCCATTCCTGATACTGGGTCTGTTCGATGGCGCGGGGGTCGTAGGTCTTTTCCATGGGGGTCCAGGGGGCTTGGATCGGGTCGAAAGCCCGGCATTATAACGG
Organism: Thioalkalivibrio sp.; assembly: GCA_046260855.1. GTDB lineage: Bacteria > Pseudomonadota > Gammaproteobacteria > Ectothiorhodospirales > Ectothiorhodospiraceae > Thioalkalivibrio_A. The sequence goes on from JBHEOJ010000135.1 coordinate 539, forward strand.
AAGCACGGGGTCGGTTGATTCCCATGCGACGGGGCGGGTGTTCGAAGGGGCTTGATGCTCGGGCAGAGTCACCCGGCCGCGGCACGGTGAAAAGGCTATTCGCCGGTTTCCCTGTCGGGGGCGTACATGGCCTCGATGACGGCCTCGACCAGTCGGTCGCGCAGGGCGGGGATCTGGGCGGCCAGGGCGGCATCCACGCAGGCCTCGATGCGGGCGCGCTGATCTGCCTCGTCCGGTGCGCTCGGTCTGGCCGGGGTGATGGGTTCCAGCAGGGCCTCGCCCATGGAGCGGGGGGCCAGGGACACCGTCGCATCCAGTTGCTCCAGGGGCAGGTCGATGTCCAGATCCATGGGGGTCAGGCCGGGTTTCGGGCCTGCGGACGGTTCGCAGGCCTGCGCTCGGACAGCGGATTTGACCACCTGGGTGAGGGTGGGGATGTGGGGGTCTTCCGGGGGCTGGCTCATGGGTGACAGGTACCGCAGGTTCAGGACGCCGAGGCTGCGTCCAGTGAGTGATGGGTCAGGTCATAACCCCGGTCGCGATAGAAACGGTATCTCTCCCGGCCAGGATCGCGCACCGCCGGGTCCTGGTTGACGATCTCGGCCACCCGTTCGAAACGGCTGAAGAACAGCGGCACCTGAGGGTCCAGGTTGAGCAGGAACTGCCCGGCCACGGCCGGCTCCCGGTCGTGGGTGATTTGCACGGGACAGTCCGGGTCGTCGCCTTCCACCTGGTGAGGAATGAAGGCGGTGTCGCGGAAGGTCCACAACAACTCGTCCAGTTGCCGGGACAGTCCGGCGGAGCCGGTGTGCACGTACACCCGATGTCCAAAGCCATAGGCCTTGTGGATCAGGCGGCAGGCGGTGTGCAGACGCTTGCCGGGGTCGGTGTCCTGGAGGACGTAGAAGTCGATGCGGGTCATGAGCGCAGTGGCAAGTGGCTAGTGGCAAGTTTCAAGGAAAAACCTAGCTCGCCTTGTCGAGCAGGTATTGCATGAGCAGGGGGACGGGGCGGCCGGTGGCGCCCTTGTCCTTGCCGCTCTTCCAGGCCACGCCGGCGATGTCCAGGTGCGCCCACTTATACTTCTTGGTAAAGCGCGATAGGAAACAGGCGGCGGTGATGGTGCCAGCGGGACGGCCGCCGATGTTGGCCATGTCGGCGAAGTTGCTCTTGATCTGCTCCTGGTACACGTCCCACAGGGGCAGTTCCCAGGCCCGGTCATAACTCTGTTTGCCCGCGCCGAGCAGGTCGTTGGCCAGGGGGCTGTGGTTGCTGAGCAGGGCCATGGTCTGGTGGCCCAGGGCGATGATGCAGGCACCGGTCAGGGTGGCGATGTCGATCACCACGTCCGGATCAAAGCGTTCCACATAGGACAGGGCGTCGCACAGCACCAGGCGGCCCTCGGCATCGGTGTTGAGGATCTCCACCGTCTGCCCGGACATGCTGGTGACCACGTCACCGGGGCGGGTGGCCTTGCCGTCGGGCATGTTCTCGGCGGCGACCACCAGCCCCACCACGTTGATGGGCAGCATCATCTCGGCGCAGGCCTTCATGACGCCTAGCACGCTGGCCGCACCGCACATGTCGTACTTCATCTCGTCCATCTCGGCGCCGGGCTTGAGCGAGATGCCGCCGGTGTCGAAGGTGATGCCCTTGCCCACCAGCACCACGGGCTTCTGGTCCTTCTTGCCGCCCCGGTAGTCCAGGCTGACAAGCTTGGCGGGCTGTTCGCTGCCACGGGAGACCGACAGCAGGGCGCCCATGCCCAGTTTCTCCATGTCCGCCTCTTCCAGGATCTCTACCTTGAGGGACTTGTAGGTCTTTTTCAGTTGCAGGGCCTGTTCCGCCAGGTAGGTGGGTGTGCAGATGTTGCCGGGCAGGTTGGCCAGGTCCTTGGTGAGCTTGATGCCCACGGCGGTGGCCGATGCCACGCGCACGGTTTCCTCGCCGGAGAGCAGGTCGGCCCGGGACGGCACGCTCAGGATCATGCGGCGCAGGGGACGCGGATCCTCTTTCTTGCTCTTGAGCTGTCTGAAGCTGTAGAGGGCGTCCTGGGTCAATGCAATGGACTGGCTGATCTTCCACCGGGTGTCACGTCCCTTTACGGGCAGGTCCGTGAGATAATTCACGGCCTCCACGGAGCCGCTGCGGCTCACGGTCTGGGCCATGGCGGTGGTGACGGAGCGGTAGGCGGGTTCGTCGAATTCCCGTTCCTTGCCACAGCCCACCAGCAGGACCCGTTCGCACAGGGTGTTCGGCAGGTTGTACAGCCAGAGGGTCTGTCCCTTGTCACCGTCCATGTCGCCGCGGCGCAGGATGGTGGACAGGGCACCGCCGCTGGCCTTGTCCAGGGCCCGGGCGGCGGAAGAGAGTTTACGCCGGTCAAAGACACCGACGACCACGCAGGCGCTGCGCTGTTTTTCCGGGCTGCCACTCTTGACTGAAAATTCCATGCCTTTCCTCGGGTATGCTGGTGGGTATGACGATTTCCGGGGGGAACCGGAAATGAGGTTGTTCCATTCTATGAAAGTTCACGGTTCATCACCATGCCGGGCAGTCTGTCACCGGCAACGGGCGCGTTCATGACGGCACGTCGCCGCCTGTCCATGGGCATCCTGAACCGCTATCTGGTGCGCGAGGTCCTCCTGACCCAGGTGGCGGTGACCTTGGTGCTGCTGCTGATCATCATGGGCGGCACCCTGGCGCGCATGCTGCGTGAGGCGGCCGAGGGGCGCATCCCGGCGGATGTGCTGGTCACCATGGTGGCCCTGGGTTCCGTGCGCGGCCTGATCCTGTTGCTGCCCGTCTCCCTGTTTCTGGCCCTGATGCTGAGCCTGGGGCGCTGGTACAAGGACAGCGAAATGGCCGCCATGCAGGCCTGTGGTGTCGGGCCCCGCCAGATCTACAGGGCCATCGGCTGGATGACCCTGCCCCTGGTGGTGGTGCTGACGGTGCTGGTGTTCTGGGTGGCCCCTATGGCATCCGCCGCCATCGACCAGGTGCGTATCGCGGCGGAGGAGCGTTCCGACCTGGCCGGCGTGGCGCCGGGGCGTTTCCTGGAGTCCCGGACCGGGGGGCTGGTGTTTTTCATCGAGGGCTATACCGAGGACCGCTCCGCCATGCAGGGCGTGTTCATTCGCGCCATGGGCCCCGAGGGACCAGAGGTGGTCACTGCCCGCAGGGCGTACAGCGAGCAGGACCCGGTCAGCGGACAGCGCTACCTGGTGCTCGAGGATGGCTACCGATACCGGGGCAAGCCCGGCAGCAGTGAATTTCGCATCCTGTCCTTCCAGACCCACGGCATCCGGGTGCCGGACCCCCCGGGGTCCACGCGTACGGTGAAGGTGGACGGTCTGCCCCTGTCCACGCTGCTGGGGTCTCCCAGCCGGTATCACCAGGCGGAACTGCAGTGGCGCCTGTCCATGCCCCTGTCCATGATCCTGCTGGCTGCCCTGGCCTTGCCCCTGTCCCATACCGCCAATCCGCGCCAGGGACGATACGCCAAGCTCACCGCAGGCATCGCCATCTACATCTTCTACGCCAATTTCATGATCCTGGGTAAATCCTGGGTCTCCTCGGGCCTGGTGCCCGTCTGGCTGGGCATGTGGTGGGTGCACGGCATCTTGCTGCTCCTGATCCTGGGCCTGTTGTGGCGACAGCGGGGGCTGCGTGTCTGGCGCCGCCGGGAGATCGCGGCTTGAAGCTCCTGGACGGCTACATCGCCCGCAATGTCCTGGGCGGGACCTTGCTGGCCCTGCTGGTGCTGGCGGGCCTGGATACCCTGTTTGCCTTCATCGGCGAGATCGATGACATCGGTCGCCACGACTATGGCCTGATCCAGGCCCTGGTCTACACCGCGCTGACCGTGCCGCGCCGCATCTACGAGCTGTTCCCCACCAGTGTGCTGCTGGGCAGCCTGTTGAGCCTGGGGGCCCTGGCTGCCAACAGTGAACTGACCGCCATGCGGGCAGCGGGTGTGTCCGTGGCGCGGATCGTGCGTTCGGTCCTGCGTGCCGGGCTGCTCATGCTGGTGGCGGTGGTGTTGCTGGGGGAGGCGGTGGCACCGCTCAGCGAGCAGCGCGCCCAGACCCTGCGCAGCATGGCCCATTCCGAGCAGATGCACCTGCGTTCAGATGGGCTGTGGGCGAAGGATGGGCAGCGTTTCATCCAGGTGGGTGCGGTGCTACCCGATCTGCGCCTGCTGGATCTGCGCATCTATGAGTTGGATGCCGAGCGGCGTCTCACCAGTAGCGTCGAGGCTGAGGCCGCCCGTTACGAGAACGGGGCCTGGGTGCTTTCCGGCATCAGCAGAAGTGTGATTTCGGAGCAGGCGGTACGTGCGGAGCAGGTGGCCGAGGAACGCTGGCCGCGTCTGATCGCCCCGGAGCTGTTCAGCGTGCTGACCGTGGAACCCGGGCAGATGTCTGCCGTTACCCTGGCGCAGTACGTCACGTATCTGCGGGACAATCAGCTGGATTCCGCCCATTTCGAACTGGCCTTCTGGCTGCGTTTTGTCACGCCCCTGTCCAGCCTGGTCATGTTGCTGCTGGCCATCCCCTTCGTATTCGGCTCCATGCGCACCGGTGGCGCGGGTCAGCGCCTGTTCATCGGCCTGCTGATCGGGGTGGGCTTTCACCTGCTCAACCGCATCCTCAACCACATGGGCATCGTCTACGGCCTGCCGCCCCTGCTCAGCGCGACACTGCCCACGCTGCTGTTCTTTGCCGTGGCCCTGCTGGCTTTGCGGCGGGTCAGGTGATGTTGGGTGAGGCGTCAGGCGTCAGGCGTAAAAACCACCCCTCCCTGGCCCTCCCCATGAGGGGAGGGAATTAGACTCTTGCTTGCCACTTGCCACTTGCCAC
>JBHEOJ010000136.1:0-5371 GCA_046260855.1 Thioalkalivibrio sp.
GTCTAAACCCCCTCCCCCTCAGGGGGAGGGCCAGGGAGGGGGTGGTTGAGACCTTTCGCCTATCGCCTACCCTCTCTCACTTCACCTTCTCTGCTACACGAGGAAGACAGCCATGACACCCCTCCTGGACTACGGCCGCATCGTGGCCAGCGACGACCCGACCAAGGGACTGCTGCCCGATGCCGACACCCTGACCGCCATACTCAGAGAACTGGGCATCACACCGGACACCCAGGTCATCACCTATGACGATGAGGGCGGCGGCAAGGCCGCACGCCTGATCTGGACCCTGATCGCCTACGGCCATCACAAGGCGACACTCCTTAACGGCGGCCTGCACGCCTGGGCCCAGGAAGACCACCCCATGACCGCCAGCCCGTGAACCTGCCTGAGGCATCCAAGGGCGCCTGGCAATACACTCGTGAGGACGTGGTCGACCGGGACTGGATCCTGGCGCACTTGGGCGATCCTGCCCTGTGCCTGGTGGACACCCGCAGCACCGGGGAATACCAGGGCACCGACCTACAGGCCGCCCGGGGCGGACACATCCCCGGTGCCGTGCATTACGATTGGACCCGGGCCATGGACACCCACCGCAACCTGCGCCTGTGCCCGGAGGACTCCCTGCGGGAGGAACTGAGCGGCCTGGGCATCACCCCGGACAAGGAAGTGGTCGTCTACTGCCAAGCCCACCATCGTTCTGCCCACACCTGGCTGATGCTCAAGCACCTGGGCTTCGAGAAGGTACGCGGCTACCCCGGCGCATGGTCAGACTGGGGCAATGCGCAGGAAGTGCCGGAGGAGACGGGGGGGATGAAAGAAGGATGAAGGTGGAAGGATGAAGGTTGAATAAGGCTGGCTCAGGCTTCGTAGGAGGCCCGACCCCGGGCCGAATTCCCATGCTTGAGTGATTTCGGCCCGGGGTCGGGCCTCCTACGAAGACCGGGGCTCATTCATCCTTCACCCTTCATCTTTCACCCTTTAATAAATCCTTCCGCCTTCATCCTTTAATAAAGTGTTCCCGGTAATGACGCAGTTCCTCCACCGAGCCCCGGATATCGTCCATGGCCTGGTGGTTGGATTCCTTGGTAAATCCGTCGGCCACGGTGGGGGCCCAGCGCCGGGCCAGTTCCTTGAGAGTGCTCACGTCCAGGTTGCGGTAATGGAAGAAGGCCTCCAGCTCCGGCATGCAGCGGGCCAGGAAACGCCGGTCCTGGCAGATGCTGTTGCCGCACATGGGCGAACCCCGGGGGGGGATGTACTTCTCCAGAAAACGCACGGTTTCATCCTGCGCCTCCACCTCCGTGTACAGGCTATCCCTGACCCGCTCAATCAGCCCGGAGCGCCCGTGGGTATCCCGATTCCAGTTATCCATACGCGCCAGGATCGCATCGCTTTGATGCACGGCGATCACCGGGCCCTCGGCCAGGATGTTGAGGTTCTTGTCGGTCACCAGGGTGGCGATCTCGATGATGAAATCGTTGTCCGTGTCCAGACCGGTCATCTCCAGATCGATCCAGGCCAGGTTATCGGGATTGGGATTGGGGTTCATGAACATCCTTTCTATCATGCGGGCTTGGATACCCAGTTTACACGCATCCCGACCCGGGGTTCGAGGCAGCACTGCACGACGCCCCGTAAGCTCATATACTCAGTGTCATGCACCCGTTCAAGGGCGGGAAACACTCGTAATTTCCACCATGGGGCAGGACCTGCCCGGGAGAACCGATCCATGAAAGTTCGCCATGCATTTTGCTTTATCCCCTTCGCCCTGGCGCTGCTGTTCGCCAGCCCGCTGCACGCCGACCCCAAGCGCGGTGAATCCCTGCACGCCAGCAATTGCGTGAGCTGTCATGTCAGCATGGTGGGGGGCAACGGTAGCCTGTTGTACACCCGCGCCGACCGCACCGTCGGCTCCCGGGACCAGCTCATCGCTCAGGTCAATCGCTGCGAGAGCACCCTGGGCCTGCGCTGGTTCGAGGAAGATGTGACCGCCGTGGTGGAGTACCTCAACAGCAATTACTACAAATTCTGAACACCTAAGGAGAACCCCGTGAGTGATCTGAGCGCCAAACACTGCAAGCCCTGCGAGGGCGGCGTCGCCCCCCTTAGCCGTGACGAGGCCACACAACACCTGGCAGAGATCTCCCCCGACTGGAGTCTGAGCGAGGACGGCACAGAGATCCGCCGCAGCCTGCGTTTCAAGGACTACTACGAGACCATGGCCTTCGTGAATGCCGTGGCCTGGGTCGCCCACCGGGAGGATCATCATCCGAACCTGGAAGTGGGCTACAGCCGCTGCCTGATCCGCTTCAGCACCCATGCCATCGGTGGTCTGTCGGAAAACGATTTTATCTGTGCCGCCAAGATCGACGGGCTGGCCGCTTGAGCCCCACGGGGCGGGTGGTGACGCGCTATGGCGCGGAGCTCGTGATCGAGGATGAATCCGGGCAGCGACGCCGCTGTACGACGCGCCGTCGCCTACAGGACGCCGTATGCGGCGACCGGGTGGAATGGTCCCCCAGCGATACCGGCAATGATGTGGTCAGCGCCATCCTGCCCCGGCGCAATCTCCTGGAACGTCTGGACCCCCGGGGCCTGGTGCGCCCGGTGGCCGCCAACCTGGACCAGGTGGTGGTGGTCACCGCCATGCGTCCGCCGCCGCAGTGGCCTCTGGTGGACCGCTATCTGGTGGCCATCGAGAACCTGGACGCCCGGGCCCTGCTGGTCATCAACAAGTCGGACCTGGAAGACAAGGACCAGGACCTGGCCCGGGAGGCGATGTATCGGGAGCTGGGCTACGGGGTCATACACACCAGCGTCAAGACCGGCATGGGAATGGAAGCACTGCGGGAAGAACTCAAGGGACGCACCAACGTGCTGGTAGGCCAGTCGGGGGTGGGCAAGTCCTCCCTGATTCAGGCCCTGCTGCCCGAGGAAAGCCTGCGCATCGGCGAGGTCTCCGAGGCCACCGGTGAGGGCCGCCACACCACCACCGTAGCAGTGCTCTATCACCTGACTGGCGGAGGTGAATTGATTGACTCACCGGGTGTGCGGGACTTCACCCCACCGCCCCTCACCCCCGAGGTCCTGGCCCAGGGCTTCGTGGATTTCCGGCCCTACCAGGGGCTGTGCCGTTTTCACAACTGCATCCACGACCGGGAACCGGGCTGCGCCGTCAAGGCGGCGGTCAAGGCGGGCAAGATCCGGGAAGAACGCTATCAGGGCTATCTGGCGCTGATGAACAAAGAGCAGTGAGCCGACCGGCCTAACAGGCTGTTGAAAAACCCTCCGGCGGATGCAAGGCAAGGCGGAAAGCGGCGAAAAAGCGCAGTGTACAAGCGAGTACATGAGCATTTTGAGCCGCTTTCCAACGCAGCATGGCGCCGCCCGAGGGTTTTTCAACAGCCTGTTAGAACTGCAGTCCCATCTCAACGCCGATCACGTCCTGATCCAGGCCATTGCGCAGCTCATCGCCGTAGAGGGCATGCCCGTTACGGGAGTCGGACACGCCGTAGCGGGGGCTGTCGTAGTAGAGGTCCAGGTGCAGGGCGCTGCTGTCTCCCATCTGGAACTGATTCTGGAAACTGATGAAGCCGGAGCTGCGTCGGCCGTTGCCGGCGGACTGCGCCCCCTGCGGTCCTTCGACTGTATCGGGATCGGCGAGGGACAGGGGCATGCGCACACCCAGCTCCAGATAACCCTGCCAGCCGCCGCTCTGAAAGCGCGGGCCGCCGGAAAACTGGGTATAGAGCACACCCTGATCCTCATCGGCCAGCCCGCTGCCAGACATCGACTCACGACTCCAGCCACGATACCCCATGCCCATACGCAGGTCGTAACGCACCGCATCGTCGGGCGCCCCGAAGCGATAACCCCCCTGGGCCTCCAGCCGCATGCTGCGAAAATGCGCCTCTGAACCCGGTGTGCTTTCGCGCCAGGTGTCACCGACGTCTTCACGCCAGCGCATATGCCCGTCAACGCCGAAGAGATATCCGGAATCCGGTCGTAGAAAGTTGCTCAGATGGATATTGAGCAGGCTGAGATTCGTCCGGGAGGGGGCAAGGGCGTCCGAGTGGCCATCCGCGAGCTGCCAGCGATCCGGGTAGCTTTCCAGCATCACCCCGGCCTGGTAACCGGTGTCGGGAGGCTCGGCCAGCAGGGGGCCAGCGCTGGTCAGGACCAGCAGTGCAAGCACAGATCCATGGATTGTCGCGGTTTTCATCTCCCTACCCTCCCCTCGGATGCCATGCCGCCCGTCGCAAGCCCGCAGCGCTGCGGACTCAGCCCGGAGGCCATTGCATGGCACGTCCACCCAACACGTGTAAGTGAATATGGTAGACACTCTGACCCGCCTCGGAGTTGCAGTTCATCACGGTTCTATATCCCCGCACATCCAGCCCGGCGTCCCGGGCCACCTGACGGGCCGCCAGATACATCCGGCCCACCAGTTGCTCATCCTCGGGGGTGAGGTCGTTGAGGGTGGCTATGTGCTTGCGCGGGATCACCAGCGCGTGCAGGGGCGCCTGGGGATTGAGATCCCGGAAGGCCAGCACCTGATCGTCCTCGTAGACGATCTCGGCAGGGATATCGCCGGCGGCGATCTTGCAGAAGATGCAGGTCGTCATTTCATGACTCCAGAGACAAGATCCAAGAGGCAAGATACAAGAAAAGGCCCTCACTTGCCTCTTGCCTCTACGACTTCCTCAATAGTCGCGCCTGCCTTCAAAGGCGTGGGACAGGGTGCCCCGGTCCACGTATTCCAGCTCGCCGCCCAGGGGAACGCCGTGGGCGATGCGGGTGCTGCGAATACCCCGGGCCCGGGCCAGTTCACCGATGTAGTGGGCCGTGACCTCCCCCTCGGCGGTGGTGCTGGTGGCCAGGATCAGTTCGCAGATCTCGCCCTCGTCCATGCGCGCCTCCAGGCGGTCCAGACCCAGTTCCTCGGGGCCGATGCCATCCAGGGGCGAGAGATGCCCCAGGAGCACGTGGTACTGGCCGCGAAAGCCCGTGGCCTGCTCCACCGCCAGCACATCGGCGGGGCTTTCCACCACGCACAGCACATCCCGCTGGCGGCCGGTATCGGCGCACATCCGGCACAGATCATGTTCCGTGAGCGTGCGGCACACCTGGCAGTGGCCGATGCGCTGCACGGCCTGGTGCAAGACCTTCGCCAGGCGTTCGCCTCCCGGGCGATCTCGCTCCAGCAGATGCAGGGCCATGCGCTGGGCCGATTTGGGCCCCACGCCCGGCAGACAGCGCAGGGCCTCGATCAGCTCATCCAGCAAAGAGGATTGAGACACGCAGGCCTCAGAACGGCAGCTTGAAGCCCGGCGGCAGGCTCATGCCCGCCGTCAGCCCGGCCATGCGC
>JBHEOJ010000137.1:0-5361 GCA_046260855.1 Thioalkalivibrio sp.
GGCGTGAGGCGTGAGGCGTGAGGCGTGAGGCGTGAGGCGTGAGGCGTGAGGCGTCCAGAGTATAAATCCCCTCCCCCTCATGGGGGAGGGCTAGGGAGGGGGTGGTTTCACGCCTGACACCTACCCCCTCACACCTCACCCACAATTCACTGCACAAAATACCCCACCACCCGCCATTCACCCTCTTCCTTCATGCACACCACCAGCTCCGCGCCGCGGCCCTGCTTTTCAAAGGTGGAGCCATACTCCATCAGGACATACTCTCCCTCCGGCGCACCGGGCATGACGGACTCCCGGGTCAGGTCTCTAAGCAGACGCTGGGTGACAGCGCCCATTTCTTCGCGCACAGCCGCCATCGCCTCCCCCCACTCCTCGGCGCTCACCTCGCCCTTGAAGAGTTCACCGGTCGCCTCCCAGCTGCCCTGATGATCGTTGGCATCCACCATGGCTAGCCAGGCATCGGCAACCTTGATGGCGGCAGCATCATCGGCCGGGTTGGCCTGAAGCGTCAGTGGCACCAGAGCGAGCAGGAACATCAAAGCAAAAGCGGGGTTTCGATACACCATCAACAAGGTCCTCTGATATGGATGAATGGGTGAGGTGGGTCAGCTTAACATGCCGCCTCAATCCTCCCGGATTACCCCGGCCTGCAGGCCGCACAACAGGGTACCGTCCGCCAGACACAGGCCCGCCCGCAACTGGTCACCCCGTTCAAAGCGGGCCACACCCGCCGGCGTGCCGGTGAAAATAAGATCTCCGGGCATGAGGGTAAAAATCCCTGACAGATAATGAATGAGGTAGGCCAGACCGAAGGTCATGCCGTCGGTCGTGCCGTCCTGACGGCGTTCTTCGTTCACGTCCAGCCACAGACCCAGGGCCTGGGGATCGGCCACACGATGCACCGGAACAAAACAGCCCACCGGCGCAAAGCTGTCGAAACCCTTGCCCACCGCCCAGGGCAAGGCATTCTCCCGAGCGCGTTTTTGAAAATCCCGTGCCGTGACGTCGATCCCCACGGCATAGCCCTGCACACAGGACAGCGCCTGCGCCTCGGGGATGTCGCGCCCATCCCAGGTCTGTACGCCCTCACCCAGCAGCGCCACCATCTCCACCTCGTGATGCACGTCATCACTCTGACGCGGCAGGCGGATGGGACCCCCGTCCACCACCAGGGTGGTGTCAGGCTTGATGAACACCGCCGGGGATTCGGGTACCGGCGTGCCCCGCTCCCGGGCGTGGGCAGCGTAGTTGTGACCGATACAGAAGATCGTGTGCACGGGGACGGGGGTGCCGTCCTCGAACAGGACATGGGACATGACGGGACTCCTAAACAGGTGTCATCAAGGGGGAACCATTGTAGCCACATCCGAAAACCACACGTAGGAGGCCCTACCACGGGCCGAACAGCGGTGCCCGATCTGGCGATGCGGGTGCGATGGCCCTTAACGCCAGCTCACATTCAGGCCCAGATACACATTGCGTCCCGGTGCCGGCTCGTAATAACGCCCAAAGCCCGCGTTGGGCCGGATGTTGGCGTCATAGGTCTGGTCGAACAGGTTGTTCACTGCCAGGAAGGCCTCCACGTCCCGGCCGTTGTGCCGGAACACCCGGCCGCCGCGCAGGTTGGCCACGGCCTGCCCACTGACCCGCACGCTGTTGGCGTTGTCCGCGTACTGGCGATCCCGCACCAGGGCGTCGAGGATCAGGTAATCCCGGCCTGGACGCCAGGCGACCTCCAGGAAGAGCTGCTGGCGGGGGATCACGGGCAACTCCCGGCCTGACAATGAGACACCTCCGTCCTCGAACTCCCGGAAGGTGAAATCCGACCAGGTCCAGGCACCGGTCAGCGTGAGCTCTGTGGTGGCGAACCAGCTCAGGCCGGCCTCCACCCCCTGGCGCCGCGTGCGGCCCGCGTTTTCATAGTAGGTTCGCCCATCGCCGATCTGGTAGGGCACCAGTTCATCACGCACATCCACCTGGAACAGCGCCAGCTCGTATTGCAGCGCCCCGGCAAAGCCCTTGAAGCCCAGCTCCAGATTGCGGGCCTGCTGAGGACCGACCGCCGGGTTGAAGCCGCCACCCGCCGGGTTGGCGAACTCGGTGAACGACGGGGTTTCGAAGGCCGTGCCATAGGCCAGATAGACACGATGTTGCGGATGCCACCCATAGCCCACGGCCGCCGACCGACTGGTCTCGTTGTAGCTGCGGCTGCCCGAATCATCGCCATCGGTATCGAAGCGATCGGCGATACCAAAACGCACCCGGTCCCGGCGCAGGCCCAGGGTCACATCCACGGCCTCGCTCAGTTGCTGATTGTGCTGCAGGAATACACCGGTCGATTCGGCGGTCTCTCGTTGATCCAGGGCCAGGTCGCCCCGAACACCCAGCAGGTTGTCATGGCGCGTTCGCGCATCCTGCTGGCGCTCCAGGTCCAGGCCCGCAGTCAACTGCCCGGACAGACCACCCAGGCGAGTGTCGCGGGTGTATTGCACCCCGGCGCCATAGAAACGCCGGTCATAGGCCACCATGCCGCCGGCCTCGAAGGGCAGGCGATTGTCGAAATCTCGCCAGGTGTGAAACACCCGTGCCTGAAGCCGCTCTCCCTCACCAAGTTCCCCGGTATAGATCAGACCCAGGCGCTGCTGGTTCGCGGACTGGCCGGCGTTGTAGGCGATGGCATTGGGGTTGGCGGCACGGCGATCTGTCGCCGCCTCGGCGGCCGTGAGCGCGCTCGGGTCATCGGTGCGCGGCGCATCCAGGAAGGTGCCCAGCAGGCTCAGGCGGTGTCCGTCGGCCACGTCCCAGTCCAGGCGACTGTGCAACAGGCGTTTGCGCGCCTCGCTGTGATCCCGATAGCCCTCCATGGCGAAGTCCCAGCCACTCAGGTGCCAGGCGAGATCCTGCGCCTGTCCGCCCGCCTGGGCGCCGATGCGCCGGTAGCCAAAACTGCCCGTTTCCAGGCGCGGCTGCAGGAAGGTCTCGGGGGGACCCGATCGGGTGGTGATGTCCAGCACGCCACCGGTGGCATTGCCGTGCAGCACCGAGGAGGGCCCACGAATGACCTCGACGCGCTCCAGGGCGGTGAGGTCTATGGCGTCCACCTGGGTCTGGCCGTCTGGGGTGGTCTCCGGAATGCCGTCCACCAGCAGCTTCACCCCCCGGATACCGAAGGCCGCCCGGGCACCGAAGCCGCGCATGGAGACGCGCAGGTCCTGGGCGAAGTTGTAGCGGTTCTGGGCGCTGACACCGGGGATGCGTACCAGGCTCTCGTCCAGTTGCAAACCCTGGCGGGCCTGCCCCAGGTCTTCACGCTCCACCACGCCCAGGGCGGCGGGGGTCTCCAGCCAGGGACGTTCCAGACGGGGGGCAGTGACGGTCAGGGGTTCAAGACGCTGGGACTGCGCCGCCACGTCCCCGGGCAACAGCAGGGGCAGGGATACGAGCAACAGGACCGTCCGGTGCAGGTTGGGAGACATGGAGATCAATCAGCCGCAGGTCATCTTTACACTATGCCAGGTTACCTGCCCAGGTCCATTTCCAGGGTCTGCGGACTCCAGCCACTTTGATTGTCCCGCGCCTGGATGAACACCGTTGCCGTACCCTGGGGGATCTCCACGCCGGAGAGGCTGCGGGTGAAGGGCTGCTCCTGCACATGGGGATGATGCAGGATGCGTTCGCCCAGCACCCTGCCTCCGCCATCCAGCACCCGCCAGGCATCGGCATAGTGATCCCAGCCGGTGTCGGCATGGCGCACGGTGACGCTGACGTGCCAGGTGCCGTTGCGTTCCTGCAGTTGCGCCGAGACCACCTCTGCCGGGTCGGCCACCAGGGTGAAGGACGAAAACGAGAGTGCCAGGGTACTGGCGGTGATGACTGCATGCTTCCAGCCCATAGTGCCTCCTTGGGTTGCCAAGTCTCTGGACTATTGCAGGGTCTGCAACACCGGATGATCCGGCCAGTCGGACTCCAGACGCATGAGGTTGGTCCGTGCCACCTGGTCCTCGTTGCGTGCCCGATGGGCGCTGACCAAGGCGGCCAGTGCATAGGGGGCCGATTCGGTGTTGCCGTAATGACTCAGCACGTAACGGGCCCGCGGTATCACAGAGTCGTGACGACCGGCGTCCAGGTCACGGCGGATGGCCTCCAGCTCGATGCGTGCCAGGCCTTCGCGCAGATCCATGAGCAGGGGGCGCACGTCTTCGCCGTACTGGGTATCCGGATGTTCGAGCATCAGGGTACGAAAACGACCGAAGGCCTCGCGCAGATGGCCTTCGCGCACCTCCACGGGCGCGGTGGGCGGCAGGCGCTTCCACGCGGCATAGGCCGCCAGGCCGTGCAGGTAACGGCCATAGTCCGTTGACGGGTGCCCGGGGTGACTGTCGAGAAACCCGCTGCTGAGCGCTTCGGCCGACGGGGCGTCGCCTGAGCGCAGACAGGCATAGGCCGCCTCCAGACGCGCATCGGGCAGACGCCGGGCATCGGGGAAGGCCTGGGCCATGGCAACCACTGCGTCACGGGCCGCCGCACAATCGTTGCGTGACACGGCCTCGCTTACTGCCTGATGGGCGGCGCCTTCATCCTGGGCCGAGCGCGTGCCTGGCGTGGCACAACCCGCCAGCGTGGCCGCGAGCAGCAGTGCGGCGAGTCGGGTGTGGCGCGCCGGCAAACAGGCGGACACGGTCTTCGATACAGGCATCATGATCCCGGACAGCAATTCGCAAGGATTCCCATCATAAGTGTTTGGCACACACACTTCATCCGTATCGCCCTACCGCTGGCCTCACATCTTCGACCCCCACCGTTCCACAAAAAAAAAGGACCCGCACGAAGCGGGTCCAATAACAGGAGGAGAGTGGAAAAACAGGGCGTCCCTGCCCGGCATGCCATCCCTGATCAGCTGCCGACTACGCCGCCGTCGTCCTTGGTGATGATCACCGTGGAAGAACGGGGACGGGCATTACCGCCGTCGGGCCAGTTGGAGGCAATCTCGGGGAAGGCCTCACCGCCTTCACCCGGATGCTGCACGTTAATGAACATGGTGCGGTTATCCGGCGTGGTGATGCAGCCGGTGGTCTCCTGGCCCAGGGGGCCGACGAAGAAGCGGCGGATCTCGCCGGTGTAGGGATTGGCGGCGAGCATCTGGTTGTTGCCAAAGCGGCCCTGCTCGGCACGCTGCTGACTGCCGCCCTTGTCCGTCTGGATCCACAGCACGCCCTGGTAGTCGATCCACAGACCGTCGGGGCTGGCCACGATGTTGGTTTCGTCCAGCGGGCTGCCGTCTAGGGTACGGCTGTCCTCGGCGGGCCCGGCCAGCAAGAAGATGTCCCAGTCAAAGCGCAGTGCCCAGGGACGGTTACCCTG
>JBHEOJ010000138.1:0-5350 GCA_046260855.1 Thioalkalivibrio sp.
GGTGGGGGCGTTGCGGGTGAGGATCACCAACTCCCCATTTTCGATGATCTCCGTCACTTCCGGCGAGGGGCCGCTGCCGGTGCAGGCGCTGAGTCCGGGCAGGACGCTCAGCAACAGGATGATCAGGACAGGCAATCTGGGGCAGGGCAGCATGGCGGGGTCCGCTTGTTGTAGTTTCGGCCGGCCGGTCCTTGCGCTGGCAGGTGGGTGGAGATAATTGACTGCGCCTGTGGGAAAATAACCCGGCCTGCCTGCTTCGTCCAGATGAGGTCTCATGCCCAGCCCCCAACCCGCTCCTGCAGCCTCCGTGCGCATGCATTGGCTCGGCCTGTGGTTTCGGCCCGCGGCCGTGGAACGCGATTACCGGATTGAAAACGTCGGGCTGCAGCGGGTCCAGGCCCGTGTGGCCCTGGTGGTGGGGATCCTGCTTTACGGACTCCATGGCTGGGTGGATGTGGGGTTCCATGGCGACCACCAGCCCGTTTTCTGGCTGATCCGGGTCCTGGTCATGGCCTCCGGGCTTGCCGCCCTGGTAAGCACCCTCCTGCCGGTGTTCAACCGCCAGGGACAGCGGATCCTGGCGCTAACCGCCCTGGCGCCCAGCCTGGGCATGCTGATCATGCTGTCCATGGTGTCAGGCACCTCCTTCATGGAGTATCTGGCGGGCCTGATGCTGGTGATGATCTGGATTTTCCTGTTCATCGGCCTGTCCTTCGTGCGCGCCTTGGTGATCAATCTGCTACTGGTTGCCGTGTTCAACGGGCTGTTCCTGATCGGCATACAGCCCCTGGGCGAGGTCCTGGCGCGCTACAACTTCTATCTGCTCTCCACCCTGGTCATCTGCGGGTTCTCCGCGTATGCCCTGGAGCGTCAGCGCCGACAGCTGTACTTGCGGCGCCAGGAACTGGAGGCGGAGCGCAACCGGCATCGGGATCTCGCGCTCCATGACCACCTCACCAATCTGCCCAATCGCTATCAAATGGAGCTGCGCCTGGAGCAGGCCATGGCCCGGGCCCGGCGCCACGGGCTGATGGGGGCGGGGATGTTCATCGACCTGGATAACTTCAAGCCGGTTAATGACACCCATGGCCACGAGGCCGGGGACCGGGTGCTGCGCCAGGTGGCCCGGCGCCTGCAGGCCTGTGTGCGTGAAAGCGACACCGTGGCCCGCATGGGCGGCGATGAATTCTTCGTGCTGCTTGAGGATCTCACCAGCCCGGAGCGCATCCGTGAGGTCGCCCTGCGCGTGATCGAGGCCCTGTCCACCCCCTTCCCGATCGATGAGGCCGATGCCTTGAGCCCGACGTGCACCATGGGGGCCAGCATCGGTGTGTGCGAGTTTCCGGACACGGCCACCATGCCGGCGCAGGTCATCGACTACGCCGACCGGGCCATGTACGAGGTCAAGCGCGCGGGGCGCAACGGCTATTGTTTCCACCGCGCCACGGGCCCTGGCGAGGTGGTCCATCCGCAAGGGGCGCAGACCGAAGCCCTGCCCATGCCGTAGAATAGCGTCCCGAACATCTCCCCGGTTTGATTGCCATGCCCCTGCTGACCCTGCGCGACGTCACCCTGAGTTACGGTGCCGCCCCCCTTCTCGACCACATCAATCTGGCCATCGAGCCCGGCGAGCGGCTGTGCCTGGTGGGCCGCAATGGCGCCGGCAAGTCCACGCTGATGAAGATGATCCTGGGGCAGGTGCTGCCCGACAGCGGCGAGGTGGTGCGTTCGGGCGAGTTGCGGGTGGCCATCCTGGAACAGGCGGTGCCCGCCGACACCTCGGGCAGTGTGTTCGACGTGGTGGCCGATGGGCTGGGCAACATGGGCGAGCAGGTGCGCCGCTACCACCGTGCCGTCCATGACCTGACCGAGCGCCCCGATGATGCCCGTGCCATGACCGAACTGGAGCGTGCCCAGCAGGCCCTGGAGGCGGGCGACGGCTGGAGCCTGGAACAGAGAGTGGAGACGGTGATCTCCCGTCTGGACCTGCCGGCGGATGCGCAATTCAAGGCCCTGTCCGGCGGACTCAAGCGCCGGGTCTTGCTGGGCCGCGCCCTGGTCACCGAACCGGACCTGCTGCTGCTGGACGAGCCCACCAACCACCTGGACATCGAGGCCATCGACTGGCTGGAGGAGTTCCTGCTGGATTTTTCTGGCAGCCTCCTGTTCATCACCCATGACCGCGCCTTCCTGCGCCGTCTCGCCACCCGCATCATCGAACTCGACCGGGGCCAGCTCACTGATTGGCCAGGTGACTACGACACCTACCTGAGCCGCAAGCAGGAGGCCCTGCAGACCGAGGAGCGGGCCAACGCCCTGTTCGACAAGAAGCTGGCCCAGGAGGAGGCCTGGATCCGCCAGGGCATCAAGGCCCGGCGCACACGCAACGAGGGCCGGGTGCGCGCACTCAAGGCCTTGCGCGCCGAGCGGTCCCAGCGGCGCCTGCGCATGGGGACCACCCAGATGGATATCCAGGCGGCGGATCGTTCCGGGCGCATGGTCATCGAGGCGGAGGGCGTGAGTTTCCATTACGACGGCAAGGCGGTAATCCGGGACTTCTCCAGCCTCATCCTGCGCGGCGACAAGGTGGGCATCGTCGGACCCAACGGGGCCGGCAAGACCACCCTGCTGCGCCTGCTGCTGGGTCAGCTCAAGCCGGACAGCGGCCATGTGCGCCTGGGCACCAATCTGGAGGTTGCCTACTTCGATCAGCACCGTGCGGTGCTCGACGAGGAGGCCAGCGTGGCCGACAACGTGGGCGAGGGCCGCGACCGCCTGGATATCAACGGTGAGCCCAGGCATGTGCTCTCCTATCTGCAGGACTTCCTGTTCGAGCCGGCGCGGGCCCGCCAGCCGGTCAAGGCCCTGTCCGGCGGCGAGCGCAACCGTCTGCTGCTGGCCAAGCTGTTCACCCGCCCCGCCAACCTGCTGGTGCTGGATGAGCCCACCAATGACCTGGATGCGGAGACCCTGGACCTGCTGGAGGAGCGCCTGGGTGACTTCCCTGGCACGGTGCTGGTGGTGAGCCATGACCGTGCCTTCCTGGACAACGTGGCCACCAGCATCATCGCCTTTGAGGGTGATGGCCAGGTCAATGAGTATGTGGGTGGCTACGAGGACTGGCTGCGCCAGCGGCCATCATTCAGGAGTGCCGCGCCGGCGACCCAGAACACCGACAAGCCGGTGCCCGTGTCTGAAAAGGCGCCCAGGGCAAAGAAGCTGAGCTACAAGGATCAGCGGGAACTGGCGCTGTTGCCCGGGCGTATCGAGGTGCTGGAAAAGGAACAGGCCAGCCTCACGGAGACCATGGGCGCCCCCGCCTTCTATCAGCAGCCGGCGCAGAAGATCACAGAGGCGCAGCAGCGCATGGCGCAGATCGAGGCGGAACTGGCGGAGTGTTTTGAACGCTGGGCGAAGCTGGAGGGCTAGCCTGCTAGGTGTCCGGATCCATCAGCGGAGCCCGGCCCCAGCGCCCGCGCAACCAGTTCAGGGCCGGGATCACCGGCCCCACGCGCACCAGGCGGCGTTCAAGACGGTACTTGCCGGGGAAGTTGAGCAGCATCAGCCCCACCAGCAGGGTCAGCAGGCCCTGTCCCGGCGTAAAGAACATCACGATCCCGAGGATCGCCAGAACCAGCCCGGAGAGATTTTTCAGCAGCACCAGGGACCAGCCCAGCAGCGGATGGGTGCCGTGGCGGTAGATAGGTTCGCGCCGGTTGTGGGTGAAATAGTCCGCGGGCAGGCGCAACACCACAAAGACCGCGACCGCTGCAGGCAGCGCGAGACCGGCCAGGATCAGGCCCAGTGTGAGGCTGAGAGTGGCGATGTTGGTCAGTATCCAGTCCATACGCTCTGTCCGAGGGTTCATGGGGTTGGACATCATGGTTCGTTCGGGTTCCCCGGGACCATGATATTGATGGAACCTTGGGCATTATTGAGGTTTCTATGTCAGTGCCTCCCTGTGCGGGGGCAGCAGATGATGGGCGGGTTTGAAATCCTCACACAAGCGACAAAACAATAAGGAGGTCATCCTGATGAAATGGTCTGTCAGATTGTTCACGGCCGCTGCCCTGGCGCTCGGCTCTGTCACGGTCAGTGCCAATGACGTGATTTCCGTCAACCGCATGTCCATGGAGCTGGCCCGGGATGTGGCAAGCGCCTCGGTCGAGGCTTGCCGGGCCCAGGGCTATCAGGTGACCGCCGTGGTGGTGGACCGTGCCGGCGATGTGCAGGCCGTGCTGCGGGACGTGCTGGCACCGCGCTTCACCTACCAGATCGCCAGGGACAAGGCCAATGCGGTGATCCTCTCCGGGGTGAAGTCTTCGGACTTTCGTGCCAATCGCGATGACATTCGCATGGAGATGAATCACGTGGACGGGATCCTGGTGCTGGAGGGCGGGGTCCCCATCGAGGCGGCCGGCTCATTGCTGGGCGCGGTCGGTGTCTCCGGCGCCCCTGGTGGCGAGCGCGACGAGGTGTGCGCCCTGAAGGGCATCGAGGCGGTTCAGGAGCGTTTGGATTTTGCCATGTAAGTAGCGTCCGGTCCCCACGGATCCGTTTGCGGCCGTGGGGACCAGTCTGCCTGTAGCTCATCCCGCCGGGATGAGCGTGTGTCCGCACAGCCTGCAGCGATAGTCCCGCTGGCCATTGCATACCTTGCGATGCTGGCGTGGCCCCAGGGCGTGCTTGCGGCATGCGCAACGATACAAATGATGATCGAGCGCCTTCACCAGGGTCTCCGCTGAACTGGCGTGGGTCACCCGGGGTTTGAAACCCAGATACGCCATCACTTCGCGCCACTCCCGACCATGGGGGCGCACGCGTTTGCGCCCATGGCAGCGATACACCACGGAATGCGCCACCTCATGGGCCACGGTGTCCGGCATGTGTTGCCCGGGGTCCGTGCAGAACAGACGCTCATTGAAATGCAGGCTTTCCATGCCGTTACGCAGCCGCCACTGGCCGGCCGCCCGGCCGCGTAGTTTGAAGCTTACCGCACAGGGTTCGGTATCGCAGGCGAAACGCTGGGCCGCCTTGTGATACAGCGCATCCACCAATTGCAATATGCTGTGGCGCTGACAGTCTGTGAGATGACGCGCTTGTGATTCTAGGTTTTGTTCCATCGGGTTTTGCAGGTGGGTCTATTTTTGTGTGCGTGGATGTTAAATATATGTAACGCCTGTGATGGTATCTGGTTATTGCGATGGTTTTTGGTCTATATTGTTCCGTGAATTGGCGCGATAAACATTCTGTTTTTGTATTCTTTTTACTTCAGGGCACCTCTAACTATTCGTGAGCACGCATCTTGAACGCTCAAATTCGCGCTCTCGGCGTTGCAAATCTTCGCAAT
>JBHEOJ010000139.1:0-674 GCA_046260855.1 Thioalkalivibrio sp.
GTCTATGCCAGTGCAGGCGCCTTGCCTGACTTTGCCCGAGGCAATCACGCCCAGCCGCCTGTCTATCACAAGGAGGTGCCCCTGTCCCTGGCCGAACAGCCCGTGGGCATGGTGCGCCTGGGTCTCTCCATGGATGCCATGCAACTGGCCCGCCAGCGCCTGTTGCGGGACGGTCTGCTGGTGGTATTCGTGGTCGTCCCCCTGGGCCTGTTGTTGCTGGGCCTGGTGGGACACCGTCTGGTGCGGCGCATCTCCACCCTGGCCCAAGGGGCCCGTGCGGTCCATGCCGGTGATTATGGGGCGCCCATGCCTGAGGCGGGCCGTGACGAGCTGGGCCAGCTGGCCGAGACCTTCCGTGCCATGGTGGGCTCGGTGCATCAGCGTGAGTCCGCCCTGACCGAGGCCCATCGCCAGGAATCCCTGCTCACCGAACTGGCGCGTCAGGAACAGGGGCGGCTGCGCTCCCTGCTGTCCGCCATGAACATCGGCGTGCTGTTCGAGACCCATGATCATCGGGTGGACTACTACAACCCGGCCTTCCTGCGTATCTGGGGCATCCCCAAGGACGCCAATCTGGCGGGCATCCCCGCCCGGGACGTACTGGAACTGGCGGCCCATTTCGAATCCCGCCCCGAACATAGTTCCAGGCGCATCCTGCACGTGATGGATGCCCA
>JBHEOJ010000139.1:684-5314 GCA_046260855.1 Thioalkalivibrio sp.
CACCATTGCTGATATTGAATCGGGAGGGGAAACCCGCATCATCGAGTTCGACAATCCTCCCTGGATGCTGTTTCGCGAGGGCAAACCGGTAACCATCGGTCATGAGAAGCTCACCATCGAACTCAACGACGGGCGCATGATTACCCAGGTGTCCTACCCGGTACTGGACAACGACGGGCGAAGCCTCGGGCGGCTGTGGATCTACGAAGACGTGACCCAGGAGCGCCAGACCGCCGAGCAGCTGCTTTACATGGCCGAGCACGATGCCCTCACGGGCCTGTGCAATCGCCACAACTTCGAGGCGCGTCTGGAGAAGGCGATCAGCGTTGCCAAACGCCACCAGAGCCGCTTCGCATTGCTGTACTTCGACCTGGACGAATTCAAGGCCATCAACGACATCTTTGGCCACCGGGCGGGGGATTCCGTTCTGGTGCGGGTGGCCAGTGAGCTGGGGCCCCTCGTGCGCGGTGGTGACATGCTGGCCCGGGTGGGTGGCGACGAGTTCGCCCTGCTCACCCAGGTGGACTCCGTGGACGATGCCCGCAAGTTGGCCGCACGCCTGTGCACCAGTATCGCCAAGATCCCGTTCCGTTTTCGCAGTACCGGGGTGCGCAGCACTACCAGTATCGGCATCGCCATCTACCCCGAGCACGGCACGACCTCAGAAGACCTGGTGGCCCGGGCGGACATCGCCATGTACCAGGCCAAGGACCAGGGCAAGAACACCTGGTCCGTGTACGATGCGCAGCGGGATCACTCCGAGGCGGTCACCGAGCGCCTGAACTGGGGCAGCCGCATTCGCATGGCCCTGGAACAGGACCTGCTCATCCTGCATTTTCAGGGGGTCTATCACGCCCAAAGCGGCGAGCTGGCCCACATGGAGACCCTGGCCCGTATCCGCGACCCCAGGGATCCGGAGCGCATCCTGATGCCTGGTCAGTTCGTGCCCATCGCCGAGAAATCGGGCCTGATCCTGTCCATCGACCGGCGGGTGCTGGAGCTGGGCGTGAAGTTGCTGGCAGACAATCCCAACTTGCCGCCCCTGGCGGTGAACATCTCCGGGCGCTCCTTCGATGACCCGGCCCTGGCCGATACCATCCGGGAGCTGCTTCAGCGTCACAAGGTGGAGCCCTCGCGGCTGCTCATCGAGCTGACCGAGACCGCAGCGGTGTCCGAGATCCAGGAGGCCCAGCGCTTCATCGAGGCCATGCATCGTCTGGGCTGTCAGGTATGCCTGGATGATTTCGGGGCCGGGTTCTCCTCCTTTGCCTACCTCAAGTACATCGATGTGGATATGCTCAAGATCGACGGTGTGTTCGTGCGCGACCTGGCCCGTAATCGGGAAAACCAGGTCTTCGTGCGCGCCATGGTGGATGTGGCCAAGGGCCTGGGCAAGCGCACCGTGGCGGAGTTTGTTGAAGACGCCGAGAGTCTCGAGATGCTCATCGGTCTGGGTGTGGACATGGCCCAGGGCTATCACCTGCACCGCCCGGGTCCGGAATTGCTGCGCAAGTCCCCCTGAACCGGCTGGCTTTTGCCCGGCCCCGTTGTGCGGGTCACTCGCTTGTACCGCGGGCGGGCAAGCGAGTATCTTGATCACCATGAACCTACATGAATTTCAGGCCAAGGCCCTGTTCCGTGAGCATGGAGTCCCGGTACCCACCGGTGTGCCCGTGAGCGATGTGGCGGCCCTGGACGGGGCCATCAAGTCCCTGGGTGGTGAGGCTTGGGTGGCCAAGGCCCAGGTCCATGCGGGCGGCCGGGGCAAGGCCGGTGGCGTCAGGCTGGTCAAGGGTCGGGATGAGCTGGTTGCGGCTGTCAGGGATCTGCTGGGCAGCCAGCTGGTCACCCATCAGACCGGTCCTGCAGGACTGCCGGTGGACACCGTGCTGGTGGAATCCCTCACCGACATCGATCGCGAACTGTATGTGAGCCTCCTGGTGGACCGTGCCCGGCGCCGGGTGGCCATCATGGCCTCCGCCGCCGGTGGCATGGACATCGAGACCGTGGCCGCCGAGACCCCCGAGAAGATCATCACCCTGCACGTGGACCCGGCCGCCGGCTTCATGCCCTATCAGGGCCGCCGCGTGGCCTTTGCCCTGGGGCTTCAAGCCCCCCAGGTGTCCGCCCTGGTGAAGCTGCTTTCACGTCTCTACGCCCTGTTCGTGGAAAGCGACGCAAGCCTGGTGGAGATCAATCCCCTGGTGGTGACCAAGGCCGGCGAACTCATCGCCCTGGACGGCAAGATCAACCTGGACGACAACGGCCTGTACCGGCATCCCGGGCTTGCCGAGCTGCGCGACGAAAGCCAGGAAGATGCCCGCGAGGCACGGGCCCGTGAGCATGAACTCAACTATGTGCGTCTGGACGGCAGCATCGGCTGCATGGTCAACGGTGCGGGCCTGGCCATGGCCACCATGGACCTCATCAAGCTCCACGGCGGCGAGCCGGCCAACTTCCTGGACGTGGGCGGCGGCACCACCGCGGCCCGGGTGGCCGAGGCCTTCAAGCTGATCCTCTCTGATGATTCCGTGAAGGCAGTGTTCGTGAACATCTTCGGTGGCATCGTGCGCTGCGACCTGATCGCCGAGGGCATCATCAACGCCGTCAAGGAAGTCCACGTGAGCGTGCCCGTGGTGGTGCGCCTGGAAGGCACCAACGTGGACCAGGGCAAGCAGATGCTGGCCGACAGCGGCCTGAATATCATCACCGCCGAGTCGCTCACTGACGGTGCCAAGCGGGTGGTGGCTTCGGTGGCTTGAGTTTTTCCTTTACCACGAAGCACACGAAGAGCACGAAGAAAATTCATTGGAATGAAAAGCAATACTTCGTGCGCTTCGTGGTTAAAACGCATTCGACTGTGGAATCCCCATGAGCATCCTGATCGACAAAGACACCCAGGTGATCTGCCAGGGCTTTACCGGCAAGCAGGGCACCTTCCACTCCGAGCAGGCCATTGCCTACGGCACGCGCATGGTCGGTGGCGTGACACCGGGCAAGGGCGGGCAGAAACACCTGGACCTGCCGGTGTTCGACACGGTACACGACGCGGTGCGCGAGACTGGCGCCGAGGCCACCATGATCTACGTGCCGGCCCCCTTCGCGGCGGACGCCATACTTGAGGCCATGGACGCCGGTATTCAGGTGATCGTGTGCATCACCGAGGGCATCCCGGTGCTGGACATGTTGCGGGTCAAGGCGGCCCTGGTGGATTCCCCGGCCCGGCTCATCGGTCCCAACTGCCCCGGGGTCATCACCCCCGGTGGCTGCAAGATCGGCATCATGCCCGGGCATATCCATCAGCCCGGACGGGTGGGCATCGTGTCCCGTTCCGGCACCCTCACCTATGAGGCGGTCAAGCAGACCACGGATACGGGCCTGGGCCAGAGTACCTGCGTGGGTATTGGTGGCGATCCCATCCAGGGCATGAATTTCGTGGACTGCCTGGAGTTGTTCAAGGACGACCCCCAGACCGAGGGCATCATCCTGGTGGGTGAGATCGGCGGTACCGCTGAAGAGGAGGCCGCCGCCTACATCAAGGCCCATGTGGACAAGCCCGTGGTCGCCTACATCGCCGGTGTCACCGCCCCCCCCGGGCGGCGCATGGGCCATGCCGGCGCCATCATCTCCGGCGGCAAGGGCACGGCGGACCAGAAATTCGCTGCCCTGGAGGCCGCCGGTGTCTCCGTGGTCCGCTCCCCCGCGGACATGGGCGAAGCCATGAAGTCGCTGCTTTGAAAATACGTGTTTACCACGAAGCACACGAAGACCACGAAGCTACGCCTTTAGGGTTTTATCATACGACCCCTTCGTGGCCTTCGTGTGCTTCGTGGTAAATCATCGGTTTCCAAGCTACGCCCGTACAGAACAACCATGACTGATACCCTGAAGATTGCCCTGGCCCAGGTGGACCTGCTGGTTGGGGACGTGGAAGGCAATGCCGAACGCATCCGCGACTGGGCACTCAAGGCCCGGGACGAGTTAGGCGCGGATCTGGTGCTGTTTCCCGAACTGGCCATCACCGGCTATCCGCCGGAAGATCTGCTCATGCGCGCCAGCCTCATCGATCGCACGGAGCGGGCGCTGCGAGGCCTGGCCCATGTGGTGCGCGGCATCGACGTGGTGGTGGGCGCGCCCATGCGCGACGAACGGGGCCTGCACAACAGCGCCCTGTTGTTGCGCGACGGTGTCATCGCCACCCGTTACGACAAACAGATCCTCCCCAACTACAGCGTATTCGACGAGAAGCGTTACTTTGTGCCGGGCCATGAGGCCTGTGTCATCGAGGTGCGTGGTGTGCCCCTGGGGCTCACGGTGTGCGAGGACATCTGGCAGCCGGAACCCGCGGCCCGTGCCCGGGATGCGGGGGCGCGACTCATCCTCAACATCAACGCCTCCCCATATCACCGGGGCAAGCGCGAGGAGCGCCTGCAGACCCTGCGGGCGCGGGTGCAGGAGACCGGCCTGGCGGTGGTGTATCTGAACCTGGTGGGGGGGCAGGACGAACTGGTGTTCGACGGCCAGTCCATGGTGGTGGACGCGGGCGGGCAGGTGACCCAATCCCTGCCCGCCTGGCAGGAGTCTTTGACCCTGGTGAGCCTGTCCTGTGCGGATGCGGCCTGTATCCCCC
>JBHEOJ010000014.1:0-6294 GCA_046260855.1 Thioalkalivibrio sp.
GCGCGGGCCTTCCAGTATTGCCAGGGGTAATCCTTGCTTTGATGGGGCTCCATGGCGTCGATGGCGTCATTAACCACCTGCCAGTTCCCGGCGGCCAGACCTGCCCGTACCTGCCATTCCCGCAACTGGGCATCGAAGATGTGTTCGGGCAGGGAGGCCAGGTGGGGGATGCTGTCGCCGACGATGCGCAGGGTCAGGCGCAGGGCCAGGGTGCGCTCCAGGGCCAGGGCCGCTTCTGCCGGCAGGCGCTGGGCCTGGGCGTGTTGCTCCCACAGGGACAGGGCCTGTTCCGGGTCCTGCCGGGCCAGGCGAGTCCAGGCCTGGGTAAACATGGCTGTGCCCTTGGGGTGGGCGTCAGCGGTCCAGTCTGTGCGGGTGATGCGGGCGGGCTGGCGATAGAGGTTCAGCCACCGGTCCGCCCAGGGGCGTTCGCTGTCCGGCAGGTAGCGGCTGATGTAGCCGGCCAGGCCCGGTTGGCCGGCCTCCAGGGCCAGTTCGAAACGGCCCCAGGTGAGATCGGGGGTGAGTTTTCCGGCCTCACGCCAAGCATTTAGCACCGGATCACAGGCATCGGACAGGGAGCGGCCGTTGAGCCAGATGGCGTCCAGATCCTTGAAGGCCTCATCCGGGCGGTCCAGTTCGAGCAGGGCCTGCCGGTGATGACAGCTCAGGGTGGTGGAGCCATTGCGGGGATCGTAGTCCCGCGTCAGGTCCGCCCAGCGCCCTTCCCGGGCCAGGCGGGTGAGCCAGGCGTGGTACAGGCGCTCGCCGTGTGGGGTGTCGCCATGGGCATCGAGGAATGTCCTGACCTCCTTGGCACCGGCGCGATTGAGCCGGGATTCGAGATCCGCGTACAGGAGATAGGAGTACAGGGGGTAGCCGGTGAGAGCCTTGAGGCCCTCCTGGAAGCGTGTCCGGTCGCCCCGGCTCAGGGCCTCTTCGGTGTCTTTAAACAGGGCGCGTTGTTCGTCGAGCCGGGTGTCGGTAGAGGCACTGGCGGAGCCGGCCATCAGGGCCACCAGGAAGGGGGCCAGAAGCCAGATCAGAGAACTGCGAGTATGCACGTGGACCCTCCGCGGCGCGCCCAGTCGGTGCGCCTGGAAATGACTTTAGATAGATCGCCTAAGTAATGCAATCAAGGGCGGGTTGGGATGCGAGGAACGCGGCAGTAAAGCCGATGGAACCGCATCATGGATTAGAGTCGGGCGGATCTCTCGCCAAGACGCAAAGGCACCAAGAAAGAAACGGCTGACACCGGGCTGCATGCAAATCTATTTTTCCTACATGCCTTTCTCCGCGTCTTTGCGTCTTGGCGAGAGTCAATTTTCAAAGTTCAAGGCACAAGCGCTCCCCCGGTCCGAGTCCGTCCAGGGTCCAGGAGCCTACCCGGTGGCGGATCAGGCGCAGGGTGGGGTGGCCCACGGCGGCGGTCATGCGCCGTACCTGGCGGTTGCGGCCTTCGGAGATCGTCAGTTCCAGCCAGGCGGTCGGGATGTGCTGGCGTTCCCGGATGGGCGGATCCCTGGGCCAGAGGCCCGGCGGCTCGTCCATGAGGCGCACCTTGGCGGGTAGTGTCACGCCGTCCTTGAGCATGACCCCCTCGGACAGGGCCTTGATGGCCAGGTCATCGGGCACCCCTTCCACCTGGGCCCAGTAGGTCTTGCTCATCTTGTGTTTCGGGTCGCTGATGCGGGCCTGGAGTTTGCCGTCGTCGGTCAGCACTACCAGGCCTTCGCTGTCCCTGTCCAGGCGCCCGGCGGCGTAGACGCCGGACTCGGGCACGTAGTGTGCCAGGGTGCTTCGGCCATCCTTATCGGTGAACTGGCAGAGCACGTCGTAGGGCTTGTTGAGCAGGATGATGCGGGTCACAGGGGCCTCGTTGGATGGGTAAGGTCAGCGACCTGTGACCCCATGGATTGCATCGCAATCCATGAAGTCTCGAGATCGGCAACTACCTGTGCCCAAAAAAAGTACCTTTTGGCACGGATAGTTGCGATGCAATCCATATCAGGAGCGACGACCCCGTCGCGAACGGGGTTCCGGTTGGGCACCGCAGTACGGCCCGAGGTCGGGCCTACAGGCCCAGGGGGTGGGCGGGGGTGTTAAAGCCGGCGCTCAGCAGGCTCAAGCCCAGGGCGAAGATCAGCAGGCCGCCGGCCAGCGCCACCCCCTGGCCGGTCCGGGCCCAGGCGAGACCACCGCCCTGGGTGCCAGCGATGCGTCCGGCCCAGTCCCGTGCCTGCACCGCCAGCACGGCCAGCACCGAGACGCTGATGGCCGTGCCCACGGACATGGCCACGACAGCGGCAATGCCCGCCATCCACAGCCCCAGCATGTTGGCCACCGCCAGCACCAGGATGGCCCCGGTGCAGGGGCGGATGCCCACGGCCACCACGGTGCTGATCATGGCGCCCAGGCCGTCGCTTCGGGCCGCCTGCTCGGGGGTGACGTGATGGGCGTGGCCGCAACCGCAGGCGTTGTCGTGATGATGTTCGTGCGCGTGCCCCTGATCGTGATCATCGAGATGCGGTGCCACCGGGCGCAGGCGCCACAGCCCGCGCAGAGCGCGAAACACCAGCCAGGCTCCCACCGCCGCCACCAGGGCAAAGCTGACCATCTCCAGGGTACGTACTTGCCCCAGGGCCTCCCGGGTCAGACGTTCGGCGATCACCACCACGCCCACCACCAGGGCGATGGCAGTGAAGCCCTGGAGCAGGGAGGAGGCCCAGGAAAGCACCAGTCCGCGCTTCATGTGCTGGCGATGGGTGAGCAGGTAGGTGGTGATCACCGCCTTGCCGTGGCCGGGGCCGGCGGCATGGAATACGCCGTAGAGAAAGCCGACGAGCATGAGGGCGAAGGTGTTGGTGGCGGTGGGGGCGGATTGCAGGGTCTCCATGCCCCGGGCCAGCTGACGGTGCAGGGACCGCTGCTGGGCCAGGATCCAGCTGGTGACCCGCTCCCAGGGGCCGGGCTGCGCCAGTTCGCGGCTGTCTTCCATGGCGGGACCGCCGCCGGACAGGGGCGAGGCCCACAGCGCGGGCGCACACAGCAAGGCGAGCAAGAGCAGCGGCAAGATTAGGAGGCCGGATCGCATGACACCTCCCCGCGCTCGGTGAAGTGGCGACCCAGGTCCGGCTCGCCGGTCTGGCTGGCGTCCAGAGCGGCGGCCCGGGCCACCACCGCCGGGTCGGGGCGCGGCTGACGGATACGCAGGGCGCAGCGCTCCGAGGCCCCTTCCAGGGCCACGGTGGCCTCCGGGTCGTGCAGGATCTCGATGTAGTAGCTGGGGTCGAAGACCGCGTAGGTGAACGCGCCTGCCTGCGGATCCACGGGCTCGGGGAGTGTCAGGGTGAAGGCCAGTTCCAGACGCCCCGCCTGGTTGGACAGGCCGTAATCCCCCGCGGCGGCGCCGGTGAGGGGCTGGCCGGCGTGGCTGATCTCGGTGAAATAATGGTAGGGCCCCAGGTTCTCGATCATGCGTGTGCCGATGTCCGCCATCTTCTCGTCCAGGGTGTCGCCCCGGGCGTCAGTGCTCATCTCCTCGGCCAGCACCAGGCTGTAGAAGGGGTCGATGCGCCAGAACTGGCGCAGGGCGGTGATGCGGCCCGCCTCGTCGAACACCACCGCGACCCGCAGGTCGATCCAGGCGTGGGGATGGGCCTGGGCCGGCAGGGATGCCAGGCTTGCCAGGAGCGGGACGAGGGCCAGGATCAGCCGGTGTGTGAGGTGTGTGAGGTGTGTGAGGTGTTTGGGGTGCACGGGCATGGGGTCGGTGTGTGGGGGTTACTTGTTAACACATCGTCAACAGCTTGGTAAGCAGGCGAGGCACAAAGTTCACGGGACCGTGACCGGATTCCGGGCTGGCTGCTAGGTGATGCGCAGGTTGACCAGGGAGCGGTCCAGGGCCTCCATGTCCAGTGGGTCCGGGTGGATGATTTCCAGGCGGCCTTCGGGGGCATCGGCTTGGGGTGTCAGGCCCCCTTCGCCAGCGATCCGGTTGATGCTCTGCCAGCCCCGGTCGGTGTGGACCAGGCCCTTGATGCGTTCAAGGTCCTGGGCCTGCAGCCAGTCAGAGAGACGCTGGTGATTCAGGCGCACCTTAGGGCCCAGTAGCCAGCTGGCGCCGTAATATCCGTCCCCCTGCTGGGTCACCCGCCACCAGTCCGTGGCCGGCGGCGTGGACTCGTCCGGGTGCTCGTGGTGGTGATGATGGGCCCCGGGATGCAGGGCGACACGCCGGGGGTCCCGGGGCAGGTCCAGCCAGGCCGGGTCCAGGGCGCCGTTGTCCACCAGGGCCGTGAGCGCCTTGGGCGGGTCCTGCTCACGCACGAAGGACAGGAAGGCCTCCCGGTCCCCGTCGCTGTACAGATCGGCCTTGTTGGCCACCAGCACGTCAGCCAGGCGGATCTGGTCCTGCCAGTTGGGGTGTTCCCGGTGCCGGGGCGAGGCCAGGTGCCGGGCGTCCATGAGGGTGAGCACGGCGCGCACATCCAGCACATCACGGTAGAACTCACCGGTGAGGGTGTCGATTACCCGGGTCGGATGACCCAGGCCGGTGGGTTCGATGAGGATGCGCCCGGGTTGCTCCTCCCGGATGAGTCGGTTGAGCCCCACGGTGAAGGCCTGGCTGGCCACGCAGCACAGGCAGCCACCGGGTATCTGACGAATGGCCACGGTCTGGTCTTGCAGCAGTTGCTCATCCACCCCCACCTGGCCGAATTCATTGACCAGCACCGCCCAGCGCTCATTCTCGGGACGCCGGGCCAGCAGGTGGCGAATGGCGGTGGTCTTGCCGACGCCGAGGAATCCGGTGATCAGGTGGGTGGGGATGGGCATAGGTGAGCCTTTAAAGACTTTTAGCCACAGAGGGCACAGAGGTCTCAGAGGAAAGACAAATACCATTCAGGATAAACATTTGTACTCATCGCACCCGGAGTTCAGTGGTTTATTTTCTGTCCGTTCTCTGAGGCCTCTGTGCCCTCTGTGGCTAAAAAATATTCATTCTTCCAGCCGGCAAATGAGTGCCTCCCAGCGTACCCGCCTCGGGGCGTCGAAGCCCAGCAGGTCGAAGAGTGCATCGAGGGCCGCGTGGTCCGGGCCGGTGGGGCGGATGTCCAGGTCGGCGGGCAGGTCCTCGATGTCGCACTGGATGCCGGTGAGGCGTCGGGACATGCGGATTTCGTCGTGGTGTTCCTGGATCAGGTCGCTCAGGCGCCTGGCGCCGCGGATGTGCAACCGGGCCACGCCGTCGATGTCGCGGAACACCTGCTCCAGGTCGCCGAATTTTCTCAGAATACGCGCAGCGGTGGCCATGCCGATGCCGGGCACGCCGGGGATGTTGTCCACCTTGTCCCCGGCCAGGGCCAGCTGGTCGGCCACCTGGTCCGGGCGCACCCCCAGCTTCTTCTCCACGCCCCGGGCGTCCAGGCACCGGTCCTGGGCGAATTCCCACCACAGGTCGCCGGGGCCCACCAGCTGGGTGAGATCTTTGTCGGCGGTGATCAGGCGCACGGTCTGTCCCAGGGCGCGGCTGCGGGTGGCCAGGGTGCCGATGATGTCATCGGCCTCGTAGCGGCTGCTGCCCAGCTCCGTGAGGCCCAGGGCACGGACCAGGTCCCGGCACAGACGGAACTGGCGCTTGAGGGATTCCGGTGCCGGCGGGCGGTTGGCCTTGTAGTTGGGGTAGATCTCGTGGCGATAGGACTGGCCCAGGCTCTGGTCGAAGGCGAAGGCCACCGGTGCCGGATGCAGGTGGGTGAGCAGGCGCAGCAGGAACTCGCTGAAGCCGACCACCGCGTTGACGGGCTCACCTTCCCGGTCGGTGATGCCCTCGGGCAGGGTGAACCAGGCGCGGAACACATAGATGCTGGAATCCACCAGCCAGACGGGTGCGCTGTCGCTGTCGGTTTGCGTGGCTGCTGCGGAGGCAATGGACATGGATGAAAACCGTGAGCCCCGATGGATATCGGGAGGCAGGATCAGAAACCCTATTGTGCCCTTTCCCGGTCACTGGTGCTCGTTCTTGCCGGGTATCCAGCGGATACCGTTTAAGGTCAGCCCCGGCGGCGGATCTCGTTGCCGTGGATGGATTGTTCCAGCCACGGGGGGATGTCGGTGGCGGGTACCGGGCGCGACAGCAGGAAGCCCTGTACGTGGTCGCAGCCCATCTCCCGCAGCAACTCCAGCTGCTGGCGGTTTTCCACCCCCTCGGCCACCACCTCCAGACGCAGGGCCTGGGCCATGACCACGATGGCGCTCACCAGGGCGCGGGTGTCCTCGGCGTAGAGCATGTCC
>JBHEOJ010000014.1:6304-14337 GCA_046260855.1 Thioalkalivibrio sp.
GCGCTCGTTCTGGCCGGTATAGGCAGGCCCTTGAAGGCCATAGGGCGGGGTCCATGACTGCTGTGTAACCGAGTCCATACGCCGATTTGCGCTTTGCCTGGATCTTCCGACGGCTTTGTCGGGCACCGGCTAGCCCCGGCGGCGGACCTCGTTGCCGTGGATGGACTGTTCCAACCAGGGCAGGATATCCACGGCAGGTAGCGTGTGTGCCAGCAGGAAGCCCTGGACGTGGTCGCAGCCCATTTCGCGCAGCAGCTCCAGCTGCTGGCGATTTTCCACCCCTTCGGCCACCACCTCCAGGCGCAGGGCCTGAGCCATGACCACAATGGCCCTGACCAGGGCGCGGGTGTCCTCGGCGTACAGCATGTCCTGCACGAAACTGCGGTCGATCTTGAGTCGATGCAGGGGGAAGTGGCGCAGGTAGCTCAAGGACGAATAACCGGTGCCGAAGTCATCGATGCACAGACTCACGCCCATGGCGTCCAGGGTCTGCAGGGTCTCGGCAACGTGGCGGTTCTGCTCCATGAGCAGGGATTCGGTGATCTCCACATGGAGACGATGGCTGGGGATCTGATGCTGGCGCAGGGTGCGGGCCAGGCGGCTCACCAGTCCGTCGCGCCGAAACTGCACCGGCGAGAAGTTGATGGCCACAGAGAGGCCCGTCAGGCCCTGGTCTTCCCAAGTGCGCAATTGGGCGCAGGCCTGGTCCAGTACCCAGTCGCCTATCTCCTGGATGATCCCGGACTCCTCGGCCACGGGAATGAATTCGTCGGGAGTCACCAGGCCGCGCTCCGGGTGCTGCCAGCGGATCAGCGCCTCCAGGGAGCGGCAGCGGTTGTCGGACAGGGACACGATGGGCTGGTAGTGAAGCAGGAACTGCCCCTGTTCCAGGGCGGCCCGCAGCTCGCCTTCCATGGTGAGCCGGGCGCGCACACTGCGGGTCAGCTCGGGAGCGTAGAAATCGAAGGTGTTCTTGCCCCGGGACTTGGCCTGGTACATGGCGGTGTCGGCGTCCTTGAGCAGATCCGTCTCGTCAGTGTCGTCGGTGGGGTAGAGGGTGATGCCGATGCTGGCACTCATCTGGATCATCTGGCCGCTCAGCTCGAAGGGTGTGCGCAGGCTGTCCAGCAGCTTGCGCACGAAGCTCACGGCGTCCTGGGGGTTCTGGATGTCGGTGAGGATCACCGTGAACTCATCGCCCCCCAACCGCGCCAGGGTGTCGGTCTCACGCAGCACCCGGCTGAAGCGCCGGGCGATCTCCTGGAGAAGCCGGTCGCCGGCGGCGTGGCCCAGACTGTCGTTGACCCGCTTGAAGTCGTCCAGGTCGATGAACAGCAGGGCAATCAGGCGATCATGGCGCTTGGCGTATTCCATGGCCTGGTGCAGGCGGTCCTGGAACAGCACCCGGTTGGGCAACTGGGTCAGGCTGTCGGAGTAGGCCAGTTCGTTGAGTCGTTCCTGGGCCTGCTCACGTTCCAGTATCTCCTGTGACAGGGCCTGTGAATGGGCGTGCAGTTCCCGGGTGTGGCGCCGGACCAGGCTGCGCAGGAACAGGATCAGGCCGGCCAGTAGCAATGTGAGTATCACAGCGCCGGTCATCACCCAGGGGCGCCAGCGGGGCGGGTCTGCGCCGCTTTCGGGGCTGTCGCTCAGCCAGCGGTTTAGGGATTGGTGATACAGGGAGTCGGGCTCGGACTTGAGCAGGGCCAGATGCATGTCGATGCGATCCAGCAGGGGGAAGATCTCCGGGCGGTTGCTGGCAAAATGCAGCTCCACCGGGTTGAAAATGATGTGGGTGGGGATGGTCTGGGCCACCCGCAGCTTGCGTCCCACCAGGCGATTGACCACGGCCGCGTCCACCTCTCCGAGAGACAGCAGTTGCAGCGCCTCACGGTAATCCGCCAGGGGGCGGATGTCCGCCTGGATATGGAATTCCCGAAGCAACGCCTCTATGGCCTGGGTGTGGGTATCACCGGCCGTCACAGCGATGCGCAGGCCGGCCAGGTCCAGTACCGAATCCACGTGGCTGTCCTGATGCTGGTAGACCATGCCCCAGTTGGTGATCATGGCCTCATGGTTGAAGTGCAGCACCTGGGCCCGCTCCGGGGTGTAGGCGATGGCGGCGAGCAGGTCGATACGGCGGGAGTAAGTCAGTTCCAGCAGCTCTGCGAAGGAGGCGGTGACGTAGCGGATGCGCCAGCCCTCCCGGCGGGCCACCTCTTCCAGCAGGTCGATGACCAGGCCCTCGGGTGTATCGTTTCGGCCCAGGGAGACCAGCGGTGGGTTGTTGTAGATGCCGACGCGCAGGATGTCGTTCTCGGCCGGTGTTTTACGCTCCTGTGCCCCCGCAGGCGTGGCACCGGCGAAGATCAGGCAGAGCACGAGCAGCCACGTCCGGATCCCTGTTACACAGGACCGGATCGGGGCGTAGGCCTTCGCCGAACTCGGGGGCATCAGGGCTTTTTGAGACGTTCGATGTCCTTGCGCACACCGGCCAGGGACTGGTCGAAGGCCTCGCGTTCACCCGCCTCCATGGGCAGCTCCACCACGGACTCCAATCCGTTGCGCCCCAGGACACAGGGCACACCCATGGCCACGTCGGACTCGCCGTATTCCCCTTCCAGCATGGCCACGGTGGGCAGCACCCGCTTACGGTTCAGGGTGATGGCGTCCACCATGGCGGCGATGGCGGCGGCGGGGGCGTCGTAGGCGCTGGATGTCTGCTTGAGGGCGAGGATCTCGGCGCCGCCGTGGCGGGTGCGCTCGACGATGCGCTCAATGGCCTCGCTGGAGAGGAAGTGGGTCACGGGGATGCCGTTGATGGTGGAGTAGCGCAGCATGGGCACCATGGAATCGCCGTGGCCGCCAAGGACCATGGCATTGATGTCCCTGACGGACAGCCCCGTCTCCAGGGCAATGAACGAGGCCATGCGCGAGGAGTCCAGCACGCCGGCCTGGCCGAAGACCCGGTTGCGGGGCCATCCGGTGCGTTGCCAGGCCCGGTACGTGAGCACGTCCACGGGATTGGAGACCAGCAGCAGCATGCAGTCCGGGGCGTGTTCCATGATTCCGTCCAGGAGCTGGTCCAGGATGGATACATTGGTGTCCAGCACATCGGAGCGGGACATGCCCGGCTTTCTGGGGATGCCCGCGGTGATGATCACCAGCTCCGACCCGGCAAGGACGCCCGGGTCGGTGCCCCCGGTGAGCCGGGTGTCGAAGCCGAACAGGGGCGCCGTCTCCTGGATATCCAGCGCGGCGCCTTGCGCGGCGCCCTCGCGCACATCCAGCAGGGCCAGTTCGCGACAGGTGTCGTTCTTGGCCAGAAACTGGGCGGTGGATTCACCCACCCGGCCTGCGCCGATGATGGCGATCTTTTCCATGGGGTTCCCTCGTTCGTTTGGGCCTGACTTTAAGTGTAGACAGTCAGGACGGGGGGCGGTATTTGCCGCCCCCCGTACCCGTTGGCAGCGCCGCCTTTTATCTCTTGCCGGGTACCACGCGTGCCACGCCGGTATCCACCGCCGCTCGGGCCACTGCAGGGGGCACCACGTCGATGAGCCGGCTGTCCAGGGGCTTGGGGATGATGTAGTCGGGACCGAATTCCAGGTGCTCCAGACCGTAGGCGTCCAGCACCTCCCGGGGTACCGGATCGCGGGTGATGCGGGCCAGGGCATGGACCGCGGCGATCTGCATGGCCTCGTTGATGGTGCGCGCACGCACATCCAGGGCGCCCCGGAAGATGTAGGGGAAGCCCAGCACGTTGTTCACCTGGTTGGGGTAGTCGCTGCGCCCGGTGGCCATGATCAGGTCGGGGCGGGTCTTCAGGGCCAGGGCCGGGAGGATCTCCGGGTCCGGGTTGGACAGGGCGAACACGATGGGCTTGTCCGCCATGGAGCGCAGCATGTTTGGGGTGAACAGGTCCGGGCCTGAGACGCCCACGAACACGTCGGCGTCCTTGCAGGCGTCGGCCAGGGTGCGGGCCTCGGTGTCGTTGGCGAAGATCAGTTTGTACTCGTTGAGATCGTCGCGCCGGGTGTGGATCACACCCTTGCGGTCCACCATGAAGATGTTCTGTTTTTTGGCGCCCAGGGACAGCAGCAGGCGCATGGAGGCGATGCCCGCGGCACCGGCGCCCAGGCACACGATGCGTACGTCCTTGAGCTCCTTGCCCTGCAGTTCCAGGGCATTGAGCAGGCCGGCGGCGGCAATGATGGCGGTGCCGTGCTGGTCGTCATGGAAGACGGGGATGTCCAGGCGTTCGGAGAGCCGGCGCTCGATCTCGAAGCAACGGGGGGCGGCGATGTCTTCCAGGTTGATGCCGCCGAAGCCGCAGGCGATGCGGGCCACGGTGTTGATGAAGTCCTCCGGCTGGGTGGCGTTGACCTCGATGTCGAACACATCGATGCCGGCAAAGCGCTTGAACAGCACGGCCTTGCCTTCCATCACCGGCTTGCTGGCCAGGGGGCCCATGTTGCCAAGGCCCAGCACGGCGGTGCCGTCGGTGATCACTGCGACCAGGTTGCCCTTGGCCGTGTAACGGTAGGCGTCCTCGGGGTCCTTGTGGATGCGGCGCACGGGTTCGGCAACGCCGGGGGTGTAGGCCAGGCTCAGGTCGTCCTGGGTGTCGGTGGGCTTGGTGACCTGGATGCCGATCTTTCCGGCGGGGGAGGCTGCGTGGTAGTCGAGGGCGCGTTCGTTGAGTGTCTTTTTGGGCATGATCGTTGTTTTGTCAGCTGTCAGCTGTCAGCTGTCAGCTGTCGGTTGTGGTGGTGCGGGTGTGATTAGAGGGGGTGGCGGGGCGGGGTGCCGGCTCGGGCCCGTTCGTAGATCGGCTGCATCTTCACCGCCAGCTGTTCCAGGTCGCGGATGCGGTTGTCGGTGCTGGGGTGGGTGCTCAGGAACTCGGGCGGACCGCCATTGCCTGCGGTGGCCATCTTGCGCCACAGGCTCGCCGCCGCGCGGGGGTCGTAGCCGGCCTTTGCGGCCAGTTCGATGCCGATCACGTCAGCCTCGCGCTCCATTTGCCGGCTGTTGGGCAGCTGCACGGCCAGGGCGGCGGCCATGGCGGCACCGGTGAGTGCCACCTGGGAGCGTTCGCCGGAGAGGGCATAGCCTGCCACCGCGAGGTTGGTGGCCAGGGCCACGGACATCTTCTCGGCGGTGTGGGCGGACAAGGCGTGGGCCACCTCGTGGGCGATCACCTGGGCCAGTTCGTCATCGGTGGCCTTGAGTTTGATCATCATGCCCGTGTAGATGGCCATCTTGCCGCCGGCCATGGCGAAGGCGTTGGGCACCTCCGGGTTGTCGATCACGGTCATCTCCCATGCCCAGTCCTTGGTTTCGGGGCGATAGGCGATGGCCTGGGCCACCACCCGTGAGGTGATGCGGTCGATGCGGGCCTTCACGGCCGGGTCGCTGTTGATCCGTCCTTCCTTGCGGATGGGGGCGAGCATCTGGACATAGGCCACCTTGGACTCGCTGATGGCCTGGTTCTCGGAGACCAGCATCAGCTGTTGCCGGCCGGTGACGGGGTTGGTGGTACAGGCGGTGACCAGGGCGATCATCAGCCCCAGGGACAGTGCAGCGGCCAGGGTGATCAGCGGGCGGTGTTTCATGGTTCGGTTACCGTATCAGGTTTGACTAGCGGGGTGGCCGTGTCGATCACGGGGAGTGTCAGGTCTGCGGCATGGCGCAGACGAATTCGCAGCTGGCCGCGATGAGTATAGACGTAGCCGCGCCCCCGCACCTGCATACCCACCAGTTGTTGCAGTTGTTCCACACTGAGATCAGGAAAATATCCCAGGTCCTGGCGGTCGATGCGCAGGGCCACATCGCCCTCCAGGTTGATCCAGATGGCGCGCCGACTCTCGCCGATGCGGGTGATGCGGCCCTCCACGCGCCGGAATCCATCGCTGTCCCGGGGCAGATCCGCGGCCTCGAAGAGGCGGTTCTGCCCCAGGGACCAGATGCCCAGCTCGGCATTGCCCGCGAAGCGCTCGGCATCCTGGTAGCAGTCAATGTTCCAGTCGTTGGGCGGGATGGTGAGTCGCATGCCCAGCCCCCGGGCCAGCATCAGGGCGGTGATGCTTTGACCGTCGGGGGTGAACAGGTGGGCAAGGCTGCGTTGGTAACGGTCTTCCCGCTCCCGGTCATGGACAAGGCGCACCCGGTTGCCGTGGGCGGCAAGCAACTCGGTCAGGGCCTGGCGGGCCTCCTCGGCGAAGGGCTCCGGCTCCAGGGCATCGTTACGGTGATTGAATTCCGGTGTGTCCAGACTGATCAGGCGCACCCGTCGGCCGTCCTGCAGACGCACTGTGTCGCCGTCGTAGACAAACTCTACCCGGGCGCTGCCGTGGTCCCGGGTGGGGACCTGGCAGCGCTCGGGCAGAGCGATGTCCTGGGCCTGTGCCGGGTAGGTGAACAGGCACAGCAGCAGGATAAAAAAAGGGGCGCACCTGCGGTGCGCCCCCTGCATGGTTCGATCATGAACCATGGGAATACTTACATGCCGTAGCGGCGACGGAACTTGTCCACCTGGCCGGCGGTGTCCATGAGCTTCTGCTTGCCAGTGAAGAACGGGTGGCAGGAGGAGCACACTTCGACGTTCAGTTCCGCACCATGGTAAGTGGAACGGGTCTTGAACGTGTTACCGCAGCTGCAGGTCACGGCGACTTCGTGGTAATCGGGATGAATATCGGGCTTCATGGAAGCAACCTCAAAACCATGTCTGGCAAGGAAAAGAGGCGCAATATACTGAATCCGCGTCCCGGGAGCAAGGGGTAGGGCTTCACAGAGACCCGCTCCGGCACTATGCTCCATACCCCCATTGCCTGTGCCGGGATGGAGAAATGACGGGTAAGTGCTTGTGTCCCAAGCCCTTATAAGGTTTTCCACAAAAGCTGTGGATAACTTTGTGGAAGAAATGGGGTCAACTGTCCCCGGAGAGCGCGGGCCTTGAGTCCCTGTTGGAACGGTCAAAAAGTAGCCAACATTTCAACTTATTGATAGTTCTTGATAATAATTTTATTTCCATGGGACTGTCATTAAATTCATGGCGCTGTCATGGTTTCCTCCAGTCCGCCCCGTTTGTGTGTATAAGCCGGCTGTTTTTCGAGGTTAGTGCATGAGCAAGTCATCTGATCAGGCCGCCAGCGGCGGTCGCGTGGGTTTTGTCAGCCTGGGCTGTCCCAAGGCCCTTGTGGATTCTGAGCGGATCCTCACCCAGTTGCGTGCCGAGGGCTATGGGATCTCTCCCAGCTATGAGGACGCGGACCTGGTGGTGGTCAACACCTGCGGCTTCATCGATGCCGCCGTGGAGGAGTCCCTGGAGGCCATCGGTGAGGCACTCACGGAGAACGGACGGGTAATCGTCACCGGCTGCCTGGGCGCCGAGGCGGACAAGGTGCGCAGCGCCCATCCGGGCGTGCTGGCGGTGACCGGCCCCCATGCCTACGAGGCGGTGATGGGGGAGGTGCACCGGTATCTGCCCCCGGCCCACGCCCCCTTCGAGAGCCTAGTGCCCGCCGGCGGCGTGAAGCTCACGCCCCGCCATTACGCCTATGTGAAGATCTCCGAGGGCTGCAACCATCGGTGCAGCTTCTGCATCATCCCCCAGTTCCGGGGCGACCTGGTGAGCCGTCCTGTGGGCGAGGTGATGCAGGAAGCGCAGAACCTGGTGGCCGCCGGGGTGAAGGAGCTGCTCATCATCTCCCAGGACACCAGCGCCTACGGGGTGGACGTGAAATACCGCACGGGCTTCTGGAACGGGCGGCCCCTGCGCACCCACATCCAGCAGCTGGCCGAGGCCCTGGGCACCCTGGGCGTGTGGGTGCGCTTGCACTATGTTTATCCCTACCCCCACGTGGATCACCTGATCCCGCTCATGGCCGAGGGCAAGATCCTGCCCTATCTGGACGTACCCCTGCAGCACGGCAGCCCCCGGGTACTCAAGGCCATGCGCCGCCCTGCGGCCTCGGAGAAGGCCCTGGAGCGCATCCGGCGCTGGCGGGAGGTCTGCCCCGACATCACCC
>JBHEOJ010000014.1:14347-29107 GCA_046260855.1 Thioalkalivibrio sp.
CTTCCCCGGCGAGACCGAGGATGAGTTCGAGGAACTGCTGGAATTCATCCAGGAGGCCGAGCTGGACCGTGTGGGCTGCTTTGCGTACTCGCCAGTGGAAGGCGCTGCCGCCAATGCCTTGCCGGATCCTGTGCCCGAGGATGAAAAGGCCGAGCGTCTGGAGCGTTTCATGGAGGTCCAGGCGGCCATCAGCGCTGACCGGCTACAGTCCAAGGTGGGTCGGACCCTGACCGTGCTGGTAGACGGCGAGGACGACGATGGCGCCATCATCGCCCGCTCCAGCGCCGATGCCCCCGAGATCGACGGCGTGGTGGTGATCGAGGACGGCGAGGGCCTTGAAGCCGGAGACTTCGTGGACGTGGAGATCACGGCGGCTTCTGAACACGATTTGTTCGGGAGGCGCGAGGGGTGAGGTGTGAGGCGTAGGTCGGCCTACGCCTCACACCTCACGCCTGACCCCTTTCCTGCGCCTCAATGATTCTGTCCAGCCGCAACACCCTGCACTGCCCCAGGTGATTTCTGGCGATCATGAACTCGCCGTGATTGCGGGTGCGCAGGTTGCTGGGTTTGAGCCGTTCCACACGATCCATGCCGTAGCGATCCTTCCATCTCACCTTGAGCGTGCGGCCCCGCATGATGGCCAGTTCGTATTCGCTGTAGAGCTCGCAGGAGATCGGGGTGTAATCCCGGGTCATGGTCAGTAGTTTTCCCTGCGGGTGTGGATGGACAGATCGCCGCCCTCCATGGTGGCGGTGACGACGATGGGGGCGCAGCAGATCTGACAGTCTTCCACGTAGCTGGCGGGCAGGGTGGAGATGTCCACCTCCGTGTCGAAGGTTGCGCCGCAGTGGGGGCAGGTGAGACTGACGAACTCAAGAGGTTGCATGGGGCTCGATCAGGAACAGTGCCTGCAGGTCGTTGAGAAAACGCTGGCCGGTCTCGGTGGGTTCCAGGCGGACAGGATTGTCCCTGAGCAGGCCGCGTTCCACGGCATCGCTGCGCATGGGTTCCAGGGCCTCGGGGCGGAGTCTCGTGTGCGCGGTGAACAGATCCAGAGGCACGCCCTGGTTCAGCCGCGTGGCGTTGAGCATGAATTCGAACACCGTCTCCTCCGGGGTGAGGGTGTGTTCGCCGCTGGCGGCAGCGCCTGCCAGGGCGGCCTCCATGTATTGCCTTGGCTGGCGCTGTTTCCAGCGGCGCAGGATGCGCTCCTGTGCCGGCAGGGAGATCTTTCCGTGGGCGCCGGCGCCGATGCCCAGGTAGTCGCCGAACTGCCAGTAGTTGAGGTTGTGACGACACTGGCGGCCGGGGCGGGCGTAGGCGGAGACCTCGTACTGAGTATAGCCGCCCGCCGCCAGCTGCTCCTGGCCGGCCGATTGCATGTCCCAGAGGGTATCGTCGTCGGGCAGCACGGGGGGGTGTGCGGCGAAGCGGGTGTTGGGTTCCAGGGTGAGCTGATACCAGGACAGGTGTTCCGGCCCCAGGGCCATGCCCCGGGCGAGGTCTTCGAGGGCTTGCTCCAGGGCCTGCTCCGGCAGGCCGAACATCAGGTCGATGTTGATGTTGTCGAAGCCCGCCTTGCGCGCCGCCGAGAAGGCCTCCACGGCCTGGCCACTGTCGTGGATGCGCCCGAGTCTCTGCAGCTGGGTATCGTTGAAACTCTGCACGCCGATGGACAGTCGGTTCACCCCCGCAGCCCGATAGCCCTCGAACCGTGCCGCGTCGGTGGTGCCAGGGTTCGCCTCCAGGGTCACCTCCATGTCCGGCCGCCAGGGCAGCCGCGCCCGCAACTCCGAGAACAGCCGATCCAGGGCCTGGGGTGAGAACAGGCTGGGCGTGCCGCCCCCAACGAACACCGATTCCAGTCGACGTCCCCAGATCAGCGGAAGTTCCGATTCCAGGTCCGCCAGCAGGGCATCCACGTAGCGGTCCTCGGGCACGGCGTCCGGCGCCTCGTGGGAATTGAAGTCGCAGTAGGGGCACTTGCGCACGCACCAGGGGAGATGGATGTAGAGGCTTAGGGGAGGCATGTTTGAAGGATGAAGGATGAAGGATGAAGGATGAATTGTACGCTGAGCCCCGGAGGGCTGTTTGTGTTCATCCTTCAGCCTTCACAACCTTCAGCCTTCCTGATGCTGGCCCGGCGCCAGCCGCGCCAGCATCAGGGCCAGGGCTTGGCCACGGTGGCTGCGGCGGTTTTTTTCGGCGGGGCTGATCTCGGCGGCGGTGAGTTCCAGTTCCGGGATCTCGAAGATGGGGTCGTAGCCGTGTCCGCCCTGGCCCCGGGCCTCGGGCGCGATGCGTCCTTCCCAACTGCCCTCGGCGATCACGGGCGAGGGGTCGTCGGCGTGACGCAGGTAGGCCATGACGCAGCGAAAATGCGCCGTGCGTTGCGAGGTCTCGACATTTTCCAGCGCGTTGAGCAGTTTGCGGTTGTTGGCCCCGGCATCGCCGCCGGGGCCGGCGTAGCGGGCCGAGTAGATGCCGGGGGCGCCGTTCAGGGCGTCCACCTCGATGCCCGAGTCATCGGCGATGGCGGGCAGGCCCGTGTGGGCGGCGGCATTGCGCGCCTTGAGGATGGCGTTCTCGATGAAGGTGAGCCCGGTCTCATCGGCCTCGGGCACGCCGAAGTCCGACTGGGGCAGGATGGTGATACCGGTGCCGGCGAGCAGTTCCGAAAGCTCCCGCACCTTGCCCGCGTTACCGGTGGCCAGCACGATCTTCATGGTTGTTTACTCTGTGGGCGGATAAAGAGCAAAGGATCTGACAGGATTAACATGATTAAAGGATTAAAAATAGTCCCTCTAAAGGGCCTGTAAATCCTGTCAAATGTCTTCGCCTTTTCTCTGCAGCGTTCGGTTCAGTTGTCTTCCAGTACCGCGCGCTGGGCGGTGATGATGTCCTGGATGCCGCCCTGGGCCAGGGCTAGCATGCTGTTCAGTTCATCCATGCGAAAGGCGTGGCCCTCGGCGGTGCCCTGGACCTCGATGAAGGCGTTGGCGTCGTTCATCACCACGTTCATGTCGGTCTCGGCGTTGGAGTCCTCGGCATAGTCCAGATCCAGCACTGGTACACCCTGGTAGATGCCCACGGACACGGAGGCCACGGCGCCGAACAGCGGGTTGCGCTTGATCTTGCCCTGTTTCATCAGGTGGCTGATGGCATCGTGCAGGGCCACGAAGCCGCCGCTGATGGAGGCGGTGCGGGTGCCGCCATCGGCCTGGAGCACGTCGCAGTCGATGGTGATCTGGCGTTCGCCCAGTCCTTCCAGGTTCACGGCGGCGCGCAGGGACCGACCGATCAGGCGCTGGATCTCCTGGGTGCGCCCACCCTGCTTGCCACGGGCCGCTTCCCGGGCCATGCGCTCGTTGGTAGAGCGGGGCAGCATGCCGTACTCGGCGGTGACCCAGCCTTTGCCCTTGTTACGTAGCCAGGGCGGGGTGCGCTCGTCCACGCTGGCGGTGCACAGCACGCGGGTGTCGCCGAATTCCACCAGCACCGAGCCCTCCGCATGTTTCGTGTAATGACGGGTGAATCGGATATGGCGTAATTCGTCAGGCTGACGGCCGCTGGGTCGCATGGAGGGAACTCCTTGGGGTATTCGGGGGCGCATTATAGC
Source organism: Thioalkalivibrio sp. (assembly GCA_046260855.1). Classification (GTDB taxonomy): domain Bacteria; phylum Pseudomonadota; class Gammaproteobacteria; order Ectothiorhodospirales; family Ectothiorhodospiraceae; genus Thioalkalivibrio_A. The sequence continues at coordinate 17,967 of JBHEOJ010000014.1, forward strand.
GCGTTAGGGGTGAGGCGTGAGGGGGGAGGCGTGGCACCGGCCATCGCTTCCCTGTCATGGGCTTTATACTTCCCTAACGCCTAACGCCTAACGCCTAACGCCTAACGCCTAACGCCTAACGTGAAGGAAACACCATGATCTATAGCATGACCGGCTTCTCCCGTGCGGAAGCAGAAACCCCCCAGGGCACCCTGGCCTGGGAACTTAAGAGCGTCAATCACCGTTACCTGGAGGTGGGGCTGCGCCTGCCGGAGGCCTTTCGTGCCCTGGAGAATGCCGTGCGCGAGAAGGTCCAGGCCTGGCTGGGGCGGGGTAAGGTGGATGTCTCATTGCGCTATCAGGCGCCAGCGGGCGGCGAGGCGGGGCTGGAGGTGAACGAGCCCCTGGCGAAACGTCTCATCGAGGTGTGCGGACAGGTGGAACACTGGGTCATGAACCCGGCGCGCATCACGGCCCTGGAGATCCTGCGCTGGCCGGGGGTGGTGCGCGAACCTTCGCCGGATCTGGAGTCTCTGCATGGTGAGGCGCTGAAGCTGCTGGATACGGCATTGGAGGAGCTGGCCACCACCCGGGCGCGGGAAGGCGAGCGCCTGCGCGAGACCATCGTCACCCGCTGTCAGGCAGTCACGGAGCTGGTGGCACAGGTGCGCGTGCGCCGGCCCAAGGTGGTGGAGGCCCTGCGGGAGAAATGGCGTGCACGCATCGCCGACCTGGCTGTGGACATGGAGCCGGGCCGCCTGGAGCAGGAACTGGCCCTGCAGGCCCAGCGCCTGGACGTGGACGAGGAGCTGGATCGTCTGGACGGACACCTCACGGAGGTGGCCCTGATCCTGGAGCGCGACGAGCCGGTGGGCCGGCGCCTGGACTTTCTCATGCAGGAGTTCAACCGGGAGGCCAACACCCTGGGTTCCAAGGCCAACGACATGGAGACCACCAAGGCCTCGGTGGAGCTGAAGGTGCTCATCGAGCAGATGCGCGAGCAGGTGCAGAACGTGGAGTGAGCCATGCCCCGTTACTACCTGGACCTGGATATCAGCCGTGATGCCTACCTGCGTTATTACCAGGGGGGTGCCGTGGCCGTGCGTGCCCTGGACCGCCAGGGCCGCAACCTGCGTTTCCCTGCCTCGGCCCTGCGCAGTCACGTGACCCATGAGGGCGTACGGGGCAGCTTCTGCCTGGTGACCGACGAGGATCACCGTCTGCTGCGCCTCGAACGTCTTTAGCAGGCTGCTAGAGCCGGTTTGCCGGCTGGATATTTAGCTGATCTGGGTCAAGTTTGCGGGCTGTAAGCGGACGTAATGTCGCGATCCGGACGCTTGAAATCACACCTGCCGTCCCCATCGTCTAAAACAAGTGAACAGCGTGTGGACAACCCGGTGCGCCGCCTCTCGGCGGCCCGGAATTTGATGTGGAGGTAATGACCATGGCAATGATGCGTTATGAACCCTGGAGTCTGCTCAATCAGCTGAGCCGTGAACTGGATCGCATGCACCCCGGCGGCGAGTCGGGTGATTCCGCAGCCACCAGCGACTGGACCCCTGCGGTGGATATTCGTGAAGACAAGGAGGCCTACGTGCTGCACGCCGACATCCCTGGCGTGGATCCCAAGGACATCGAGGTGCACATGGAGAATGGCATCCTCACCATCCGTGGCGAGCGCCAGTCCGAGACCAAGGAAGAGCGGGAGAATTACAAGCGGGTGGAGCGGGTGCGCGGCAGCTTTTATCGACGTTTCAATCTGCCGGATACGGCTGACGCCGAGAAGATCAGTGCCAAGAGTGTCAACGGGGTGCTGGAAGTGCGTATTCCGAAGCAGGAGACGGTGCAGCCCCGACGGATTTCCGTGGAGGGTTGATACTGGGTGAGCCGCTGTGTCCCGGTTGCGGGGTGCGGCTCGTGTACATGATTGCGCCGCGTACATACGCGGCGCAATCGTTTGCGCTATCGTAGATGGATTATGGAATACAAAGACTATTACAAGCTGTTGGGCGTCTCCCGGGACGCGAGCCAGGACGAGATCAAGAAGACCTACCGCAAGCTGGCGCGCAAGTTTCACCCGGATGTGAGCAAGGAGCCCAATGCCGAGGAACGCTTCAAGGCCATCAACGAGGCCTACGAGGTGCTGGGTGATGCCGACAAGCGCAAGGCCTATGACGACCTGGGCGCCAACTGGAAGTCCGGCCAGGACTTTCGACCCCCGCCGGGCTGGGAGGACATCTTCTCCGGCGGCGTCAGAGGCGGCGGCGGGCGGGCCGGCCCCGGGTTTGGTGCCGCTCCCGGTCCCGGTGAGCCGGGGTTTTCCGATTTCTTCGAGACCCTGTTCGGTGGCGGTGCGCGTCGTGGTGGCGGGCACCGCCCCGGTGGTGGTTTCCAGGCCCGGGGCGCGGATCAGACCGCGCGTATCGAGATCACCCTGGAGCAGGCCGCCCATGGCGGCGCCATGCCGGTGCAACTGGGCAATGGCCGCAAGCTGCAGGTGAAGATTCCCGTCGGTGTCACCGAGGGTCAGCGCATCCGCCTGGCAGGGCAGGGAGGCCCCGGTGCGGGCGGTGGCCCATCCGGTGACCTGTTCCTGGAAATCGCCATTCGTGCCCATCCCTGGTTCCGGGTGGAGGGTCGCGACATCAACCTGGACCTGCCTGTCACCCCCTGGGAGGCGGCCCTGGGCGCCACGGTGAATGTACCCACCCTGGGCGGTCGTGTGGAATTGAAGATCCCGGCCGGTTCCCAGTCGGGCAAGCGCCTGCGGCTCAAGGGCCGGGGCCTGCAGGGCAAGCCTGCTGGGGATCAGTACGTGACCCTGCAGATCGCCACCCCGCCTGCCGAGACCGACGCGGCACGCAAGTTCTACGAGCGCATGGAAAAGGAGCTGCCCTTCGATCCGAGGGCGCATCTGAAATAGCATCGGGACAACGGGATCCCCACCTTGGCATGGATGCCGTCATCCCTTGAACGGTGCCCGCTATTGTTCCGGAGGTCTTGATGGACATCTTTCATACCCTGCTTTGGGGCTTGCTTTACAGCGTGTCGGGCATCGGGGTGCTGATCGTGCTGGTGGGGGTGGTGGAGGCCGCGTGGCGGTTCCTGCGCCTGCGCCTGGATGGCAACGGCGGACATGCCCACTTGCTCATGCAGACCGATTTCGTCCGGGAGCGTCTCGGCGCCCACCTGCTGCTGGGCCTGGATTTCTTCGTCGCCGCCGACATCATCAAGTCCACCCTGGCACCCACCTGGGAGAATGTGGGCATACTCGGGGCCATCGTCGCCATTCGTATTGTGCTGAGCTATTTCCTGTCCCGGGAGATGGAGCAGTCCCGGCGCGAGCGCCTCGAACTGCAAAACGAATCGGATGTCTGAAGGGCGTCTCTTTATGATTACCGGCGCCCTGAACTTCCATGAGGGCGGGGCGGTCTGACGGGGCATTAAGGTCCACGATCACTTTAAGGTAAGATTTCATGCGCCCATTGATCCGCAACACCCTGACCCCTTTTCTGCTGCTCCTGATCATGGCCTGCTCGCCCCTGGTCGGCGCGGCCCTGCCCACGGCGGTGGACGACGAACCCCTGCCGTCCCTGGCCCCCATGCTGGAACGCACCATCCCGGCGGTGGTGAACCTAGCCACCCGGGGCCGTGTGGCCGCGGAGCGCAATCCGCTCATGGACGACCCCTTCTTCCGGCGTTTCTTTGACATGCCACAGCAGCCCCGTGAGCGTCAGACTCAGGGCCTGGGCTCCGGCGTGATCCTGGATGCCGAAAACGGCTACATCCTCACCAACTTCCACGTCATCCAGCGGGCCGACGAGATCGTCGTCACTCTGCACGACGGCAGGCTCGTGGATGCCGAGGTGGTCGGCACCGACCAGGCCACGGATCTCGCCGTGTTGCGGATACCGGCTGAGGGCCTGACGGCGGTGAAGGTGGCCGACTCCGATGCCCTGCGGGTGGGGGATTTCGTCGTGGCCATCGGCAACCCCTTCGGCCTCGGCCAGACAGTCACATCCGGCATCGTCAGCGCCCTGGGGCGCAGTGGTCTGGGCATCGAGTCCTACGAGGATTTCATCCAGACCGACGCCTCCATCAACCCGGGTAACTCCGGTGGTGCCCTGGTGAACCTGCGCGGCGAGCTGGTGGGCATCAATACCGCCATCCTTTCCGGCAGCGGCGGCAACATCGGTATCGGTTTCGCCATCCCCGTGAACATGGCCCGGCAGGTGATGGATCATCTGGTGGAGTACGGCGAGGTGCGGCGTGGGCGCCTGGGCGTGACGGTCCAGGACCTGACGCCGGATCTCGCCGAGGCCTTCGGTCTCGACCAGACCCGTGGCGCGGTGGTCGCCCAGGTGGAACCGGGTTCCGCCGCCGAGCGCGCGGGCCTCAAGGAAGGGGACGTGGTGCTGCGGGTCAATGATCGACGCATACGCAACGCCACGGAACTGCGCAATGCTATCGGTCTGCTGCGTGTGGGCAGTCAGGTGACGCTGGATGTGGTGCGGGACAACCGTCGCCGCACCCTCACCGCCGAGGTGGCAGAGATCCAGAGCGTGCGCACCGAAGGCCAGCAGTTCAGTCAACGTCTCGAAGGCGCCAGCTTCGGCGAGATCGCCGAGGGCTCACCGTTGCACGGCAGGGTACAGGGAGTGTTGGTGGTGTCGGTGCAAAGCGCCAGCCCCGCCGCCCGGGCGGGCCTGCGGGAGGGGGATGTGATCTTGTCGGTGAACCGCCAGCCGGTGAAGAGTCTGGAGGACATGCGCCGGGCCATGGGCGCCGAGGGACAACGTCTGTTGCTGAACATCCGGCGCGAGGAAGGGGCGTTCTTTCTCTTGCTGCAGTGATGCAGCAAGAGAAAGAAGGATGAAGGTTGAAGGCAAAAGGATGAAACAGGAGTTTCGCTCTTATTCAACCTTCAACCTTCAACCTTCAACCTTCCAAAGGCTCACCCTTCCGTGTTCTTCTCCACCCAGCGGGACTCGCCGTCCTTGAGGGTCTCGCGCTTCCAGAACGGCGCGCGGTGTTTGAGTTCTTCCATCAGGTAGCGGCAGGCCTCGAAGGCGGCCTTGCGGTGGGCGGACCACACGGCGGTGAGCACGATGGGCTCCCCGGGCTCGATGGGGCCCACCCGGTGGGCGATCAGGCAGTCGTCCAGACCCCAGCGTTCCCGGGCCTCGGCAAGGATGTCTTCCAGGTGTTTCTCGGTCATGCCTGGATAGTGTTCCAGGGTCATGGCGCGCACGTCATCCCCTTCGTTGAAATCCCGCATGGTGCCCACGAACACAGCGGTGGCGCCAAAGCCCCCGGTCGGCAGGCGGGACTGGTACTCGGCCAGCAGGGCCCAGGGGTCGAAGGCTTCGGGATGCAGGGAGATGGGCATGGTTCAGCCGCCGGTGACCGGGGGAAAGAAGGCCACTTCGTCGCCGTCGCTCACCGGGTGGTCGGCGTCGGCGTATTCCTGGTTGATGGCGATGAGCACCCGGTCTGGCATGGTCTGGTCGGGCACGGCACGGGACCAGACGCCGCCGGCGGTGTCATTGTTGCCGGGCTCCAATTGATCCTCGGCACGGCCGACCCGCTCGCGCAGGCTGGCGAAGTAACGCACGGTGATGGACATGGTTTAGGCTTACACTCTTGATCAATTGCAACAGCCGGAATTATACCCCATGAGCACTCTGACTCACTTCAATACCCGCGGTGACGCCCACATGGTAGACGTGGGAGACAAGGCCCTCACCCAACGGGTGGCCATCGCCGAAGGCCATATCACCATGGAGCCCGAGACCCTGGCCCTGATCCGCTCGGGCAATCACAAGAAGGGTGATGTCCTGGGCATCGCCCGGGTGGCCGGCATCATGGCCTCGAAAAAGACCTCGGAGCTGGTGCCTCTGTGCCACCCCATCTCCCTGACTCACGTGGAAGTGGAGCTGACCACGGCGGATTCGCCCCCCTCGGTGCACTGCCGCGTGACCGCCGAGACGCGTGGACAGACGGGCGTGGAGATGGAGGCGCTGACCGCCGTGCAGGTGGCCCTGCTCACGGTCTATGACATGTGCAAGGCGGTGGACCGGTTCATGACCATGGGTGGCGTGCGCCTGGTGCATAAGTCCGGCGGCAAGTCGGGCAACTGGGATCTGAAGTAGGAGGCCCCCTCCCCAGCCCTCCCCCGCGATGCGGGAGAGGGAGAATAAACCCCCCTCCCTCGCTTAGCGGGGGAGGGTCGGGGAGGGGGCCACTGCCCTACCGGTACATCAACCGCATGGAGGTGGACAGCTGTTTTAACCGGCGCTTGATTTCATCCCGGGTGTGCACGAAGGGCTTGATGTCCTGGGCGTCGCTGGCCAGGCGCACGGGGCTGTCGATGGGCCAGTTCTTGTGCACGAAGCTGTCCTGTTGCGGCAGTTTGATGCGCTGGACATCGACACACAGGGTGATGATCAGGTCCGCCCAGTCCAGCAGCTCCTTGTCCAGACGCCGGGCCTTGAAGTTGGTGGCGTCCAGGCCGTCCTGTTTCAACACCTCCCGGGTACGCGGGTCCATGGCACTTTCGTCCATGCCGGCGGCGCGCACCTCCACCAGATCCTTGAGCAGTTGCGTTCCATAGACCTCGACCATGGGGGTGCGTCCCGAGGTGGTCTGGCTGACAAAGAGGAGATGGGGTTTGCGTCGCAGGTTGGCTTTGCCGGAGGCCATGGGGCAGATGTCTCATCGGAAACTGTGAATGATGTAGACATTTTACACACCAATGACGGACCCAACGCATGTTCTGTGCCCGCATCCTGCAGCTTGTCTTCGGGCGCGTTACACTGAAAACAGAATTCATCCTAGTTCGCCGGAGTCGTGCAAATCATGAAATGGTTAAAACGTGCGCTGATTGCCCTGGTCGTGCTGGCGGTGCTGGCCGGAGTGCTGGCCGCTTACCTGATCGCCACCTTCGACCCCAACGCCTACAAGGACCGCATCAGCGCCGCGGTCAAGGAACAGACCGGACGGGACCTGGTCATCGAGGGTGAGATCGGTCTGACCCTGTTCCCCAGGCTGGGCCTGTCTCTGGGCGAGACCTACCTGTCCAATGCCGAGGGTTTCGGTGACGAGCCCTTTGCGCGCATCGGTGAGGTGACCCTGTCCGTGGCACTGATGCCGCTGCTGCGTCGGGATCTGCAGGTGTCTGCCGTACGCCTCGTGGAGCTCAACCTGAATCTGGCACGGGACGCCCAGGGCCGAAACAACTGGGATGATCTGGTGGCCGAGGCTGATGCGCCGGCGACGGATGATCGTCCCGATCATGAGCCGGGCGGTCCGGGTCTGAGGGACCTGGATATCGGCGGTGTGGAGGTTCGGAATGCCCGGGTGACCTGGCGTGATGAGCAGGCGGGCAGCGCCCTGCGTCTGGATCCCCTGAACCTGACCCTGGGCCGCATTCGTCCGGGTGTGGAGTCCCCGCTGGAGCTGTCCCTGAGCCTGTACCAGGAAGATCCCGCCATGCGCGTGTCTGTGGACCTCAATGCCCTGGTAAACCTGGATCCGGCCAGCCAGCGCTACGCCCTGCGCCGCATGGTGGCTGCCATCGAGGCCGAGGGTGAATCATTGCCCCGTACCATCGAGGCCAAGCTGGAGGCTGACATGGCGGTGAACCTCGCCGACGGTGTGGCCAGTATCGAGCGCATGACCCTGGAGACCCTGGGGCTTCAGCTGGTGGGGCTGGTGCAGGTGCGGGATCTGGATGGCGACAAGCCCATGGTCACCGGTGAGCTGCGTTCCAATACCTTCAGCGTGCGCGAACTGCTGGAAAAGCTCGGTCAGGCCGTGCCTGAGACCGCCGATCCGGAGGTCCTCAAGAACGTGGCCCTGGATCTTGCCTTCGAGGCCGATGCCGAGGCCGCCAGCCTGACCCAGTTACTGGTGCAGCTGGACGATACCCGCCTGCGGGGCAATGCCCGGGTGAGCAATTACGAGCGCCCGGCGATTCTCGCCGAGCTCGACGTGGATCGCATCAACCTGGACCGCTACCTGCCGCCCCCCGCGGATGAGCCGGCCTCGGCCCCTGCTGATGCCCCGGCCCGTGAAGGCTGGCCCGATGATCCCATCGAGCTGCCTGTGGAGATGCTGCGTTCCCTGAACGTGAACGCCAAGCTGGCCATTGCGGAGATGACCGTTAGTCGTCTGAAGCTCACGGCCATCTCCCTGACCCTGGTGTCCCGGGATGGCCTGGTGGAGATCAGGCCGCTCACCGGTAATCTCTACGAGGGCTCCGTGGAGGCGCGCATGAGCCTGGATGTACGCGGCAACACGCCCCGCTACGCCTTCGAGCCCAAGCTGCAGGGGGTGAGTATCGGCCCGCTGCTGGATGATCTCGCGGAAGATGAGGGCAAGCTGGCGGGCACGACGCGCCTGAATGCGTCCATCAACAGCCGCGGCAGCAGCGTCAAGCAGATGGTCTCGGCCCTCAATGGCACGGGTGATTTCGAATTCGCCAACGGCGCGATCAAGGGCATCAACATCGCCCAGATCATTCGCGATACCGAGGCCCGTTTCCGGGGCCGCGCCGTGGAGAAGAGCGACGAACCCAACCAGACCGATTTTTCGGAACTGCGTGGTAGCTTCAACATCGCCAACGGGGTCCTCACCAACAACGACCTGAGTGCCTCCTCGCCCCTGCTGCGTGTGCAGGGCCAAGGCACCGCCGACCTGCCCCAGGAACAGCTGGACTACCGGGCGGACACCACCCTCGTGGCCAGCCTGGAAGGTCAGGGCGGCCGCGGCCTGGAAGAGCTGCGGGGTGTGAACCTGCCGATCCGGGTACGCGGCCCGTTCAGCGATCCGTCCTTCAGCCTGGATCTCAAGCCGGTGCTGGAAGGCCGGGTGCGGGAAGAGGTCGAGCGTAAGATCGAGGAGAGCGTGCAGCCGCGCATCGATGAGCAGCGCGAGAGCATCGAGCAGCGGCTCCGGGATCGTCTCCCCGGTCTGCGGTGATTGCTCGGTGAAGGGCGTCTCTGATTGCTGAGTAACCCGGGTTGGACGCTTGGATGCGTGTTCAGGTGTATTGCGAGGCGCCCTGGAGCATGTGTTCAGCCTTCACCCGGAATGCATCGGCCCGGGCCTTGCCCAGCATGCCCTGGATGACCGTGCCGCAGATCTCGCACTGACTGCGCAATTGCTCATGGCTGTGGCAGTCCTCGATCCTTATGGCCAGATCACTGGCATCGGGTCCGAGGCTGTCGAGCACCAGGTGACTAAGGTCGAGCCTGAGCTCGCTGACGTCCTCCTGTCCGATGCCGGAGTCGTTGGCCCCGGCCCCGGCTTCGATGGCGGTCTGCTTGCCGCCACCTCTGACCATGCTGATCAGGCCCATGTGTTCCAGGGCGATGAGATGTCCGATGGCATTGTCCTGCTCGAAACGTTCAGCCAGGCTGGCCACGTCGGTTGTGCCATCGACCATGATGAGCAACTGGCGAAGCTTGGGGGGGGGAGTTTCAGGGCGCGGGTGCCGACTTCTTCCTGGCCCTGGGGGGTCTTGCTGTAAATGCCGGTCTTGTCCATGACGGCCCACCTTTTTGCGGATGATGATGCTGCCATTCCAAGGTACTCCCGGGATTTCCCATGGGGCAATGCGTCCCCGGGCCGTTCACCATCCTGGCGGGACCCTTTGCCGGTCCCGGTGCGTGTCGGTGTGCTGTTTTGTGATGCTGCTCACGCTGTCCGGTCTGGTGGGCGCGGGCGAGGCACTGGCCGTCGACACGACTCAGGTGCAGGTGCGTTACGACGGGGTGCGCATGGACATCCATCTGGATGTGCTGCTGGCCGCACCCGAGTCCGGGGTCGCCCGCGTGATTCACGACTATGAGCGTCTGGGCCTGGTGTTCCCTCTGGTGGTAGACAGTGGCCTGTTGGTGGATTTCGGTGACGGCGTGCACCGGGTGCGTGCGGACATGGAAGGCTGCGTGTTGATCTTCTGTCGACGCCTTCGCCATGTGCTGGACGTGCGCCGCGCCCCGGGCAGCGTGGCCTGGAGCAGCGCCCAGAGCGTAGCGGACGAGAGCGACGTGCGGGCCGGGCATCTCTCCTGGCGTACCGAAGCGCTGGCGGAGAATCGCACGCGCCTGGTGCTGTCCGGCTGGGTGGAACCGGATGTGTGGGTGCCCCCCCTCATCGGCCCCATGACCATACGCCGGGCCGTGGAAAGGCACTTCAGGGATGCCATGCCCCGTCTAGAGCGGGCCGCCCGCGAACCCGCGAACTGAACCATGCCTCCTGTACCTGCCCACTATGTCTGACCCCGATTTCAGCCAGCGCCTGCTGGCCTGGTTCAAGCGCCATGGCCGCCACGATCTGCCCTGGCAGCAGGATCCTACCCCCTATCGGGTGTGGGTCTCCGAGATCATGCTGCAGCAGACCCAGGTAAGCACGGTCATTTCTTATTACCAGCGTTTCATGACCCGTTTCCCGGACGTGGCCCGCCTCGCCGCTGCGCCCCTGGACGATGTGTTGCACCATTGGTCGGGGCTGGGCTACTACGCCCGGGCGCGCAACCTGCACAAGGCGGCAGGCCTGATCTGCGAGCGCCATGGCGGGCTTTTCCCCGGGGACATCGAGGCCCTTGAGGCCCTGCCGGGCATCGGCCGCTCCACTGCCGGGGCCATCCTTGCGCTGACCTGCGGTCAGCGCCAGCCCATCCTGGATGGCAATGTGAAGCGGGTGCTGGCCCGGCACGCAGGTGTGTCGGGCTGGAGCGGCGAGGCGAAGGTGTTGCGCCGACTCTGGCAGTTGGCCGATGCCCGAACCCCGGACCGACAGGTGGACGCATACACCCAGGCCATCATGGATCTGGGTGCCACCCTGTGTACCCGTTCTCGCCCCCGCTGCGAAATCTGTCCCGTGGCGGCGGATTGCGTGGCGCGGGCCACGGTCCGCACCCGGGAACTGCCCGCCCCTCGCCCCAAACGGGATCAGCCCCTGCGCGAGACCGGCATGCTCATGGTCACGAGCCCCGCCGGCGTGCTGCTGGAGCGTCGCCCGGCCCAGGGCCTGTGGGGCGGCCTGTGGGGTTTTCCCGAAGTGGCGGATGCCGACCATGCGCTGGCCTGGTGTCGGGCACATCTGGGGGGCGTTCAGGGGGGGCTGGAGTCCTGGCAGCCCTTCATCCACAGCTTCAC
>JBHEOJ010000140.1:0-4807 GCA_046260855.1 Thioalkalivibrio sp.
GCCCGGGACCGGAAAGCGCACTGGAGGGCACACCGGATGACCCCCGGTTCAGGCATGTCAAGTACGATTAGCATGACCGCCCAGGTAGAGATCGCGGGAGGCATCAGGGCATAAGGCGTGAAGCGCAATCCAAACATTCCACCTGTGCAGCCGCGTCGATATGTTCCAGATCCTCGGGCCGGTCCAGGTCGGGCAGCGGTGGCAGGGATTTCACGCTGAGGCCCAGGGCCTGCGCCCGTGAACAGGTTTCATCTAGCACCGTGCTCGTACCCCAGGGCATGTCGGTGAACAGGCCCTCCTCCAGGCGTCCCACGCCGATCAGCACGTAGCCCCCGTCTTCTGCAGGCCCCAGGACCAGGTCCGTTCTGTCGGCGAGCCAGTCACTGGCCTGCTGCAGGTGTTCCGGGGTCAGTGCCGGGCAGTCGGTGCCCACCAGCATGGCGTGGTGACCGGCCTGACGGGCATCGTTCAATGCGTGGAACATACGTGCCCCGAGGTCGGCGCCCTGCTGCTGACGCAGCGTGACCTGGAAACGGCGTGCGCAGCCCTGCATGAACGGGTCATCAGGATTGTCCGCGCACCAGAGTTGCACCTCGCCACAGCCTGCCTCGACGGCTACCTTCATGGTCCGGTCAATGAGGCTTGCATGAAGGGCTGCCGCCCCCTCGGGGCCAAGGGCCGGAATCAACCGGGTCTTGGTGTGACCCGGCCGGGGGGAACGGGAGAAGACCAGGATTCGCGTCACCGGTACCACCGGCCCAGGCGCTCTGGGCTGACGCCCAGTGCATGGGCCGTCCGCAACCACCACATGAGGACGATGGTGTACACAACGCCGTGGTGCTCCCAGCGGCGGCTGGCGAGTAGTGTTTCTTTCCCATTGATGTGCACATGCACTTCCGGTTGTCGCTTCATCGTATTCATTACCTTGCATGCCCGCTCGCACAGGATAACCATCTTCTTGAGTTCAGCGCCTTCGATGTCACCATGTAATGGTCACATGTGTGTCGATACGGCCAACGCGCTTCGGCGACTGAACCACGTCGCCATGACAGGTCACTTCTGTATGACGGACAGCGAGTGTAAGTGCTAGGGTTGTTCGCTTTGATCCACACTCTACATGGACGGGAATGCTCCGCTCTTCGACCCATACAGAGCGGGTGAGCGCGTTCTGGTCTGGAGTTGGACTTCAATCGTTCGGGCCGCCGCGAGAAGCCAAAAAAAAGCCCGGCGTGTAGCCGGGCTCAGCGTGTTCAACTCCCACAGGCTGGAGAATCAGGGATTTTTGTCCCCGTCCTCGACGGTACCGATGGGCTGGCAGTTGGTCATGCACCGCTCGTTCTGGGTATCCGGGCGATCATCCGTGATGAAGGCATCCCGGTTGGGCATCTCGATGGCCGCCATGGTCTCGGCGTTCAGCTTGAAGTCCTCAGGGATCAGCTCATTAAGATGCAGGATGTAGGCCGAAACAGCGTAGACCTCATCGTTTGTGAGGCTCTGGGGCGCATCCATGGGCATGGCACGGCGGGTGTAGTCGAACAGGATCGGCGCGTAGGGATACATGCTGCCCGGGGTCAACTTTCGGGGCCGCTCCGTCATGGATCCTATACCGCCCACCATCGAGCCATACACGGGGCCGCCTTCTGCCTTTGCTCCATGACAGGCGAGGCACTTGGCTTCGTACACCTGTTTACCCCGGCTCACGGTGCCCTCGCCGGGCGGCAACCCCTTGCCTGATGGCGCGCTGATCTCGATGTCCCAGGGAGCAACGTCAGCCTCACTGATTTTCTGACCAAACCCCACATCGGGCTTTTTAAGATGTTCGCTCGCGTGAACGACACCCAGCGACAGGGCCAACGCCCCCGCGATCGCAACCAGAAGCTTAGGCGATTGCATTTTCCACCTCCCCTTTGTCGTTGACGGCCCACGGGTAGATGCCGTTGTGATGCTGCACAAAACCGACGATCTCCCGTGCTCTGGCGAGCTGCTCGACGGTAGGCTGAACATAGCCGGTGCTGTCCATGGCGCGGCTCGCAAGCTTGGCCGGGCCACCCTCCCAGTTCCAGCGGTAGCGGAAACGGGTCAGACACTTGTCCATAACAGGTTCTTCCAGCATGGCCTCGCGCCAGGTACGCCCGCCGTCGAGGGTAATGTCCACGTTGGTGATCTTGCCGTTGCCCGACCAGGCAAAGCCCTGGATTTCGTAGAAACCCGGACCCTTAAGGGTCATGCCGCCCGAGGGGTTGGTAATCACCGATTTGCACTCCATCTCCATGCTGAACTGACGCCACTTGCCGTCCGGCATGGGGTCGGTATAGCGCGCCGTTTCACCGCGAACGTGTGCCGGTCCTTCCACCACCTTGATGCGGCGCAGCCACTTGACAGAGGTGTTGCCCTCCCAGCCGGGGACAAAGGCACGAATGGGATAGCCCTGTTCGGCGCGAAGCATCTCACCATTCTGTCCATAGGCGATGAGCACGTCGTCCATGATCTTCTCCATCGGAACGGAGCGCAGGTGGCCCGAACCGTCGGCGCCTTCCAGCATCACCCACTTGCCCTTGGGATCCACGCCGGCCTCATCCAGCAGCCACGCCAGCGGAACGCCTGTCCACTGTGCGCAGGAGAGTAGTCCGTGAGACTGTTGCACCGTCGTGGTCCTGGCTTCACGCCAGTCAGTAAGGGTATTGCCCGAACATTCCATAAAATAGAACTTGGATACCGACGGGTACCGCATCAGATCGCTCATGGTGAAGATCAGCGGCTGCTTGACCAGACCATGGATCACCAGGCGGTGCTGCTCCGGATCAATCTTCGCCGTGCCGTTGTGATGCCGCTCGAAGAACACGCCATTCGGCGTGACGATACCGTTCTGGTACTGCAGCGGCGACATGCTCCAGTCGGAGTAGTTCTGACGGTTGACGAATACATCCGTGCGTGTGCGCTTGTAATGGGACTCGTACTCGATGGGCATGCCGTAATCCGTTTCAGGAATGGGCTTGCCCATGGTCTTGGACCACTCGGGGATGGTCAGCTTGGCGGCCTGGGCCACCGAAACCCCTCCGGCACCACCGGCCAGGGCGGCGCCCGCTATGGCGGCGCCCTTGCGAAGGAACGATCGTCGTCCCGGTGAGGGGGGCGAGGCTGCACTATCCACCGCGGGTGGATTATGGGCTGCGTCGGCGCTGAAGTGCTGCCCCGAAGCAATGGAACGGTCTTTCTTGGACATGCGTTTCCTCCTTTGAGGTAGCCTGAATCGCAGCAACCTGTGGTCATGATGTTGGTTCAGCCCGACAGACAATCCAGGCTGCCCACTGAATCGACCGTTGCCGCGTTCACGCGGGACATCGCCACGACCGGCGGGACAATACAGCATCCTGGGCTCCCCGGCCTTGTGGTCTGCCCTGCAAGGCTACGAATGATGTTATGAAGATTTACACCTGTGTGCACATCAACTTATTGTTTTAATAGAATTTAAAGTGGGGCATATCAAAGTGCGTGCCCCATGGAACCTCCTCAAGCCGACTGCACTCCACCCGTTGACCGAACTCAACTGCACCAACCGGTCCATTCACTCTAGTTCACGGCTATCGAAAGTCAAGAAACCAGCGGCGCCTGGCCAGGGACTGTCCTTGGGTCGGGGCCTACTGCCCTGAACCCTGGACAAAGCCTCATTCAGAGCCCCCGAGAGAGTTGCCTGCAACGCGCAAGGCGCGTGTGTGCCGGCGCGGAGTCGCACCTGCTCCAAACGCACGCAACACCGCAGGCGGATCTCTCGGGGGCTCCGGCCGGGCGGATCTGTGCGCGTCCCGGGAAAGGCGTCGATACACCGGTGCAGTAATGCCTACACCAAGTGCCGGCAATGCAGGCCACCAACGCGCACAGCCCCGCTGAATGTGGCTTTGTCAGGGTTTAGGGCAGTAACAACAACGGGTGGGTCGGGGTTAGGGTGCTGTGCCTGTCCCGCCTGTCCAGACCGAGATGGTCCGGTTTGATGGGGATGACGGCGGGCGTGTCGAATGGGCAGGCGTTAGCGGTGCTGCGGGTGGGTCAGGAGGCCATTAAGCACCAGGTCGCAGAACGCATCCGCGATTTCCTCGGGCGTCATCGGGCCGTCGGGACGCAGCCACAGATAACTGTAATGATGCATGCCGAGCAATGATTTGACCGTCAGATGACTGGCGTTTCGGAACACGCCCTCAACCACCCCCGCCTGCAGCACCTTCAGCCATGTCTGTTCGTACTGGCGGTGAAGGTTCAGTAATTGGTCCCTCTGGGAGCCAGTCACGGAATGAACCTCTCGGAAACAGACGGTCATGGCCGCAAGGTTCCCGGTAATGCATTTAATCACCCCGCGGGAAAGCAGCCTCAGCCGTTGCTCAGACGGCATCTCCGTGTCAAGCAGTTGGTCGCCGAAGGCAATCAGTTCACGCAGATACGGGGTGATGATTTCGAACAGCAGCGCTTCCTTGCCGGGGAACTGGTAATACAGGGAACTGCGTCCAAGACCGGTCGCTTTTTCCAGTTCCTTGATGCCGGTCGCATGATACCCGTGGGTGGCGAACAGTTCCGTTGCCACACGCAGGATGCGCTCACGCGTACTTTCGTTGGCTTCCTGCACACCTGACTCCTCGTTCATTAATCGGATCGCCGGATGCGGGGACCGAGGACTGATGACCTAAAGGTAATTGGCTCGGCGTGTCTGCTGACTGCAGGCACAGGGGGTCCATTGTCCGGATTCAGGCGGCGCAACGAACTCTGCCTGCATCACCCTTATACAGCAAGGTTTATACGCTGCATACGCTTTGGCTAG
>JBHEOJ010000140.1:4817-5257 GCA_046260855.1 Thioalkalivibrio sp.
CCAACTGCCGTACCTCTCGAACTGAAGCCATGACCCTGTCATGCTCGTCCACGTGACAGTCGCGGGCAGGGTAACCCTCCGTGGACATCCATGCAGCCTCCTCGGCGAAATGATGCTCGGTATGGGTGGCGAGGCGATCGAGTACCGCAGGCACTTCCCCGTCCGGCACCACTTGCAGCGCCTGCACCAACTCCAAGAATTCGCGATGGATGTCATCCATCGGGCCGTAGCCCAGCAGGAAGTCGTCCTCCCACCCCGCATTCTCCTGTCCTTTGCCCATCAGATTGCCACTCCCGGATAGTCGATATACCACCTGTTAACAAAGGATACCACCGACCAGAAGTCGCAGCGGAAGCCTTTACTAACTCGAACCCTGACTAAGCCTCATTCAGCGAGTCGCCAAGCGGTCAGCCGCAAGGCGCGCGAGCGCAGGACGGGCC
>JBHEOJ010000141.1:0-5253 GCA_046260855.1 Thioalkalivibrio sp.
TAGTGTCCTGAGTCAGAGATTCGTTGCATTTCAGCGGGCCTGTACGGGATGCACGGCAAGGCGCTCGAGTAAAGGACGGGCAGGCCCATTCGAGCGAGAGCAACGCTGCCGGGCGCCCGTACAGGCCCGCCCGCAGGGAGCCCCGCACAAGACCCAATGCGGCGTTGCGGTCCTTGCCAAGGGCTTGCCATTGCCTGCGGCCCGCGCCTTGCCTTGGGTCTTGTGCGGGGCTCTGAAATGCAACTAATCTCTGACTCAGGACACTAGGAGGGTTACCCCCATGGAACCAGCAGGCTCGGGAATGACCGCCACCGCCGATCTGTGTGACACACACGGCGAAGCGGCCCAGGTATGCGAGATCACCTTTGGTGATTACGGCGGACTCACCGCCTTCTCAGGACAGATCGTCACGGTGCGTTGTTTCGAGGACAACGTGCTGGTGCGCAAGACCCTGGAGGGCGATGGTCGGGGCAAGGTGCTGGTCGTGGACGCCGGCGGTTCCCTGCGCTGCGCCATGCTGGGAGACCAGCTGGCGCAGATAGCCCTGAACAACGGCTGGGCCGGTGTGCTCATGTTCGGCTGTGTGCGGGACGTGGGGGTGATCGTCTCCCTGCCCATCGGCCTCAAGGCCCTGGGCACCCACCCCCGCAAGAGCGAGAAGCGGGGCGAAGGGGAGGTGAACGTGCCGGTGAGTTTCGGCGGCGTCACCTTCCGCCCGGGTGAGCGGGTGTTCGCGGATGAGGACGGAGTGGTCGTCCTGCGGACGAAGGATGAAGGATGAACGAACTTCTCCCTCTCCCTCAGGGAGAGGGCCGGGGTGAGGGTGGTTTAATTCCAACCACTTCTCACTTCCTCACGTTGGGGTTCGCTAGTCTCACCCCGACCTACGCTTGCTGAAGGGCAAGGAGTGAGGCGATAGGAGGGAGGCGTGAAAATCCGACACGCCGTTCACGCCTACCCCCTCTCCCCTCACGCCTCACTCCAAATACTCGTACGCCACCAAAGTCAGAAAATCCACCAGCTCATCGGCCCAGGTGATGTCGTCGAACAGCTTGGCGGCCAGCTTGTAATGGCCTGAGGCGAAGGCCTCTGCGCCGACCTCCTTGCGGATCACCTCCATCTCCTCGGCCAGCAGGGACTGCACCAGTTTCAGCGTGATGCGCCGGCCGTCGTCCAGCACGCCACCGGGGTGTCTGATCCATTGCCAGACCTGGCAGCGGGAGATCTCCGCCGTGGCGGCGTCCTCCATGAGGTTGTGAATGGGCACGGCGCCGCGCCCGCCCAGCCAGGCAGCCATGTACTGGATGGCCACGTTGATGTTGTTACGCAGTCCCGCCTCGGTGATCGTGCCCTCGGGCACGGCGATCAGTTCATCCCGGTCGGGATTCACGTCGGGGCGCTGGCGGTCCAGCTGGTTGGCCTGTGGCATGTGCTGGTTGAACACCTCCATGGCCACCGGCACCAGGCCCGGGTGGGCCACCCAGGTGCCGTCATGGCCATCTCTCACTTCCCGCTCCTTGTCGGCGCGCACCTTGGCGAAGGCCTCCTCGTTGGCGGCCTCGTCGCCCTTGACCGGGATCTGTGCCGCCATGCCGCCCATGGCGAAGGCGCCGCGCCGGTGGCAGGTCTTGATCACCAGCTGGGAGTAGGCGCGCATGAAGGGTACGGTCATGCCCACCACGGTGCGGTCGGGCAGCAGGCGGTCCGGGTGATTCCTGAAGGTCTTGATGTAGCTGAAGATGTAATCCCAGCGCCCGCAGTTGAGCCCGGCCATGTGGTCTTTGAGTTCCCACAGGATCTCGTTGAGTTCGAAGACCGCTGGCAGGGTCTCGATGAGCACCGTGGCCTTGATGCTGCCGTGGGGCACGGCCAGCTGCTGCTGGGCAAACACGAACACGTCGTTCCACAGCCGCGCCTCGGCGTGGGCCTGCATCTTGGGTAGATAGAAGTAGGGGCCGCTGCCCTGGCCCAGCAGGGTGTGGGCGTTGTGGAAGAAATACAGGCCGAAGTCGAACAGGGCGCCGGGGATGGCGCGGCCATGCACCTGCATGTGCTTCTCCGACAGATGCCAGCCCCGGGGCCGCACGATGAGCACGGCGGTCTGGTCATCAAGCCGGTAGTCCTTGCCCTGGGGTGAGGTGAAGTCGATGCGTCGGTTGACCGCATCCCGCAGGTACATCTGTCCCTCCAGGCCGTTGCGCCATGTGGGGGAGTGGGCATCCTCCAGGCAGGCCATGAAGCATTTCGCCCCGCTGTTCAGCGCATTGATGAGCATCTTGCGGTCCGTGGGGCCGGTGATCTCCACACGCCGGTCCAGCAGATCATGGGGGATGGGGGCGACCTGCCAGTCCGATTCGCGTACCTCCCGGGTCTCGGGCAGGAAGTCAGGTAACTCGCCCGCATCGAAACGTGCCTGGCGGGTGCGCCGGGCGGCCAGGATCTCGTCCACCCTGGGGGCGAAGCGCTCGTGCAGGGATACCAGAAAATTCAGGGCCGCAGGACTGAGCAGCGCCTCGAAACCCTCGGTGGGGGCCGTGAAGGACACGGCGGGGTGGGTGGCTGCGGACATGGGCGGTTCCTCCTGGCGGTAATACCGGGGTTTGCCACTGTGCTTGTTGTAGCCCTAAGGTAGAAAACTCACCACTATTTGACTAGTTTATTAAGTGAATACTCACTATTAGAATTGCATATGACCAACAGACCTCCCCAGGCCGCCACACCCAACCGACTGCGCCAGTTGCGCGCCTTTTGTCACGCCGCCCAGACCGGCAGTATCTCCCGGGCCGCTGAAAGGCTGTGCGTGAGCCAGCCCTCGGTATCTCTGCTGATCAAGGGGCTGGAACAGGACCTCAATGTGCTCCTGTTCGAACGCCGGGGCCCGCGCATTGAACTGACCGCCGCCGGGCAGATCTTGCTGGAGACCGGCCTGCCCCTGGTGGAGGGCATGGACCATCTGCCCGAGGTGTTCGCGGCGCGACTGGGGGCGGCGGGCCAGGGGGCCCTGGACCTGGCCGCCGGCGAGTCCACCATCCTGTATCTGCTGCCGGAGTACGTGAAGCGCTACAGCAAACGTTACCCGGGGGTGAAGCTGCACATGCACAACGTCACTGGGCGCGATGGCCTGAAGATGTTGCGCGCCGGCGAGGTGGATTTTGCCGTGGGCTCCATGATCGACGTGCCCGAGGACATGGTCTATCAGCCCATCTTCACCTTCGAACCCATGCTCATCACCGCCCCGGATCACCCCCTGGCGAAGAAGAAGAAGGTGACCCTGGAGGACGTGGCCCCCTGCGGTCTGATCCTGCCGCCCCGGCACCTGTCCACCTGGCGCATCGTCGACCTGGTGTTCCACCAGCACGGACTGGATTACCACGTGGTGCTGGAGGCAGGTGGCTGGGAGGTGATCAAGAAATTCGTGGCCATGGGCATGGGCGTGTCCATCGTCACCAGCATCTGTCTCACCGGAGAGGAGAACCTGGCGGCCATTTCCCTGGGCGAGTATTTCCCCAAGCGCACCTACGGGGTGGTGATGCGCAAGGGCAAGTTCCTGTCACCCCAGGCCTGTTCCTTCCTGGAACTCATGGACCCGGATTTCTCCCGCTGCCAGCGGGCGGACCAGGCGCGCCTGCTGGCGGGCGCCCGTGGCGCTACGTCTGCGGAGGATGCAGAGGGGCGGGTGGATTTCACCGGCCACGACCGCGCCATGCCCTGAAGCCGGGCTTCACGCCGCCCCTGCACGAACGCCAGGTGGGCTTCAAGCCCGCCCGGGTCTATCGCGGGCAACGGGTGCGGGAAGATCCGATACTACCCACGGCGCCCGAGGACGACGAGGTCAAGGGATCAGAGGGCAGCGCCGCCGATGACCGGCCCAGACGCGAGCTGGTCTACCGGGGGCAACGACGGTTGGTGTGAGGGATACGGGCTACTTCATGTCCGGGGGCGCCATGTATTCGTAGCGTCGGTGATCTTCACCCTCGGGCAGGGTGACGCCCGCATCACTCAGTGCCTTGGCCAGTGCCTTGGAATGTTCGCCCAGGGCCTCCTGCAGGTCCGTGAGGGCCTTGAGGGTGTCGCCGGCCTCCTTCATGGGGATGTGGATGACGATCTCGTTCTTGTCTGCGCGTTCCAGATTCATGGGGTGTCGCTCCTGAATGGTTCGATGGGATGGACGGGCGTTCACTCCTCGATGGGGGGCTGCTTGGCGGCCTGTTCGTCGAAGGCATGGGGCGGCTGACGGAAATCGTCATTGATCTGGTAGATCGCCTGTTGCAGCACGGAGGCCAGGGCCCGCGCGCCATTGGTGGCGTCCAGGTCGCCAGTGTGGGCCTTGAGTTCGTCCAGGAGTTTGTCGGCGGTCTTCGCGTCGATGGTCAGGGTGACGGAGTCTTTATCATGGCTGATGTTCATGTGAACCTCCTTGGTCAACATGCTTGGGAGCGTCTTGACGTGTTCGCGAGTGTGCGTCCTGAATGATTCACAGACGCCTTCAGAGTGTAGTCCTCACACTAAACGCCGCCACACCCTGAATACCAATCACCCGGAACCGGGCATGGATAAGTCGTGGCCTGACGGGCAATGACCCTGATTGGGATCACCATGCCCGACTTGTGCGAGGCGGGCGCTGAAGTCAAAGGCCTGTTCTCTCGCCAAGACGCCAAGACGCCAAGACGCTCAACCACGAAGCACACGAAGATCACGAAGTGGCCATGTCAAAAACCCTTCGTGTGCTTCGTGCCCTTCGTGGTGAAAAAAAAGTGGGGTCATAGGGCGCCCCATGGGCGCCGCCGGGCGTGTGCCGGTGCCGCGACGGCGGGCATGGCCCGCCCTATCGGATCTTCTTTGCGTGCTTGGCGTCTTGGCGAGAGAATCGTGTTTTCGATAGCTGATGAAAGATGACGAAGCCGCCCCGATGTCGTAGGCTCGGTCCATGCACGGACTCGTCCCACCCGATCCTGAAACCGGTGTCTCTACGCCCCACTATGCGGTGGTGTATATGCCGGCCCGTGCCCGCAAGCGGTTCCCCGCCGGCTGCGTGCGGGTGATGGATTCCCGGGAGGCCGCCCTCGCGGCGGCTGACCCGCAGGCCCGGCAGTTCGCCGCCCTGGTGCTTGGGCCTTCCAAGTCCTCGGAAGGCCAATACCTCTACTACCTGCTGGAGTGGCTGGATCCGGCTGCGCCCTGATATCAAAAAGAGCGATGCCCTCGCGCGGCCGCTGAGGCGCGGAGAAAAGCAAAGTAATCTCTCGCCAAGAC
>JBHEOJ010000142.1:0-5229 GCA_046260855.1 Thioalkalivibrio sp.
CCCCGAGCCAGCGCAGCAGGTCACGACGATGCATGGCAGGACTCCTGGCCCGCCAGGCGGCGGACGGTTGGATGGTTCATGGCGTGGACGGTATGGGGGGGATGGGGTTGCTTGATGGCTGGCATGTACGTTGTCTCCTATCCACGGACGTACCGTGTTCAGAATCGGTAACTGGCCTGGATCTTCACGTTACGGCCGGGGTCGTTGATGGCCGCGAGATGCGGGCGATAGGTCTTGTCGGTGAGATTGTCGATGCCGAAGTCCAGTCGCAGTCGCTCTCCGGCGGCCGCCGGTTGCAGGGTCATGAAGAGATCCGTGAGGGTGTAGCCGTCGGTGGTTTCGCCGCCATCGGGTACCCGGTCCTGGGACCAGGCGCGGGTCAGCCGTCCGCCCAGGGTGAGTTGACCCGCCATGACATGGACACCCCCTTCCAGGCTGAGGCTGTCTGCGGGGACGCCGGAGAGGGGCTCTCCGTTCGTACGGTTGTCTCCCCGTATCCGGCTGGCGTTCACGGCGACGAAGTAATCCGGGTGCAGATACTGGAATTCCAGTTCCTGGCCACGCAGGCGGGCATCTTCGATATTCTCGAAATAGGTGCGGCCGCCGGGAATGGGAGGACCAAAGGCGGGCATCTCCATTTCCACCCGCTGATCGATGAAGTCCTCCACATCGTTCTGATAGAGGGATAGGCGGGCCCGCACCTGATCCTGTGCCTGCCAGACCCCCTGTCCGTTGTAGCTCAGCCCCAGTTCCTTGTTGCGGGCCTTCTCGGGCTTGAGGTCGGGGTTGGGCTCAAAGAAGTTGTTGCCAAAATGCACCCCGCCCACATAGAGGTTGGTCAGGGATGGCGCGCGGAAGGCCTCCGAGTAGCCCCCAAACAGATCCCACCCTGGCGTCACCCTATAGGTGGCGGTGAGTTGCCCTGACCATTCCGATTCGGTAATGGAGGACTGGTCGTCGGCGTCCTTGTTGAAACGGTCGTAGCGCAGTCCTGGGCAGATCTCCAGGCGCTCGCCGATCAGGATGCGGTCGGTAACGAATACGCCGGTGATTTCCTGGCGGGCATCGGGATACTGGGGCCGCTGGTCCCCGTCACGCCGTCCCCGCTGGCGGTCCCGGTAGTGTTCCAGGCCCACGAGCAGCTGGTGATCCACGTCTCCGGTCCGCAACCAGGTGGTATTGGTCAGGTCCACCCCCACGGTCCGCAGGCGGGTCTCGTCATGCCGGTCGGTGTCAACCCGCGTCTCTTCCAGTTCCACCTGGTTGCCGTAAACTGTGGCGTCCAGCTCCACCCAGTCGTTATCCGGGGTGAACTGGTAGCGCAGGGTCTGGCTGCGGCTGTCCGTGCGGCGATCCACCACAATGCCGTCCGATCCCCCGCCGGTACCGGAAGCCGTGGCATTGGAGGGGATCTCATGATCATCGCGAAAGCCCTGCAGACTCAGGGTGAGGCGATGGTCGGGCCCGGGGCGCAGCGTGCCCTTGAGCAGACCGGAAGTGATGTCATCGCCGGTGAAACGGATGGTGTCGCCATCGCCATCCTGCAGGTCGGACTGATCCCGCTGTAGGACACTGCCCAGCCAGGAGCCCCGCTCACCCTGTCCGGCTACGATGGCCGACAGCAGTTGCTGGCTGCCCTGACCCTGATAGCCCGCGGTGAGGCGCCCACCGAAGTCATCGTCCCCCAGAAAACTCTCGGCATCGCGGGTACGGAAGTTCACCACGCCGCCCAGGGCCCCCGATCCATACAGGCTGGAGGCCGGCCCCCGTAGCACCTCTACCTGCTCCAGCAGAAAGGGATCCAGGAATACCCGACCCTTGTGACCGGAGGCGAAATTCTGCCGAGCGCCGTCCACACGGATGACCACCCGCTCGCCGCCCAGGCCCCGGATCACGGGTTGCAGGGCGGTGGTACGGGGGCCACCGCCGGTGTCTACGCCCGGCATGCGATCCAGCACGTCAGCCAGGTCTGCCACCTGATCCCGGTCCAGTGTGGCCCGATCACGTACGGCAATGGGCGCCCCCAGTTGATCAAGGGCCGTCGGTACGCGGGTGGACTCCACCACGATGGTGGGCAGGGTGAGGGAGGCCACCTGCTCGTGATCGGACCGGGTGTCGGCGTGTGCGGGCAACGCCAGCGTCAACGAGGCGGCAATAACAGGAATGGCATGGCGGTGTTGCGGCATGAAAGCCCTCCAGGCGATGGACTCGGGGGCACGGGATGCTTGTTGAACAAGCTGCCTGGCTGGCTACCTGACCCTGAAGGGTCGTTGGCGGGCTGGGCAAATCTTTATTGAATGATAATGATTCGCATTAATATGTCAAGGTGTCAGGGACTCGGCGTGAGTTTCTTCGCTCGGCTCGGGATCAAGCCGTGAGTGATCCAGATCCACGGCTGCGTAAGCCTTGCCAAGTGAATTGTGTTCATCGATCACACGCTCGATCAGGCAAGCCACGTCGGCCCGGGTGATCATCCCGTGGATCGTCGGTTTGGTGGAGAGGATCGCCCGACCGGTGGCTGGCGCGGATAACAGGCCGCCCGGACGAATGATGGTGAAGGGGAGGCCGGAAGTTCGCAGGGAGTCTTCGGCTCGGGTCTTGGCCTCGACCACATCCCCGAAGGCGGCAATGGCCTGCTCGGAGCGGTAGGGCATCATCTCCCCGCAGCCGATGGCGGTGACCAGTACCACGCGCTCGGGTGTATGGCGTCGAGCAATATCGATGACCGTTTGATTCCCGGCCTCGTCCACGTAAGTGCCGTCGTCGAGTCTGCCGGCCAGCGTGGAAATAACGATCCCGTCGGTGCCCAGGGCCATGAAGGCACGTTCCACATCCCCGGAGCAGGTGGCATCACCCGGAATGATCTCGACACCCAGGGTCTTGAGAGGAGTGGACTCGCTGTTGGGTCTCACCAGCGCCAGCACGGTCTGGTTGCGCTCACGCAAGCGGTGGGCCACTTCCAGTCCCACGCCCCGGGTGGCACCAAAGATCAGGACGGGTTTCATGCGGAGGCCTCCTGTTCGACGTGATCCAGGGCGGCCAAGGTGTTTCTCAATCCGGAGAAGTGCTGGAGTTGATCCGGGCGCAGCTGGCGCTGTTCATCGCGACCAACGAAGACCTTGAAGATCCCTTCCCCCTCCGCGTTGTAGAACTGGATGGAGGCCGTCTCCATGCCCATGAAGGGGCGTTGCATGAACACGATGTGCTGACAGCGCTCGGGACGCAGGTGGCCCGACAGCCCGGTCTTGCCCTGAAGGTTGTAGAAGCCGTGGCCAGTGCGGCCGGAAGGAAACGGGCCCTTGAACTCCATGATGACATCGGCGGTGTGCAGCACCGTGGTCACCTCTCCCCAGGAGGGGAGGGCGGAAAGGACGTTGAGATAGTGTCGCCCGCTGACTTCCGTCCAATGGCTTCGAGGCAGGCAGCGCACGACATCCAGGAGGCAGCAATTCTCCTCCTGGGCAATCTGCTCCAGTACCGCGCCCGGCTCATCAGCGAGGCGTTGGCGCAGGGCGTCGGATGGATTCTGTTGGGGGGCGGGGTGGGACATGAGTGGCTCCTGGGATCAGTAGATAATGGGAATCATTATCATTATTAGCAGGCTTCCAGAATGACCACTAGGCCTTTCGGCGTCGAACCAGCGACCGGCGGAATCATTCGAAACGCTTTTTGGCAGCCCGGACATCAACGTGATGATGACCTGGGGCGGCATCACGTCCGAGGAGGCCAGGTCCGCGGCGCAGCAGTAGCAGCCAGCTGCCATCGCCACCCGTGGCAGCTGGCCACGGGTGGGTGGATGTGTCAGGGAAACACCTCCGCCTGAAGCTGCCGGCATAGGGGTGTGCTTGCGGGTCGCGCTAAAGTGGTTATACTCGCATAACCATGAATATCGTACTCGACACCTCTGTCCTCGTTGCGGCCATGCGCTCGCAACACGGAGCAAGCCAGCAATTGCTGCGCCAACTGCCGTCGCCACATTTCACCCCGGCGCTTTCCGTGGCGCTGTATATGGAATGGCAGTCCGTGCTGACGCGACCGGAACATCGCCCCCCTGGCATCAGCAATGCGCAGATGCTGGGTTTTCTGCGCTATCTGGCTTCTCTGTCCCGCCTGCAGGACATCTACTATCTCTGGCGCCCCTTTCTGCGCGATCCCACCGATGACATGGTGCTCGAATGCGCGGTCGCCTCCCATAGCCGCTTCATCGTCACGCATAACATCAAGGACTTTCGGCGTTCGCAAGAACTGGGCGTAGAAGCCATCATCCCCAGCCATTTCCTTAAACACCTGGAGACACTCCCATGACTGCCCTGACCATCCGCCTGCCCGACTCCGTACATGCGCGAATCAAGGAACTCGCCGCTCGCGACGGCGTGTCCGTCAACCAGTTCATCGCCAGCGCGGCTGCCGAGAAAATGGCCAGCGTGATGACCCTGGACTACCTGCGCGCAGAAGCCGCCCAAGGCCGGCGCGAAGACTTCCTGGCCGTGCTGGACCGGGCGCCGGATGCGCCGCCCCTGCCCGGCGACGAACGCGTTTAAACACGGCAACCACAGTTGACCGCTTCGTGGCTTCAGCAAGTATCTGGAGAAGATGATTTTTCTGCTTCGACCTGTTCTGTTGTGCACCTCCCGACGCGGCGGGCCTCAGCAAGCTGCACAGATGCTGGCCTATACTGCTGTCATGCCTCGCTTCTTCAACAACGCTGGTCCCACGGTCCCTGCCGATCACTATGCCATTGATCCTTTGAGTCGCATCGACTGGGAGGATCTGCAGGCGCTGATCGAGCAGAAGCGGTATTTTGTCCTCCATGCCCCGCGCCAGACGGGGAAGACCACCACGCTGCTGGCGATGATGGAGGCGATCAATGCCCAGGGTCGTTACGCCTGTGCGTATGCCAATATCGAGGGTGCCCAGGCGGCGCGTGGGAACGAGGAAAAGGGTATTCCAACCATCTGCGCATCCATTGCAGGCGCCATCCGGCACTACCTGAAAGATGAATCGGTATTCTCCTGGTTCAACCAGCATCGTGATCAGCCGCCTCAGGACCAGCTCAAACAGATGCTGGAGCATTGGAGCACCTGTACTGAGCGCCCCACAGTGCTCTTTCTGGACGAAGTGGACGCCCTGGTGGGCGACACGCTGATCTCGCTGCTGCGCCAGATCCGCGCCGGCTACCCGCAGCGACCGGATGCCTTCCCCCAGAGCATCGTGCTGTGTGGTGTGCGC
>JBHEOJ010000143.1:0-5126 GCA_046260855.1 Thioalkalivibrio sp.
CCGCACCGACGGCGACGCCCATGGCGCTGGCGGCCAGGGTGCCTTTCAGAAATACGCGACGCTTGTTGTTCATGTCATCTCTCCTGCTTTTAGTGGTGTGACACGGTTTACTGTCACCATGAGTGATGCAAGGCCCATGCCATATGCAGGACTTATAGGTAGATCAGGGGGATAGGCGAGATGCGGCAGTCTGACATGAACCCGAAAAGTGCAATTCGCAATGGTTGTGAGTTGCAAATTGCAATTTCAGACCGGTTTGCGGGGCTCAGGCGGCGTCCGGTCCCTGTTCGAACTGCTGCAGCTTGCGCCACAGGGTGGATTTGTTGATGCCCAGGGCCTTGGCGGTCTGTTCCCGGTTGCCCCCCAGGCGTTGCAGGGTCTTGAGGATGTAGCGCTGTTCCAGGGTGGCCAGGTCCGGGGTGTCCGCGTCCAGGGTCGCGGAGGAACCTGTCTCCGGGGTCGCGCCGCCGGTGCTTGCCCAGCGGGGATCCAGTTGCAGGATGGGGCCGTCGGCCAGGGCGATGGAGCGTTCCACCAGGTTGCGCAGTTCGCGCACGTTGCCGGGCCAGTCATAGTCCTGCATGCGTTCCAGGGAGGCGGCGTCGAAGCCCTCCACCTGGCGGTGGTAGCGCTCGGCGAATTCTTCCACGAAGGACTGCACCAGGGCCGGGATGTCCTCGCGGCGGGCGCGCAGGGGCGGCATGTGGATGTTGACCACGTTGAGGCGGTGGTAGAGGTCATGGCGGAACTCGCCGGCCTCGATCATGACCTCCAGGTTGCGGTTGGTGGCGGCGATGAAGCGCACGTCGATGGGGATGGGCCGCACGCTGCCTACGCGCATCACCTGCTGTTCCTGCACCACTCGCAGCAGCTTCACCTGCATGGCGTCGGAGATGTTGCAGATCTCGTCCAGGAACACCGTGCCGCCGGTGGCGGATTCCAGCAGGCCGGCCTTGGTGTGGGCGGCGCCGGTGAAGGCGCCCTTCTCGTGGCCGAACAGTTCGGATTCCAGCAGGGTGTCATTGATGGCGCCGCAGTCGATGACCACGAAGGGCTTGTCGGCGTCGGGGCCCTGGGTGTGGATGGCCCGGGCCACCAGTTCCTTGCCGGTGCCCGAGTCCCCCTCGATGATCACGTTGCAGCGGATGTCGGCCACCTTGTCGATGACCCGGTAGACCAACTCCATGGCATCGCCGTGACCCACCATGCCGTAACGCAGGCGCTCGTCCTTGAGCTGGCGCTTGAGCAGGCGGTTCTCGCGCTTCAAGCGCTCGCCCGCCAGGGTGCGCTCGATGAGCAGCAACAGCTCGTCGGTGTCGTAGGGCTTTTTGATGAAGTCCGTGGCGCCCAGGCGCAGGGCCTCGATGGCGTTGTCCACGGAGGAGTAGCCGGTGATGATGATCACCGGCACGTCGGCGTCCACGTCGCGGATCCGGGACAGCAGGTCCATGCCCGAGAGGCCGGGCATGGACAGGTCGGTGATGATCAGGTCAGCGCCCCGTTCGATGAAGGCCTCCAGGGCCTCCTGGGGGTCGCGAAATACGTGCACCTGGTGGGGGGTGCCCTCGCAGAAGCGCAGGAACAGCTCCCCGGCCCGGGGGTCGTCGTCCACGAAGAAGATGTTGGCGGCGTCGCTCATGGTGTCCATCTTACTTGATGCGTTTTGCACCGGTTCGTTCCGGGGGCGAGTCGGCGCCCGGTCACGGGGCGGTGGGCTGGCGCCGGGTGGGCAGGCGCACCGTGGCGGTGACGCCGCCGCGCTCGTTGGGGCGGATGTCCAGCTGTCCGCCGTGCTGCTCGACGATGCCCAGGCTGATGGACAGGCCCAGGCCGGTCCCCTGCCCCACGTCCTTGGTGGTGAAGAAGGGATCGAACAGCCGGTCCAGGATCTCGGGAGGCACGCCGCAGCCCTGGTCGCAGACGCACAGGTACACCTGGTCGTCGTCCTCCCGCCGCGCCATGATCACCACCTCGTCCCCCGCCTCGCTGGCCTGGATGGCGTTGATCAGGAGATTGATGAGCACCTGACGCAACTGGTTGGTGTCCCCTTCCATCACCAGGCCTTCCTGCATCTCCAGACGGATGGTCACATGCTGGTCCCGGGCCGCCTGGTTTACCAGGATCAGGGTCTCCTCCAGCCAGGGGCGCGCGTCGATGGGCTCGTAGCGTGGCGGCACCTGACGGGCGAAGTTGAGGATGCCGTTGACGATGCGCGTGGCCCGTTCGGCCTCGTCGGTCAGCGCGCGCAGGTCCTCGCCCAGGCGCGGGTCGTCTTCGGGCAGTGCCCGGCGGATCAGCTTGGCCAGGGACAGAATATTGTTCAGGGGGTTGTTCAGCTCGTGGCCGATGCCCGCCGCCATCTCGCCGATGGACGCCAGCTTGGCGGATTGCAGCAGCATGCGTTGGGCCTGGTCCCGGTCGGTGCGGGCCCGCTCCAGGGTCTCGGCCATGTAGGTGAAGGAGTCCTGGAGCTGGCGGATCTCCTGGGTGTTGTGGGGTTCGTTCTGTTCCAGGGCCTCTCCCCGGGCGTAGGCCTTGAGGTTGTGGGCCAGGCGGGTGATGGGCTTGGCGATGCGCCGGGCGCTCACCTGGGCCAGCAGCAGGCTGGCCAGCAGGGCCAGGGTGGCCAAGAACAGGATGCCCTGGCGGATGCGCTTGAAGGGTGCGCCGATGGTGTCTTCGGGGATCTCGGTAATCACCAGCCAGCTCACCAGCTGGTTGGGATAGGGCAGGTACTCGCCGTAGAACACCCGGGACGGGCGCCCCTCCAGGCTCAGGGAGCCGAAATTCTGAGTGGCCACCGCCCGCGTCATGCCCTCGCCGAACACCGTGGACAGGCGCAGTTCGACCCGCTTGGCATCGGTGAACAGCAGGCCGGCGGCCTCGTCGAACAGGATCAGCCCGTCGCGCCCCGGGTTGTCCGGATTAAGCTCCGCCAGGCTCAGGCGGCCCTGGTTCAGGCGTGGTGCCAGTTCCAGCATGCGGTCGATCTGCAGGCCGGTGGAGTTGGCCAGCAGATAGCCCAGCACACCGTCGCCCTCACGCTCGATGGGCACGGCGGCGTCGTACATGGGCGGGATGGCGCCGAAGATGTAGTCGCTGCGGGACTCCGGCAGCAGCAGGTAGCTCACCTCATCCCGGGGGATGGCGCGCAGGCGCTGCAGGAAGCCGGGGTCGTCCAGTTCCTCCTCGGCGTAGGCATAGGGGTCCATACCCGGGTAATGGGTGGGCATCACCTGGCGGTCCCGGATCATCAACACCGTGTTGCCCCGGGCGTCCAGCACGCGGATGGTGCCGATGTCCGGGATCAGTGCGGTGAACTCTTCCAGGAAGATGCCCAACTGGGCGGCGCGCAGGTTGAACTGGGGGTGCTTGCGCCCGTCCCGGGCCTGCTCCAGCACCGACAGGAAGCCCTGCATGGGGGCCGATTCCACCAGCGCCCCGATCACCTCGCGCTCGAAGCGCAGGCGCCGGTCCATCTCCGCCACCAGGGTATTGAGGCTCTCGCCCACCTGGCGATCCAGATTCTGGCTGTACTGGCGCTCGCTGTAGGCGGTGACCACCAGCACCAGCACCGTGAGCGGCAGCACGGTGGCCAGGGAGACCCAGAGGAAGATGTTGGTGCGAAGGCGCAAGGGCTGGTGGTCCGGCGGGGTTCGGCGCCATTCTCGCATGGGCCGCCGCACGGCGTCATGGCACGGCTTCATCGCTATGGGGTCCAGTGTGCGCCCTGCCCTGTGGGCCGGGCGGCACAACCGTTATAATGCCCGGCCTTCCCAGCCCCAAGAGGCCTGCGCCATGCGCATCTGCTGGTCCAACCTGACAATGATCGCCGTGGTGATCCTGCTCGGCAGCCTGTCCATGCTGGCCAGTTGCGGCCAGAAGGGCGACCTGTACCTGCCCGAGGCACCGCCCGAGAGCGAAGTCCGCGACGAAACCCGCAACGAAAACACCGGGCAATAGTCTATTGCTACTAAAGGAGGCGCCAAACCGGGCGTCCCCCGCTTACACGGCTCACCGGAGACCGAGTCTTCCATGGATCATTTCCAGTACCGCGACGGCGTCCTGTACGCCGAGGATGTAGCCCTGCCCCGCATCGCCGAGGCCCACGGCAGCCCCTGTTACGTCTACTCCCGGGCCACCCTGGAGCGCCACTGGCTCGCCTTCGACTCGGCCCTGGGGGATCACCCCCACCTGATCTGCTACGCGGTGAAGGCCAATTCCAGCCTGGCCGTGCTCAATGTCCTGGCACGCCTGGGCTCGGGCTTCGACATCGTCTCCGTGGGTGAGCTGGAGCGGGTGTTGCGGGCCGGGGGCGAGCCGTCCCGGGTAGTGTTCTCCGGCGTAGGCAAGCGCGCCGAGGAGATGCGCCGGGCCCTGGAGGTGGACATCCGCTGCTTTAACGTGGAGTCCGAGGCGGAACTGCAGCGCCTGAACCAGGTGGCCGGTGAGCTGGGTGTCGAGGCGCCCGTGTCCATCCGGGTGAACCCGGACGTGGATGCCCAGACCCACCCCTACATCTCCACGGGCCTGAAGGAAAACAAGTTCGGCGTGGACATCCAGGCTGCGCCCGCCTTGTATCGCCAGGCCGCCGACATGGCCCATCTGCGGGTGGTGGGGGTGGACTGCCACATCGGTTCCCAGCTCACCCAGCTGAGCCCCTTTGTGGATGCCCTCAAGCGTGTGCTGGAACTGGCCCGCACCCTGGAGGCCGAGGGCATCGGCCTGGATCACCTGGACCTGGGCGGTGGCCTGGGGGTGCGCTACCGGGACGAGACCCCGCCCCTGCCGGACGCCTATGCCCGTGCCCTGTTCGAGGGCCTGGCGGACACCCGCTACGAGATCCTGCTGGAACCGGGCCGGGCCATTGCCGGCAACGCCGGCGTGCTGCTGACCCGGGTGGAATATCTCAAGCACACCCCCCACAAGGACTTCGCCATCGTGGACGGCGCCATGAACGACCTGATCCGCCCGGCCCTCTACGGTGCCTGGCAGGAGATCGTGCCGGTGGCGCCCCGGGAGGGCGAGGCGCGCCGTTATGACGTGGTGGGCCCGGTATGCGAGACCGGAGACTTCCTGGGCAAGGAGCGGGACCTGGTCCTGGCCGAGGGCGACCTGCTGGCGGT
>JBHEOJ010000144.1:0-5115 GCA_046260855.1 Thioalkalivibrio sp.
GTCCGGGCGGGGATGGGAACCGTCACGGGATAAATTCAATGCTTGGCTTCCCCGCGCAGCCGGATAACATCTGCAACCGGGAGCCCAGCCATCTCTGCAATCATGGCATCGTCCATTTCAGTGCGGGTGATCAGGTTACGGGCGGTCTGCTCAGCGCCTTCCTGACGCCCTTCCTGACGCTCTTTCTTCACCAAGTTTTCCAGGTTTTCTGCCAGCATGTCTTTATCCTCCACCAGGCTGTCGAGTTGGTCCAGGTCGAGATCGGCCCCGAGCCGATGCAAATGACGTTTGAGCCAACGGGTGATGATCCTGTCAATGCGCTCCTTGTCGGGATCCTTCTTGATGATCGCCACGATCCGATCCACGGCTTGCTGCAGGGCTTCCCAGCTCTCTCCGGCATTCTCCACACTGAACACGCCACTCAGCGGGCTCTGTACCACACCAAGCTGCTCATCAGTGTAGCGCCCTTCGTCGATCAGGTAGTAGCGCAGGTGCGGCTGATAGACCTGCAGGAATCCCGGGGGTTCCGGCTGCACCATCTCGAAGACATCCAGCGGCGCCGTCCAAGGCTTTGAGCCGTTGTAGAGCACGACCGGGAACACCGGCGGAAGGCCCTGGCCGGGGGTGATGACCTTCTGCTTGAGCAACTCACTGTAGAAGCAGGCGACGTAGTGCATCAGCCGGATTGGCATGGTGCGATCCACCGAGGACTGGAACTCCAGCAGGATGTACAGGAACACCCGCTGGGTGAGGCCCTGCCAGGTGACCTCCACCGACCACACCACGTCCTCTATCTTCTCCTCGAACAGCGGGGTGATGTAGTTGCCGTTGTGGTTCTTGAGCGTCGAGAAGTCCATCAGCCCAGCGATCTGGGCCGGCACAAAGCCTTCAATCAGTTGTTGCACGAATTCGGGATAGCTGAACAGCTCCTTGTAACCGGTGTCGTGATAATTGGGGGGAGTGTCCACCATGTATGGCTCCTAACGTAATGTCTCGATGCTACCATAGCCGCTCGACGTGCCCGCCTGCCCATCGACGTTCTCTCCTGGTCCGCAGCACCGGAATCGGATGGCAACGAGCGGGTAGGGTAGGCATGAACCGGATCGCAGGGTGCGGTCGCACTGGCGCCGGTCATTTCCGGCGAACCCTGTTTGGGGAGGGTAGGGCGGAACCACGACTAGGTTGGATCTGACCGGTGTTGGTGAATGCCCAGCAGACCGGGGTCAGGCCGAAAGCCAGAGGCTATGTGGTACGTTGACACCCAGCAGTGACACAAACCATCCTGGTTCATCAGAATCTTCTCCCCATCCTCAGAGCATACCCGTTAACATGGATCGTTACTTACCCCATGCCCCCTCCGGCCACCTGAATGCTGCTTCAGGGAAGTGTTTTACGTCAGCGTGCGAACCGACGCATTGTCTAAGTCAGTTCAAGTGAGGCGGGAGAAAGGATGATTCGATCCGACCGCCCACTGGCGATGATGGTCAAGTACCCAGCCATCCTGGCCATGGCTCTTTGCGTATTGTTTCTGTGGGGGTGGCTCAGCCCTTCGGGTGTGGTGGGCGCTGCTTGGCCCGAACGCGTTCCTGTGGCTAGCCTGGAGCGCGTCCCATTGGCGCCTTACAGTGCGGTGCACATGGACACGACTCGGCATGCCACGCCCGAGGACTTATTGGGCCAGGGGCAGCCTGATTTTGTGCGGGTAGATTCCCACTCCTTCAACCTTGGCATGAAACCGGGTGTGCTCTGGGTGGCGTTTGGGTTGCAAGATCTAGACGCACGTCCGCGGCTGTTACATCTGGATAACCCCCTGTTTGAATCGGTGACCCTGTTTGTCCAAGGGGAGGCTGGGGACTGGAAAGTTGTGCCTCGACACCAGGCGGTGGGTTGGGATGATCAGTTACGCCCCGCCTGGCGGCACATCTTTCGCATTGCTGGTGACAGTTCGGAAAGTGACTACCTGTTGCGGGTGGAGAGTGGCCAGAACCTGCGGTTTCATGCGCAGATTCAGACCATCGAAGGGTACCACTCTCGGGCCGTTGGCTTCTGGTTGGCCCAGGGGGCCTACCATGGAGTCATCCTGGCACTGGCCTTGTACAACCTCTTTTTGCTCTTCAGTCTTCGGGATACCAATTACGCCTGGTACATCGCCTTCATTCTCTCGACCGCCGGCTACTTCCTCTTCCAGCGTGGCCTGCATCTGGAGTTTTTCCCGGATCTGGCGATCCAGACCACCCATATCCTGATGTTCCTCTGCGTGGCATTGCTGTCGCTGTTTGCCCTGCAATTCACACGGCGTTTTCTCCTCACCCGAAAACGGGATCCCGTCTGGGATCGTTGGCTGCGCCTGGCCTTGCCGCTGCCGCTGATTGGTGCGCTGCTCCATCTTTGGACAGGATCCGCCGGCAGTGTTCTGTTCTTTTCGCTCGCCATGCTGGTGATCATCGCGCTGGTCGTGATAGTGGCTGTGCGCGGTGTCTGGCTACACCGTTTCCGGTCCGCGCTGTATCTGCTGCTGGCCTGGGCAGTGATGATCTTCGGAGGTCTGCTTTTCATCCTGGCCGCCCTTGGGGTATTGCCCCACAACCTGCTCACTTACTACGCCTTCCAGGCAGGATCGGCCCTGGAGGCTATCCTGCTGTCCCTGGCCCTGGCAGATCGTATCCGCAGACTGCATGCCGAGCGGGAGGCTCTGGCTCGCCGGGGTGATCAACTGGAGCGGGTGGCGCTGATGGATGAACTCACCGGCCTATACAATCGACGCCATCTGGAACGCAGCCTGCCGGAGTGTGTAGCGCGAGCTCAGCAGCGAGGCGATGACTTGTCGGTGATGATCCTCGATGCCGATGACTTCAAGCAGGTCAACGACACCCATGGCCATCCCGCGGGTGACCAGGTTCTGATCCGCATGGGCCAGATCCTGGCCGATACGGTGCGCCGGGGGGACATCGTGTGCCGTTACGGAGGCGAGGAGTTCGCCGTCCTGCTGCCCGGTGCTGACGAGGGCACGGCCCAGGACGTCGCCGAACGTCTGCGCGAGGCCGTGGCCCGCATGCGCAGTCCGCTTGAGGGGGATGCTCAGTCGCATACTGTCAGTATTGGTCTGGCCTCGCTGCACAAGGGAGAGAGCGCCCCGGAACTGTTCCTGCGGGCGGACAATGCGTTGTATGCGGCTAAGTCTGGAGGGAAGGACCGGGTGCGGGTGGGGTGAGGTGCAAAAGATCGGGCGCCTGAAGATGTCACTCGACTGGCTCAAAAAAGTCCGTGATCAACCTGCCGTGAGCCGTCAGAACTGGATTGACGCAGGTGATCTCCATCGTTCGCCAGTGTGCGCGGCTGGCGTTTGTCACCGGATGACGCCACCGACCTGCTGCTTTGTACGCTCCTCGACGAGATCTACACGCGGCGACCGTCGATGATCTGCTGGACCTGCATCGCGATGGTCACTACGAAGGCAAAGATCTCACCAGGCACAACCCGGCCTATGGGGATATTCCGATCATCCTCTGCTACGGGCAGGGCTGGCGGCCCTGGCCTGGGCCTTCGTCAAGCAGTTTAGCCCGGAGCAGCCGGCCCGGTGACTTCGGGAGTTCCCCGATGAACACCCCCTTGCTCCGGCAGATATTGATTTACATCGTGCGGGTCCACACAATGACCTAAGACGATTTCATACAAGGGTGGCCCTGGCCAAGCCCCATCTCGTGGGGGCACTTACCATATCGCTGGCTCAGGAATGGATGGTTCGCGGCGAAGCCAAAGGCGTCCAAGAAGGTCTGAAGCAAGGCGAGGTGCAGACCTTGCTGCGGCAGATCGAGCGTAAGTCTGGCCTCCAGGCCCGGAAGCATTGCCAGGCGCGCGTCCACCAGGCCGATCAAGCGCAACGACTGTAATGGATCGATAACATCCTCACCGCTGAAAGCCCTGATGAGGTCTTCCAGGACGATTCTTCCCTGCAGTGAGGCATGTTCTACCTCCCGGTAGCGTTCTGCCGACCCAGGTTTCTCTCTGAAGAGGGTTGTCCCAGTGTGGCTGATGAGCGCCACCTCGGCGGCATGGGGGGGCGTTTACCGAGGTGGTCGAGGATGGTCCAGGGATCCCCATGGATCTTGCGGACGTGCTCGCGAAACCAGCGGTCGTAGCGGTTTGCTCCTGGGGGTTGAACTCGCTGATGATGGGAGCTTGGGGCGCTCATGGGGCGACCTCCTGAGAAGGCATGCCAGCCCAATACAGTGACGGCTTTAAGATCCTGCTCGTGCAGGGTGGAATCATACCTTTGGTGGACCCACACATGGAGGTGAAATTTGGCGACAAAGTCCTGGCTATTCATTGACGCGGATAACCAACCCCCTGCTCTTGGGCCCTCGGCCATTCGCTTTCTTGAAAGTATTGGTCGACCGGCAGAGCGCGCCGTGGTCGCGGGAAATGGGGCTGGACGGCGCGTGACGGACTGGGAAATCTCCCTGCGCGATACTTGCCCGACGGTCGAGATCCTTACCCACATTGCGCCCATGCGCAAGCAATCGGCAGACGCCATCCTGTTGTTGGAGATGGCGCCGTTTTATCACAACCCGACGGATGACAGGCCACTGATCATGATCCTGTCACGGGATGATTTGTTGGTGGCGGCCGCTGAACTACTGGCATCCAGGGATCATGACGTACTGATCAGCCTGAGTGCCACCAATCCCTCTCCCGTCACGACAGTCCCCGTGCTGATACTGCCTGTCGATGGCCAGCCGGCACCCCCGAAGTCTGCTGCTGCTATCGAGGTCAATTCGGCCAATCCCGAGCTTGTCGATTCCACCGTGCTGCAAAACGCAGCCCGCGCCATTCGTCATCATCTGGGTGCCCAAAACAAGAAGACAGGCTATCTGGCCACGGCAGTAGGGCAGGTGCTGGCCAATCTTGGCCATGACAAGGCCATGCGGACGCGCATCCTCACTGCCATCGCGGAGATCCGGACCGATGATGCGGGTGTACGGCGAGTACGGCTGACGGGGCGCTGAAGGTTTTTATGGATTACCCCCGGCCCTGGAATGACGTGTCCAGATTCCCACCAGAGCCATGCGCCGCCGCCATGAGCCTGGCAAGGCATTCTTTTGCACACTGATGGGT
>JBHEOJ010000145.1:0-5108 GCA_046260855.1 Thioalkalivibrio sp.
GCCCAGCACAGGCATGAGCCCCAAGAGCTACTGGCACCTGTCCCGATCCCTCGGCCCCCAGACCGGGATGACCAATAACTGGGCTGCAACGCCAGGGCTTGATCAGCATCCGCGATCAATGGATGAAAGCGCATGGTTATGCCTGAAATCGTCGTGTGCGCCCTTCTTGTAAACCGCCTGGTGCGGACCCGTATGCCAGGTGGTGTGGGGAGGGCGAGCTAAACACCCGCCCTTACCCGATTCTGTGCTGCTTCAGGCCGCAACAAGCTTCTTCACGTTGAGCTCTTTGCGATGTTGTTCAGCATGCCAGAGTTCATATTGGCATTGCTGATTCAGCCAGCTTTCTGCCGAGGTATCAAAAGCGATAGAAAGTCGGATAGCCATTTCAGGACTAATACCCGCCTTACCGTTCAACACGGCACTCAGTGTTTTACGGCTAACGCCCAGACCCTCTGCAGCCGCTGTAACAGTCAGGCCCAGGGGCTCAAGGCAAAGCTCTCTCAATACTTCGCCGGGGTGAGGAGGATTGTGCATCAACATAGCGATACCTCAGTGGTAATCTTCGTAATTCACTATCTCGGCATCTCCGTCCTCGAACCGGAACGTCACTCGCCAGTTACCACTCACTGTCACTGACCAGATTCCGGTGCGATTGCCTGAGAGCTCGTGCAACCGAAGGCCTGGCAAGTCCATATCCTTGGCATCCGACGCCACATTTAATCTACCGAGAATGAGCCGAAGCCTCCTTGTGTGAGCGGCCTGAATCCCTGCCGTGCTACCGGACTTGAAGAATTTGGCCAAGCCCTTGTGTTTTAAGCTTCGAATCATTCGGCGAACGTACCCCGTAACGTATCAGGTGTCAACTCACATAACGCCGCCAACACGTGCAGCTTTATAGTCGGACCCACAGTGACCGGTTGTTCCAGGCGGCCCTTCAGGATGGTCGCAGTGCCTTCATCTACACCCCCCTGATCGAACACAAGTCCTGGCCCGACATGGGCGCGCCCCTGCAGCTGATGGGCTATCGCCACCGCATCTGGTCCCGCTACGCCCAGGGCGAGGTGGAACGACTGCGCAAGCTGCCACCCATCATCACCCTGCTGGTCTACCATGGACGACCCCCCTGGAACGTGCCCACCTGTCTGATCGACTGCATCGACGCCGACGAGGATCTGCTGGCCCTGCAACGGGATGGCCGGTACACGGTCAAAGACCTCAGCGGCAATGCCCCGGTCTACGAGGACTTCTCCGATAACCCCCTGCTGCGAGCAGGACTGGCGGCCCTGGCCTGGGCCTTCCTCAGGCAGATCCAGCCGGAGCAACTGGCCCGGTTGCTGAGGGATTTACCCGATGAACACCCCCCTAACCCTGCAGATATTGATTTACATCGTGAGGGTCCACACAATGACCGAAGATCAATTCAAGCAAGGGGTGCCCTGGAAGGAACCATGATGCGCCCCGGCAGCGGTTGGCGAGAAAACCGTAGTGCCTCACGCGCATGAGACCTTTTGGCAGGATGTGCTGCAGGAAGCGACGCACGAACTC
Organism: Thioalkalivibrio sp.; assembly: GCA_046260855.1. Lineage (GTDB taxonomy): Bacteria > Pseudomonadota > Gammaproteobacteria > Ectothiorhodospirales > Ectothiorhodospiraceae > Thioalkalivibrio_A. The sequence goes on from JBHEOJ010000145.1 coordinate 1,546, forward strand.
TTGCCCGGTCAAGGTCATGACCTTGCGTTGCTCGGTCAGATAATCTTTGTAGGCAACGCTAGCGCTCAACCGCGCGGGGTACGAGCGTCGGTTGGAGCGCCTTGTTGGGCATGATTTGGAATATGCACAGCTTCCGCATGCAGCTTCAGGCCAAGTGCTGTCATGACCTTCAGGATTGTGTCAAACCCCGGAGTCCGCTCACCAGAAAGCGCTTTGTATAGGCTTTCGCGTGACACACCTGCATCACGTGCCACTTGTGACATTCCTCTCGCACGGGCAATATCACCAAGAGCCTTTGCGATAAACGCAGCGTCACCTTCTGCCTCTTCCATGCAGGCTTCCAGATATGCCGCCATTTCTTCAGGCGTACGGAGATGCTCAGCAACATCGTAGCGGGACGTGGCTGTCTTTTTCATCAGTTTGCGCGAGAAACCCCGTCCTTCAGGTCGGGGAGGGATAGCGCATCGTGCGTAGCACGATCACGCGGCCCTGCTCGCGTCCTCCTGTAGTGGTTTGGTTTGGAAGGTATAGCCATAGCCATCGGCTCGTTGCAGCAGACGGCAGTGGCGGTGTGAAATGCCCTGGACGACGCCTTGGGCGGTCTGGATGTTGAAGCTGCCGGTGGCGCGGATGGCCACGCGGCCCTGATAAGTGCCTGCTTTCTTGCCGGTCGGCACCTGGGCCTGGACCAGATCTCCGGTCTGAAAGCCCTTCACCTGTTTTTGCCGCATCAGGTAGCCACGGGGGAAGCCAAAGCGGTTCAGCCGCGTGCGCTGATAACTCCCCCGGCCCGTGGCCCGCGTCGTCAGCGTCGGCACGTTCCAGCCCGTGACCGCTGCGACCTGACCGACGCAAGCCGCATCCAGCGCATGGGTCTTGGGTAGGCCCAACCGCTGGCGGTTGTATTTGGTGCGACCGCCGCTGCCAGTGATCACGGGCAGGCCCATGGCCTTGAGCCCTTGAAACAGCGCCCAGCGCGTGGCATTGACCGCTGCCGCGTCCTTGAGCGGCGCACGGGCCTGGTCCTTGATCCGTTGCAGGCGTTTGGGATCGTCAGCCAGAAAGGCTTCCACGGGCTGATTCCCCTTGGCCTGATTGCAGTCGTGGCAGGCCAGGGTCAGGTTGCTGACCCGATCCGATCCGCCCCGGCTCCGAGGGTGGATGTGATCCACCTCCAGGGTCAGATCCCTGGCTCCGCAATAGGCGCATCGCCGTTGCCACTTCTCTAGCAGGTATTCCCGCACCTCGTAACCGTGCAATGTTCCCTGCTGATACTCGACACCGCTGATCTCGGGGTTTTCCATCGCCTGTGTATCGAACCGGGCCAGTTCCATGTCAATGGCCGTGACCGGAGCCAGTCGGCGCAGCCGCGCTACCCATGCAAGTGTGGTATCCACCCGATGCTGAAGGCTCGGGGCCAGCCAGCCCCGAGGCCGGGTGCGGTTGTCGAACCGGGGTGCCCGGTGGCGCAACTGCCCCCGGCGACGCCGCCGAAAGGCGCGGCGCTGGGTCAATGCGTCCTTGATCTGGTGGCCACGGTGCTCCACCTCCATCAGCATCAACACCTGCTGCTGCTCCGGGTCGGAATCATCCTCGCGGATCACCGTCACCCCGGTGGTCTTGCTGCCGGGATCGATCTTGATTCGTACCGGCTGCAAGGTGGATGCCTCCGCCGTGCGATCCTTCAACCGGATCGTGAACGGACGCATCTTGTGGACCACGGCCCGACCCCGTTCCAGCAGCAGCCGTGCCCGTTTCTCCGAGCACGGCATCAGGGGTTTTTTACGCCTGTCCAGTACCAAAACGGCCACTTCAACGCTCTCCAAACAGAACCCTTACGGGTCTGGTGACAGGGCCTTGCGGCCCGCTCCCCTCGGGAATGTCTGCAACCGGCTCCCGCTTTCGCGGCGACCAAAACCTTCGGCGTTTTGCCTTTCGCCAGCATGATCCCGGCCTTCCAGAGCAGCGAACTGAGTGAAGCATTCGCTGGTGGGTCTTAACGACCTGTTGCAAACGTAGCGGGCTTTCACCGCTCTCCCTGGTCAACCCAGCCTGCTTTCACAAGCTCCCGCCTTCAGGCGGGGGTAGTTGACGGGTCATCCTACAGATTGCGGGCGAGGCGTAGCGCGGTCTTAATATCTCTCAACTGGCTGCTTGCTTTTGTCACCACCAGCCAACAAGATCACCAACTCACGCCCTTGCTGTTTGTAGTACACCCGGTAACCAGGGCCATAGTTGATTCGCAACTCAGAGACTCCTTCACCTACTGGCTCGGCGTCTCCGGGATTCCCTGCGGCCAAGCGCTCGACTCTCGCCAAAACTCGGGCACGAGCACGAATATCGCGCAACCCATCGAGCCACTTGACATAGACTTCCGTTTTGCGGATCTCCATCGCACCACCAAATGTAGCCCAGTGGATACACCCTGTCAACTTCGATTATTTGCCCAACAACGCTGCGCTCAGCCGCGCGGATTTTTCGCGTCGGCTGCAGCGCCTTGTGCGACCGAACGCTGACTTTTGTTATAAACAAACTCAGGATCAAGATCTATACCTGAATCCCACTCTATGGTATCGAATGAAACATGAACTCGATTAAACACACCGCGTTCTTTGAGTCTATTAAAAACACCAAAGTCCAAATATGGCTTCATATCCAGAACTCCTCTCTCCCCATTGTCAAAGTCAATGGAGAGAAGATAGTCGGCTTCAGGAATAACATTTATGACAGATGGATACATTGTTTCACCTCCTACTGTAACGGTTGAATTTTGAATGGCTCCTCACCATTCATTACCAACGCCCAATCAGCCATCAGCTCGTCCTGATGAAGCTCGGCCCATGCCAGCACAAGCTTCGTCTGTTTTCTTGGCAGATTGCCTTGAATCACTTCGCATGTGCGGATATCAATGGTTGCTTTATGGTCACCATAGTAGACATGAAAATGTGGCGGTGGATGCTCCTTCGGTGCATAGTACATCCGAATGATAATGCCGTAGAACATTGAGATTGTTGGCATTCACTTTCTCCAATCTAATCAGCATGTCGAGGCTTGCAGGATTTTGCCGCACAACATATAAGCGTTTATCTGCCGTGCGCAGCATGGCCGATAAACGTCTGTTGGACGAAGCCGTGTGTGCACATACTCTATAATGGGGATTGTATTAGCCGCAGCGGGCCAGGGAGGGCATTTGCAGTCCTGTGATCAGCACGACAGGCCTTCATCGGTTCCTTCCAGACAATTTCATCCTTTTCGGAGGCATCCTTGGCGATCGGTTCATGCTCAACATAGCCCGATTTCATGCTCGGTTTCAATGTCTCAGCCGCAGTCGAGCCCGACCTATGCCAAGGCCATCTTCAAAAGTGCTTATCGTCAGCGATGTTTCAGTGACTTAGCATCGTCGCTCCTGGAAAGGGAAAGGAGATATGGAGACGGCCTTTGGGATTTCGGCAATCACATGCAACTGACCGGAGCGGCACTTTGGACAAGGGTAGTGAGGCGGGTCCGCAGCTGGGGTGACCACTGGCGCTCGCCTGACCTGATCCCTCAATGCCACCCTGATC
>JBHEOJ010000146.1:0-5090 GCA_046260855.1 Thioalkalivibrio sp.
GAGGTATAGAGGATGGCGGCGATGTCGGTGTCGATAATGCGCGGCTCTGGGGCCTGGGGGGCGTCGGTCAGGGATGCCCAGCCGTGGACGGTAGCGCCGGGGAGGGTGTGCTCATCCGTGGGGGTGTCGGTGAGGATGATGTGGCGCAGGTCGTGGCAGTGTTCCAGGGCTTCTTTCAGGGCGTTGAATCGGGCCGGGGAGGTAACCAGTACGCGCACGTTGCAGTGTCGCAGGATGTAGGCCACCTGGTCGGCCTTGAGCACCGGGTTGACGGGTACGAACACCCCGCCGGCGGCGCTGGTGCCGAAGATGGCACTCACCGTCTCCAGCCGCTTTTCCAGGAAGATGCCTACCCGTTCACCCCGTTCCAGCCCCAGGGCCTGAAGCCCGTGGGCGAAGGCCTGTGCCGCCTGGGTGGCGGTGGCGTAGTCCTGCGTGTGTTTGCCGTAGGTGACCGCCGGTGCGTCGGGCGCCCGATGGGCGGAGCCCTGCAGGAGGTGATGAAGGAGGTAGGTGTTGTCCATGGGGTCTTTATAACCGACCGGTGGGGGGTGTGTCAGTGGGTAGTTTAAATCCTATCCGCTTAGGTTTATGGTAGTCTTGGTGTATGCCCACGGTCTTGCGTTTTGATGGTCTACGGGTTGTCATTTATCCGGCGGACCACAGGCCTGCTCATGTGCACGTCATCGGCCCTCAGGGAGAGGCTGTGTTTGTGCTTGGGTGCACGGGTGGTTACACAAAGCTTAGGGAAAATCATGGTTTTCCCGGTCATGAGATCAGGCGTATCAGCAAGATACTGGATCAGAATACAGAGGCCCTGTGTGGCCAGTGGAGGCAAATCCATGGTGATGACTGACCAGGACATCGAGCAGGCCAACGATAGGATGACAGCACTTCGGCAGACCGGGCATGCCGTGATGGCCTGCTACGATGAACAGCGCGACCGAGTCATTGTTTCACTGCAAACTGGCGTTGAAATCACCTTTCCCCCGCATCTGGCCGAGGGATTGTCCGGTGCGACGGCGGAGGAGCTGAAGGAGATAGAGATCACTCCATCCGGTTTGGGGTTGCATTGGCCCCGACTGGACGCGGATGTCTATGTGCCTTCCATCCTGCAGGGTGTATTCGGATCCCGTAGGTGGATGGCTCAACAGTTAGGGGCGCAGGGAGGTAAGGCCCGTACCGACCGCAAAGCCAGCACTTCAAGGGAAAACGGAAAGCTTGGTGGGCGGCCCCGTAAACATGCTTGAAGAGTCGCAGCTCAGTTTGTAAAGAGAGCTCGGATCTTTAAGGAGACGAATATTCGCCTGTCAGGGCGTGGGAGGTTTGGGATGCGTGCGATGAGTCGGATGGGTGTGCTGGGTTTTGGGGCCGTGTTGTTGTGGGCGCTTTGGTGGGTGCCGGTGGCGTCGGTGGGGGCTTCCGGGCTGGCGGATGCCATTGAGAGGGTCAAGCCTTCGGTGGTGGGGGTGGGGACGTTTCAGCCCACGCGTTCGCCCCGGGCGCAGTTGCTGGGCACCGGGTTTGCGGTGGGGGATGGGCGGCATGTGATCACCAATGATCACGTGATCCCGCACATGCTGGACTCGGAGAATCGCGAGCATCTGGCTATCTTCATCCCCGGGCGCGGGGAGTCGGGAGAGATGCGTCAGGCTCGGCGGGTGGCGTCGGATCCTCTGCGGGACCTGACCTTGCTGCGCTTTGAGGGGCGTGGATTGCCGGCGCTGCGGATGGGGGATTCGGATCGGTTGCGGGAGGGGGAGACTGTCGCCCTGACGGGGTTTCCCATCGGTGCGGTGCTGGGGCTGGTGCCGGCGACCCATACGGGGATCGTTTCAGCCATCACGCCCATTGCGATGCCCGTGCGTTCCACCCAGAACCTGGACCCGGCGGTGATCCGGCGGTTGCGTGACCCTTACACGGTGTTTCAGCTGGATGCCACGGCCTATCCTGGGAACAGTGGCAGTCCGTTGTATCGACCGGAGACGGGCGAGGTGATCGGGGTGCTGAATATGGTGTTCGTGAAGGAGGGGCGCGAGCGGGCGCTGGATCGGCCCAGTGGGATCAGTTATGCGATCCCGGGGAATTATGTGCGGGATCTGCTGAGGGAGGCGGGGGTGTCCCGCTGATACTCCCCTCTCCCCCGCAGGGGAGAGGGGCTAGATACGTATCTTTTATCTTCGGGGGTGGCTTGCCACCGTGATGAATGAGCGTCAGAACGACCGCATCACCAGTACCTGTGCCTTGAACAGGATGGCTGCCACCATGAGGGCGACGCCGCCGGTGAGGACCACCAGGAGTTCCAGCCCCAGCAGGTAGTATTCGCCCATGAACCAGGTGCCGCCCACGGCGGCGCAGACGATGAGGCCGGCCAGCCCGATGAGGGTGCCCAGGAGGTTGAGAAGTGTATCCATGGTGTGGTGGTCCCCGCTGTGGGTTGTTGGTGTTATGGCTATGGTAGGGGCTTTTCGTGGGTGAGGCCCGCTCCCGCGGGCGGGGAATGCAGGAAAAGCTGATTCAGGTCAGCATCTGCATCCCGGGCGCCGGCTCAGTGGCTGGCCAGGCGGCGCTCCCATTCCAGGGAGGTGCGCACGATGAATTCCAGGTCGTCGTGGCGCGGTTCCCAGCCCAGCACCGAGCGGATACGGTCGGCGGCGGCCACCAGGCTTGGGGGGTCTCCGGCGCGGCGGGGCTCTTCGCGGATGTCCAGGGGCTGCCCGTTGAGCCTTTCTACCGTGTCCAGTACCTGACGCACGCTCAGGCCGTGGCCGTAACCCACGTTGAAGGTGTCGGAGGCGCCGCCAGCGCGCAGGTACTCCAGGGCCTTGAGGTGGGCGGCGGCCAGATCCGTCACGTGGATGTAGTCGCGCACGCCGGTGCCATCCGGGGTGGGGTAGTCGGTGCCGAACACGGATACATGGGGGCGTTTGCCCACCGCCGCTTCGCAGGCCACCTTGATCAGCAGGGTGGCCTTTTTGGTGGACTGGCCGATGCGGCCTTCCGGGTCGGAGCCGGCCACGTTGAAGTAGCGCAGGGCCACGTGACGCAGGGGGCTGGCGGCGGAGAGGTCCCTGAGCATCCATTCGCTCATGAGCTTGGAGGTGCCGTAGGGGTTGATGGGGGCGTTGGGGGTGTCTTCCCGGGCGACGCCGTCGGGCGGGATGCCGTAGACGGCGGCGGTGGAGGAGAAGACGACATGCTTCACGCCCGCCTCCTGGCAGCATTGCAGCAGGTTGCGGGTGCCGCAGGTGTTGTTGCGGTAGTACTTGAGGGGGTCGGCTACGGATTCCGGGACGATGGTGTGGGCGGCGAAGTGCATCACGGTGTCGATGTCGTGTTCGCGCAGCAGGCTGGACACCAGTTCGGTGTCGGCCACGTCGCCGATGATGAGGTCGGACCGGATGACGGACTCGGCGAAGCCGGTGGAGAGGTTGTCGAGGACGACGACGCGCTCGCCGGCCTCGGCCAGCATGAGGGCCACGTGGGAGCCGATGTAGCCGGCGCCGCCGGTGACGAGGATGCCTTTTTGGGCCATGTGGATTACCCCTTGCGCCCGCGGCCGATGGCGTAATAGGCAAACCCCATGTCTTCCATGTGCTTGGGTTCGTACAGGTTGCGGCCGTCGAAGATGGCGGGCTCCTTGAGCTGCTTGCGGATCATTTCGAAGTCCGGGCTGCGGAAGACATTCCATTCGGTGACGATGGCCAGGGCGTCGGCGCCTTCCAGGGTTTGGGTGTGGTCATCGCACAGCACCAGGTCGTCGCGCTGGCCGTAGAGGTGGACGCATTCCTTCATGGCGACCGGGTCGTGGGCGCGCACGTGGGCACCGGCGGCCCAGAGGGATTCCATGAGCATGCGGCTCGAGGCCTCGCGCATGTCGTCGGTGTTGGGTTTGAAGGACAGGCCCCACAAGGCGATGGTGCGGCCCTTGAGATCCCCCTTGAAGTGGCTATGGATCTTCTGAAACAGGCGCTCCTTCTGGCGTTCGTTCACGTCCTCCACCGCGGTGAGCAGCTGGGCCTTGAAGCCCACCTGGCGAGCGGTGCGCTCCAGGGCCTTCACATCCTTGGGGAAGCAGGAGCCGCCGTACCCGCAGCCGGGGTAGATGAAGTGATAGCCGATGCGCGGATCGGAGCCGATCCCCTGGCGCACGTGCTCAATGTCGGCGTCCAGGGCTTCGGCCAGGTTGGCGAGTTCGTTCATGAAGCTGATCTTGGTGGCCAGCATGGCATTCGCGGCGTACTTGGTCAGTTCCGCAGAGCGGATGTCCATGACCATCACCCGGTCGTGATTGCGGTTGAAGGGGCCGTACAGGGCGCGCATAAGCTCGCCGGTGCGCGGGTTGTCGGTGCCCACGATGATGCGATCGGGCTTCATGAAGTCATCCACCGCGGCGCCTTCCTTGAGGAATTCCGGATTGGAGACCACATCGAAGTCGATCTGGGCGTTGCGGCCCTGCAAGGTGGTGGCCATGGCCTCTTGCACCTTGTCGGAGGTGCCCACAGGGACGGTGGACTTGGTCACCACGATGCGGTACTCGTCCATGTGCTCGGCCACGGTGCGGGCCACGGTCAGTACGTGACGCAGGTCGGCGGACCCGTCCTCATCCGGTGGGGTGCCCACGGCAATGAACTGGAACAGGCCGTGGCGCACGCCCTCGGCGGCATCGGTGGTGAAGGCCAGGCGTCCGGAATGCACGTTATCGGCCACCATGGCCTCCAGGCCCGGCTCGTAAATGGGGATTTCACCCCGGTTGAGGCGGGCGATCTTGTCCTGATCGATGTCCACGCACAGGACGTGGTTGCCCACTTCCGCCAGGCAGGCGCCTGTAACCAGGCCTACGTAGCCGGATCCATAGATGGTGACCTTCATTGGTAGGCAGTCCTCTGTTTCACGCAATGGTGGTTGAATGTCAGCTGAGGATCCTAGCAAAAGCCGGTGTCTTGATCATTAAAATGCAAAAGGTGGTTGACAGGCGGGGGTCATATCACAATAATACCGGCCTTTCGCATCTGGAGGGGTTCCCGAGCGGTCAAAGGGGGCAGACTGTAAATCTGCTGGCTCAGCCTTCGAAGGTTCGAATCCTTCCC
>JBHEOJ010000147.1:0-392 GCA_046260855.1 Thioalkalivibrio sp.
GGCCAGGGCATTCATGGCGTTGTGCCGACCTGGGAAGGCCAGCTCCAGGGCATGTTCCCGGCCGTTGAGGCTCAGGCGCAGACTGCCCGGTGCCTGCCAGGTGCCGCTCACCTGGGCGGGATGTTCCAGACCGAAATCAATCACCCGACGCTCAGCGTTCAGCCCGCGCCAGTAGTCGGCGTAAGCGTCATCGGCATTGATCACGGCCACACCCTGCTCGCCGAGACCGGCGAAGATCTCGCCCTTGGCCCTGGACACCCCCTCGATGGAACCGAAGCCCTCCAGGTGGGCCGGGCCGGCGTTGGTGATCAGGGCCACATCGGGGCGGGCCAGGTCCGTGAGGTAGGCGATCTCGCCGCCGTGATTGGCGCCCATCTCCACCACCGCGTAGC
>JBHEOJ010000147.1:461-4982 GCA_046260855.1 Thioalkalivibrio sp.
GGCCAGGCGGGTGTCATCCACCACCACCTGGGCCAGTCGGGTGGGCAGAGACCGGCTCACCATGACGCCCGCGGCGGGCAGATCGTCACTGACGAAACCGTGGCCGTCGTGGCTTGGGCCGGTGAGCGCCACGAACAACTGGCCCTGCTGCAGCGTGCGGGTATCCGTGCTCACCCCTTCTGCCAGCACATCGGGACCGATCAGCTCACCGCCCACCCGGGCGGCGATCTCGGACAAAGACAGGATCATCATGCCCCGCCCTCCCCAATGCCCTGAACCAACTGACGGGCCAGGGCCCGGTCGCTGGAGGGCCGCTGCTCATCACCCACGATCTGTACCGTCTCGTGGCCCTTGCCCGCCACCAGGACCAGGTCGCCGGGCACGGCCTGATCCCAGGCCCAGCGCACGGCGGCCTCACGGTACAGCTCCATGTGTACCGCGTCGGCGCGCTCGAATCCGGCCATGACCTGGGCGGCGATGGCCGCAGGGTCCTCGTGACGCGGGTTGTCACTGGTGACCACCACGCGATCGGCAAACTGTTCCGCCGCCCAGGCCATGAGGGGGCGCTTGCCCGCGTCCCGGTCGCCACCGCAGCCGAACACACACCACAGGCGGCCGGTGCAATGGTTGCGCAGGGCCTGGAGGACCTGGGCCAGGGCGGCCGGGGTGTGGGCGTAATCCACCACCAGGGTGGCGCCATCGACACGGGCAAAACGCTCCATGCGTCCGGGCACGGTGCTGACCCGCTCCAGACGCTGCAGGGCATCGGTCAGGCTCAGGCCCAGTTGCAACAAACCGGCCAGGGCGGCCAGCAGGTTGTAGACATTGAAGGCACCGAGCACACCGGTCTCCAGACGACCGCGTCCCCAGGGTGTGCACACGTCGAAGGCCAGGCCATCGGGGCGATAATCCACCGCCTCGGCGCGCACGCATTCCTCGTTGTCATCAGGCAGGTTCAGGCCATAACCCAGCACCGGTGTCTGGCCAGCCAGGCGTGATGCCAGTTCGCGGCCGAAGGGATCATCCAGGTTGAGGATGGCGCTCTCAAGCCCAGGCCACTTGAACAGCTTCGCCTTGGCGCCGGCGTACTCGGCCTCGCTGGCGTGATAGTCCAGGTGATCCCGACTTAGGTTGGTGAGCACCGCAAGGTCCAGGGCCGCGCCATTGATGCGTCCCTGGGCCAGGGCATGGGAGGAGACCTCCATCACCGTGTAGCGCACACCCTGGCCGCGCAGATCCGCCAGCCAACGGTGCAGGCTCAGGGCATCGGGGGTGGTGTGGCCGGTGTCGGACAATGTGCCGTACACACCGGCGCCCAGGGTGCCGATCACGCCGCAGCGCCCGGATCTCTCATCCAGGGCCTGGGCCAGAAACTGGCTGGTGGAGGTCTTGCCGTCGGTGCCGGTGATGCCAACCAGCTTCATGGCCCCGGAGGGATGCACGAAGAACCGGTCGGCGATCTCGCCCAGGTGTCGGCCCAGGCCGTGCAGTGCCACGCAGGGCACACCCAGGTCCTGGGGCGCCGGCACCCTGGGCGCCGGCTGCCAGATCACGGCCACCGCGCCCCGGGCGATGGCCTCGGCGGCATGGGCCAGGCCGTGCACCTTGTGGCCCGCCAGGGCAATAAAGACGGCGCCGGGCTGGGCCCGGCGACTGTCGATACACAGGTCGCTCACGGCGACGTCCTGCCCCGGCGCCACCGGGGCGATCCCCTCAAGCAGGCCGGCGAGGGTCCAGTGCCCCTGTGTCCTTGTCGCGGCCATCATATCCGCCCCCCATCGACCGATACGGAGCGCAGTTCCGGCACGTCATCAGGGGCCACATCCAGCAGGCGCAGGGCGCCCTGCATCACCCGGGAGAACACCGGCGCGGCCACCTGGCCACCGTAGTAATCCTCGCCGGCGGGTTCGTCGATCATCACCACCATGACCAGGCGCGGCTTACTGACCGGTGCAAAACCCGCAAACACCGACAGGTAGCGATCCTCGGTATAACCGCCGGCGCCACTCTTGCGCACCGTGCCGGTCTTGCCCGCCACGCGATAGCCCTCGACCCGGGCCCGATGTCCGGTGCCGTCCTGGGACACGGCGACCTCCAGCATGGCGCGCAACTGGCGGCTCACCCCGGGGTTGATCACCTGCATCGGGGCCTGCACCTGCTGGCCCTCGATGAAACGCGGCGAGACTATCACTCCGTCATTGGCCAGGGCACCATAGGCCCGTGCCAGCTGCAGCGGGGTGACCGAGACCCCGTAACCAAACGCCAGGGTCGCCCGGTCCACGTCGCGCCAGTAGAAGAAATCCCGCAACAGGCCGGAGGCCTCACCGGGGAATCCACTGCCCGTGCCGCGACCCAGCCCCGCCTGGTGCAGCGCCCGCCACAGGGCTTCGGACTCCATGTCCATGGCCAACTTGCTGGCGCCGATATTGGAGGACTTGGCCAACAGGGTGGTGAGATCGATGCGTCCGTAGTTGCGGATGTCCCGGATGGTATGACTGCCTACCCGGTACAGACCCGGGGAGGTATCCACAGTCACGCCGTAAGCGACGCTGCCGCTTTCCAGGGCCGCTACCACCGTGAAGGGCTTGATGGTAGAACCTGGTTCGAACACGTCGGTTACGGCCCGGTTACGGGAGGCATCCCGTCGCAGGCTGCCCCGGTTGTTGGGGTTGTGGCTGGGCTGATTGACCATGGCCAGGATGTCGCCAGTGCGCACATCCATGACCAGGGCGGAACCGGAGCGGGCACCCTGCGCCTGCACCGCAGCCTTAAGCTCTCGATAGGCCAGATACTGGATGCGCTGGTCCATGGTCAGGGTGATATCTTTACCCGGGCGCGCCGGACGAATGCTCTCCACATCGCTGATCACCCGACCGAGACGATCCCGCAGTACCCGTTTGGCGCCAGGCTCACCCATGAGGCTGCTGTTGAGCGCAAGCTCCAGACCTTCCTGGCCCCGGTCATCGATGTTGGTGAAGCCCAGCACATGGGCGGCCACTTCGCCCATGGGGTAGTAGCGACGAAACTCACGCTGCAGGGCCACGCCGGGCACCCCCAACTGCTCCACCCGGGCGGCCACATCCGGATTGACATGCCGGCGCAGGTAGACAAACTCGCGCCCCGCCCGTTCCGCCAGGCGGCGCTGCACATCACCCCGGTCCATCTCCAGCACCCTGGCCAGTTCCGTCAGGCGCTCGGGGGCCTGCAGGGTCTCCTGGGGATTGGCCCATACGGAATCCACCGGCGTACTCACCGCCAGGGGCTCGCCGTTACGATCCAGCAGCATGCCGCGATGGGCGGGGATGGCCATGGTGCGCAGGTGGCGGGCATCGCCCTCGCCGCGCAGGAAGTCCTGCTTGAAGACCTGCAGATCCACAGCGCGGCCCACCAGCAGCACGAAGCCCAGGACAAACAGCCCCAGAACCGCGTGGCGGCGAAATCCGTTCAGCTTGTGCGATGAATCCGACATGTATCTCGAGGTCACTCCAGCAAAATTACGGTGGAACGCGCATCCGGCAGGGTCATGCCCAGGCGGTCACGGGCCACTTCTTCAATTCGTCCGTGGGTCGCCCAGGTGCTCTGTTCCAGCTGCAGCTGACCCCACTCCACATTCAGTCGATCCCGCTCGGCGTTCTCTACCTGTAGGTCCATGAACAGGCTGCGGCTGTGGTGCTTGCCGTAGACCACACCCAGGGCACTCATGAGCACCACCAGGAACAACACACCAAGCCCCAGCAGCCTCGGATTCATTGCAAACGCTCAGCCACCCGAAGCACGGCGCTGCGCGCCCGTGGGTTCTGCGCCAGCTCCGCTTCCCCGGCCTTGATGGCACGACCCACCAGCTTGAGGGTCTGCCCGCGACGGTCATCGCGCACCGGCAGTCCTCGGGGCAGACGCTCACCCTCCACCTGATGGCGAATGGCCCGCTTGACCAGCCGATCTTCCAGGGAGTGGAAACTGATCACCGCCAGGCGTCCGCCCGGGGCCAGCAGGGCGGGGATCTGATCCAGGCAACGACGCAGGGATTCCAGCTCGTCATTGACCCGCATGCGGATGGCCTGAAAACTGCGCGTGGCCGGATGCTTGTGGCGCTCACGAAAGGGCACCGCGTCACTGACCAGCTCCGCCAGCTGCCGGGTGCGCTCGATGGGGGTCTCACGGCGGGTCTCGACGATGCGCCGGGCAATACGCCGGGCGAAACGTTCCTCGCCATATTCTTTGAGCACCTGGACGATCTCGTCCTCTTCGGCCCGATCCAGCCAGGCGGCGGCGGACTCCCCGCAATCCGGATCCATGCGCATGTCCAGAGGGCCGTCGCTCTGGAAGCTGAAACCCCGTTCGGGCGTATCCAGCTGGGGAGAAGAGACCCCCAGGTCCAGCAGGACACCATCCAGCCGGCCGCTGATCCCCAGTTTGTCTGTCACCTGCTGCAGCATGTCGAATGAACACCGCTCGAACTGAAAACGCCCTTCGGCACCAAAAAGTCGCTGCCCCTCGGCAGCGGCCTCCGGATCCCGATCC
>JBHEOJ010000148.1:0-4596 GCA_046260855.1 Thioalkalivibrio sp.
CCCATAGGGCGGGCCATGCCCGCCGTTGCGGCACCGACACACACTCGGCGGCGCCCATGGGGCGCCCTATGACTTTTTCACCACGAAGAACACGAAGGATTTTTTCACATGGTCACTTCGTGATCTTCGCGTGCTTCGTGGTTGAGCGCCTTGCTGCCGGACTTATCAAGGGCCGGATTGGTATCTCTCGTAAAGCCGCTAGGCACGCAAAGGAAACCCTATAGGGCGGGCCATGCCCGCCGCCGGGCCGCTCCCACTGCGAACCGCCGCGGCCTGATCGGGCACCGCTGTTCGGCCCGAAGTCGTGCCTCCTACACAAGAACCCACTGCCGGATCAGTTCCGCCCCCGTGATCACCGGTACGTCCAGCCCGGCCCGGCGCAGTCCCGCCTGAAAATGGAGGTTGCAGCCGATATTCGCGGTGACGATGGCCTCTGGCGCGAGCTGTCGTACCGCCTCGATCTTGGGCGCAAGCAGGGCATCGGCGTCTGCGGGGTGGGTCATCATGTGCGCCCCGGCCGCGCCGCAACAGCGCTCGTTGCCCTCCAGTTCCATCACCTCAATCCCCGGCAGGCGGCGCAGCAGCGCCAGCAGCGCGCCCTGCTCTTTGAGCACATTGCGCAGGGTGCAGGGCAGGTGCACCGCCACCCGTCTCACCTTTTCCTCAGCAGGTGCCCGGTCTTCAGGCTGAATGCCACAGCTCAGCAATCCCTCGGTGCCGAACAGCCGCTCTTCCTGCGCCATCAAAAACCCGTACAGATCCTGCACCCGCCCGGCAAAGGCCTGTGCCTGCGGGGTCGGCATCCGGCCTGCGTACTCCTTGAGCTGCGTTCGACAGCCGCTGTTGAGGCTGATGATGGGGATGTCCTGATCTCCGAAGGCGGCCAGATTGTCCCGGGCCAGTTGCAGGGCCCGGTCGCTCCTGCCGCCGTGCAGATCCAGCGCCCCGCAACAGCCCTGGGCCCTGGGGGTTTCCACCTGGAAACCCAGGGCCAGCAATAGGTCCCGGGCGGCGGCCAGGGCGTGACCCTCGAAGGCCGCACCGGTGCAGCCCACGAACAGCTGCACCCGACCGTGCAAGGCGCCCGGGGGGTGGGCGATGCCCCGGGGTGCCGCGCCCGTGGCCTGGCGTGGCAGCAGCGACAGGGCCCGCCCGAGTGAGCCCGCGGACAGGCCCGGCAAGTGTATCAGCGCCCCGTGCAGGCCGGTGTGCTGATACAGGTGCAGCAGGGACGCCGCGCCCCGGCCCAGGCGGTCGGCCCTCATCAGGGGGGCGGCCAGACCCGGCAGCCCGGGGCGATCACTGCGTTGTTCGCCCAGCAGCTCGCGGGCCTCATCCATCAGCCGCCCGAAGGGCACGCCGGACGGGCACACCGATTCGCAGGCCCGACAGCCAAGGCAGCCGTCCAGATGTCCAGTGACCCGGTCATCGGCCTGGAGCCTGCCACTGGCCAGTCCCTGCATCAGGCTGATGCGACCACGGGGCGAGTCGCCTTCCTGGCGGCTCAGCCCGTAGGTGGGGCAGTGGGGCAGGCAAAGCCCGCACATCACGCAGCGATCGGTATCTTTAAGCCTTGGTTTCATCGGGTAATTTCTGAGAGATCCCATCTGTCTGTTAGGGTGCAGCGCCGGATTCAAAGCCCCTCGGGAGCAAGCGAAGCGCATGCCACGTATCAAGCGATCGATCACTCATTCTATCAGCCTCCTGGCCGTGGGCCTGTTGTGGCTTGCCCCGGCTCACGCCGATGACTGGGGCGAGGAGGGCTGGAGTGGTCACGCCGAGCTGGGCGCCGTCTGGACCACGGGCAACACCGAGGCCGAGTCCATCAACGCCAAGTCCCGCTTACGTTATGAGGAAGAGTCCTGGCGCCACACCCTGCAGCTGGAGGCCCTCAAACGATCCGAAGATCGCGATACTACCGCCGAACGCTACGTGGGCAACTTCAAGAGCGACTGGAAATTCCGCCCCCGGGAATACCTGTTTGCGGCGCTGCGCTACGAGAAGGACCAGTTCAGCGGCTACGACTACCAGTCCTCGGTCTCCGTCGGTTACGGTCGCCGGGTGATCGACACCGACCGCTCCCGCCTGGACATGGAGGCCGGTGTCGGTTATCGCCAGAGCCGCCTGGAAGGGGGCGAGCGTGACGACGACGCCATCCTGCGTGGCGCCCTATTCTACGAGCATCGTCTCAGCGAGACGGCCAGGTTCGGCCAGGACCTGCTCATCCAGAGCGGCAACGACAACACCGAGGTCGAGTCGGTCACCTCCCTGACCGCCGCCATCAACGCCAAACTGGCCATGCGCCTGTCCCTGACCGCCAAGCACAACACCGAAGTGCCTGCGGATCGTGAGAAAACCGATACCATCACGGCGGTCAGCCTGGTTTACAATTTCTGGTAATTCCCCAGGAGCCGCACCCCATGTCCTACTACCAGCGCCACATCTTCTTTTGCACCAACTGCCGCGAGGATGGCAATTGCTGCGAAAACTACGGCGCCACCGACATGCGGGCCTACGCCAAGCGCCGGGCCAAGGAACTGGGCATCACCGGCAAGGGTGGTGTGCGCGTCAACACCGCCGGCTGCCTGGACCGCTGCAACGAAGGCCCCGTGGTAGTCGTCTACCCCGAAGGTGTCTGGTACACCTACGTGGACGAACAGGATGTTGAGGAAATCCTCCAGGAGCATCTGGTTCACGGCCGGGTGGTCGAGCGGCTTCAGATATAAAGGCCCCCTCCCCAGCCCTCCCCCGCGATGCGGGAGAGGGAGTATTCCTTACCCGCAGCCCATAGGGCGGGCCGAGCCTGCCGCCATCTGCTGAGGGCGAGGAAGTAAAAATCAAACAAACCATCCACCTTTCTGCCCCCTCTCCCGCATCGCGGGGGAGGGCTGGGGAAGGGGCGGCCTTTCAAACCACCCTCTCCCCAACCCTCTCCCTGAGGGCGAGGGAGTAAAAATCAAATCCCACCCGCCTTTCTACCCCCTCTCCCGCATCGCGGGGGAGGGTTGGGGAGGGGGGAAGGGGGCGTGGTTGCACCGCTCATCCCCCGAAACGCCCCGCTTATCACCACCCACCCCCAATCCCCGTTCCACGACAAATTCCTTGTTGACATGAATAATATAATATTAGAAACTAATCACATGCTGATCGCCGGGACCCCTTCCCGGAGTCAGTGGACTCCTCCATCCTCCTTTGGTGGTTATTAGCGCGGCCCTCGAGCCGCGCTTTTTTTTGCCCCGCTGTTGCCGGCAGGGGCAGGTGGCGGGAGGCGGGATACAGGGCGGGCCGCTCTCTGCGGCCATCTTGCCTCTTGTATCTTGTCCCTTGCGCCTTTATCATCCCGCTCTTTCCTCGATCAAGAAGTACCTTTGGAGCACGGCATGAAGACCTTTAGCGCCAAGCCTGCTGAAGTCCAACGCGACTGGTACCTGGTGGATGCCTCTGGCAAAACCCTGGGTCGTCTGGCTACAGAAGTGGCCCGTCGTCTGCGTGGCAAGCACAAGCCCGAGTACACCCCCCATGTGGACACTGGCGACTACATCGTGGTCATCAATGCCGACAAGGTGCACGTCACGGGCAACAAGGCCCAGGACAAGATGTACTACAAGCACACCGGTTACATTGGCCACATGAAGTCCATGAACTTCAGCCAGCTCATGGAGCGCGCGCCCGAGCGCGCCCTTGAGTTCGCGGTCAAGGGTATGCTGCCCAAGAATTCCCTCGGCCGGACCATGTTCAAGAAGCTCAAGGTCTACGCCGGCACCGAGCACAAGCACACGGCCCAGCAGCCCCAGGTGCTCGAGCTGTAAGCATTTCACGGCGGCCTCGGCCGCGATCACAAGTCAGATCAAGATTCGGCAGGACACTTATGGCAACGACTCAGAACTACGGAACAGGCCGCCGCAAGACCGCCTCCGCGCGCGTCTTCCTGCGCCCCGGCAAGGGTGACATCGTCGTCAACGGCAAGCCCCTGGACGACTACTTCGGCCGCGAGACCTCCCGCATGGTGGTCCGTCAGCCCTTTGAAGTGGCCCAGGCGGTTGACCGCTTCGACGTCATCGCCACCACCGCCGGTGGCGGTGCCAACGGCCAGGCCGGCGCCATTCGCCTCGGCATCGCCCGTGCGCTGGTGGAATACGACGAAACCCTGCGCGGCAACATGCGCGGCGCCGGTTTCCTCACCCGCGACGCCCGTGAAGTCGAGCGCAAGAAGGTCGGCCTGCGCAAGGCCCGCCGTGCCACGCAGTTCAGTAAGCGCTAAAGCACCTCGCTGCGCTTCGGCGCAGTGGCAAGTTGCAAGTGGCAAGTCTCAAGGAGTGAGACTGCATGGAAGCGAACTCGTACGAAACCCTGGATGTCTGGAAGCGGGCCTGCGCCTTGTCTGTTGCATTATTCGAATGCACACAGGCATGCAAGGACAAGTCCTATCGTGATCAGCTGGTACGCTCCGGTCTGTCCGTGCCATCGAACATCGCCGAGGGTTACGAGAGGGACTCATCCAGGGAAAGGAGGCAATTCCTCAAAGTGGCCAAGGGATCATGTGGAGAGCTCAGAACTCAACTCATGATCGGTATCCGGGCTAAGTTACTCCCGGAG
>JBHEOJ010000148.1:4606-4931 GCA_046260855.1 Thioalkalivibrio sp.
TCGTGGCTTTCGCGATCAGATCACCCGGTCTGCCCTGTCAGTGCCCTCAAATATTGCCGAGGGTTACGAAAGGGATTCGCGACAGGAATTCATCCGGTATCTTCGAATCGCCAAGGGCTCCAGCGGAGAGCTTCGAACCCAGCTGTACATCGGTATCGAAGCGGGATTGTTGCCAAAGGATCGTGCGTCTCATTTCGTTGTAGAGGCGAAAGAGCTCAGCAGAATGATCAGTGGTCTCATCATCCGCGTGGAAAGCCTGTGAGCGGGTTGAATCAGTCAACTTGTATCTTGTATCTTCAAACTTGTCTCTAGCGCTCTCTTGGGG
>JBHEOJ010000149.1:0-4922 GCA_046260855.1 Thioalkalivibrio sp.
GTACTGGATGATGACGGCATGGCCGTGGTCATCGTGCAGCAAGGTGGCGAGTCCTTCGAGCGTCGTCTCGTGCGACTGGGCACAAGAGCCACCGGACGCGTAGGTGTCCTGGACGGGCTGGAGGCGGACGAGCGCGTGATCGTCGAGGGTGCCTATGCGGTGCTCCTGGCAGGACGCGAGACCGGTGAAATCGGTCACGGCCACGCCCACTAACAGGAGATAACCACATGTTCGACAGATTGATTGATTGGTCCCTGGCCAACCGCATGCTGGTCGTCCTGCTCGCTATTGCAGCTCTGGGCGCAGGCGTATGGATGGCCCGTGAGGCGCCGGTGGACGTGTTCCCCGACCTCACGGCACGGCAGGTGGTCGCAGAGCGCCTGGGACAAGTCAGCGGATTGCCCGATGGAGTTGAGGCCCCGCAGATGGGTCCCATCAGTTCCATCATGGGCGAGATCCTGTACCTGGGACTGCGCGCCCGTGCGCCTGCCGACCTGATGCAGGCGCGAGAGGTAGCGGACTGGTTGATCGCTCCGCAGTTGCTGTCCGTGCCCGGCGTCGCCCAGGTGGTGAGCCTGGGCGGACAGGTGCGTCAGTACCAGGTGCTGGTGGACCCGGAACGCATGCGCGCCAGTGGTGTGGACCTGGCCATGATCAATCGGGCCGTGGCCGACGCCAACCGCAATGCCAGTGGTGGTCTGGTGGAACGAGGGGGCCAGGATTATCTGATTCGCTTTCTCGGACGCACCACGGACCTGAACGATATCCGCGAAGCGGTGGTGGCCGTGCAGGGTGCTTCCATCGTGCGGGTACGACACGTTGCACAGGTCAGCATGGGCGCGGCCATCCCGGTGGGTGACGGAGGTGTCAATGGTGATCCGGGCGTGGTGCTTGCGGTGTCCAAACAACCCGGGGCTGACACCCTCTTGTTGACCCGGACCATTGGTGAGCGTCTCGACGTTCTGGCGAATCAACTCCCGGAGGGTCTGGAGCTTGCCCCGGACCTGTTTCGTCAGGCGGACTTCATCGAACTGGCGGTGGACAACGTAGGCAAGGCGCTACGTGACGGGGCCCTGTTCGTGGTCGTCGTCCTCTACCTGTTCCTGCTCAACCTCCGCACCACCCTGATCTCCCTGTTGGCTATCCCCCTGTCCCTGGTGGCGGCCCTGCTGGCCCTGACGGCGCTGGGTATCAGCGTCAACACCATGACCCTGGGCGGCATGACCATCGCCATCGGCGCCCTGGTGGATGACGCCATCATCTTCGTGGAGAACATCTACCGACGCCTCAAGGAGAACAGTGCCCAGGAACGTCCCGAGCCCGCCACCCGCGTGATCTATCATGCCTGTGTGGAAGTGCGCAGACCGGTGGTATTTTCAACGGTCATCATCATGTTGGTGTTCCTGCCGCTGTTCTTCCTGGGCGGCGTGGAAGGCCGTCTGCTGCAGCCCCTGGGTATCGCCTACCTGGTGTCCATCGCCGCGTCCCTGCTGGTGGCCCTGACCCTGACGCCGGTCCTAGCCCGTTACCTGCTTGCCGGCTCCAGGGATCTGCGCACGCCAACAGAACCACTGCCGGTACGCGCCCTGCGCGCTGCCTACCGTCCGATCCTGGCATTCACGATGCGACATGCCCCCTGGATACTTGGCGCCTCGCTGTTGCTGGCGGTGCTGACCGTGGTGAGCGTCACCCAGCTTGGCCGGTCATTCCTGCCCGAGTTCAACGAGGGCAGCCTGACCATCGAGATGGTGACACCACCGGGCACGGCGCTGGCAGAATCGGCACGCCTGGCCCGCGCGGTGGAACAGGCGGTGCTGGAGCGTTCGGAGGTAGTCTCCGTGGCGCGGCTCACGGGCCGCGCGGAACAGGCGGAACACAGCCAGCCGCCGCACATGAGCGAACTGGATCTGCGCCTCGGTCATCTGCCCGATGGCAAGGCCGTGTTCCTGGAGGAACTGCGTAGGCTGCTTGCCGGGTTTCCGGGGGCTAATTTCAACATCGGTCAGCCCATCTCCCATCGTATCGACCACATGCTCTCGGGTGTACGCGCCAACATAGCCATCAAGGTATTCGGCCCGTCCCTGGCGGAACTTCGTCGCCTGGGCAAGGAGATCGAGACGCAGCTGGAGGACATCCCGGGTCTGGTGGACGTGTCCGCCGAGGCCCAGGCGGAGGTACCGCAACTGCGCCTGCGGGCCGATCGCGAGGCGATGGGACGTTATGGTCTCGGGGCAGGGGAGGTGGCGGACCTGGTGGAAGGCGCCTGGCGGGGCAGCGTGGTCTCACAGGTCTTCGAGGGCAATCGACGCTTCGATCTGGTGGTCCGTCTGCCGGAGGAGATACGCCGCGATTTCGAAACCCTGGGCCGCATCCCGGTACTCACCCCCACGGGACACCACGTCACCCTCTCGGAACTGGTGGTACCGAGCGTGGAACGGGGTGCCGGCATGGTACTCAGGGAAAACGGAGAGCGGCGCCTGGTGGTGAGCGCCAACGTGGCCGGGCGAGATCTGCGCGGTGCCGTTGATGACGTGCGCGCAACCCTGGCCGAGAGACTCGAGTTGCCGCCCGGGTACCGTCTTGAGTTCGGCGGGCAGTTCGAGGCTGAGGCCCAGGCGACGCGCACGCTGCTCATCGTAGGTTCCGCAGTGCTGCTGGCCATGCTCGGCCTGCTGGCCGTGTCGCTTCGCTCCCCCCGGCTCGGACTGGTGGTCATGGCCAACGTGCCGCTCGCCCTGATAGGGGGTGTGGTGGCGGTCTGGCTGATGGGCGGTGTCATGACCGTGGCAGCCCTGGTCGGTTTCATCACCCTGTTCGGAATCGCCGTGCGTAACGGCCTGTTGCTCATGAGCCGCTATGGTGACCTGGCCGCCGAGGGCCTGTCACTCAGGGAAGTGATCGAGCGGGGCTCCCAGGAGCGCCTTGTACCCATTCTCATGACCGCGCTGACGGCAGCCCTGGCGCTCATCCCCCTGGCTATGGGCCTGGGCGAACCGGGAACGGAGATCCAGGCCCCCATGGCCTGGGTGATCCTGGGCGGTCTACTCAGCGCCACTGCATTGAACATGGTGGTGGTACCTGCGCTCTATCTGATGGTGGCCCCGAAAGCGGTGGTTGCCAGAACGGACAACACTCATCAGAGGTAGTGGCGCACGCAACCAGACGTCATCAGGGTCACGCCTGTGACTCGACCTGCCGAACCATGGCAACCCCATGGTTCGGCAGGTTTATCTGGCTTCGCAAGGCTTTCGTGGCCATGGAATGCCGGGCAAACGGAGCATCCAGGGCTCTGTCAGCCTAGGCGGTGATTGCGCTAGCTGCACGGAGTCTACGGGGGCACCCTCCTACCCCGTAATGAATACGGTTTTGTGGACTCCATCACTCATTGGCCATCCCGTTGGGGTTTGCGTGACCGTATTTGCATTCGGCATGAGACACGGAGAGTAGGATGTGGCCTCGGTCGACCATTCCGGGTTCGGCTGTTCTTGTTCCAGGAGGATAGCGATATGGCCATGTTTGACATCGGAAAGCGCGGTTTCGGCGGTAACCAGGAATCCAAGGACGAGGAGAAGGATTTCCCCCGTGATCCTGACGGTTTCAAGGGCGGGGTGGCCCAAGCCCCTGCGCTTGGCATGACGCGACACCGGGATGCGGCCATCATCGGCCCTTCAATCCATATCGAAGGCACCCTGCGCGGTGAAGAAGATCTGGTCATCGAAGGCCGTGTCAGCGGCACCGTAAAGCTGCAGGGCCACTGCCTGACCGTAGGCACCCACGGTCAGATCAGCGCCAACATTTACGCCCATACCGTGGTCGTGGACGGTACGGTTGAGGGTGATCTGTTCGGTGCAGAACGCGTCGTAATCAAGAAGTCCGCGAATATCACGGGTAACATCACTTCTCCACGGGTCAGCCTCGAAGAGGGTGCGCGCTTCAAGGGTTCCATCGAGATGGATGCCCAGGCAGTGGAGGCCAGCATGGGGGTGCAGAAGTCCAAATCCGCTTCCAGTCAGTCACCTGAACGCTCTCCCGCCCAGGGTCCGGACAAGGCCCGCAACGAGACAGCCGCACCAGCGGGTGTCTCATCATCCAGTACGGGCGACACGGCCGGTGAATCGGGCAAGTCTCCGTCCGCCGGCAAGGTGGGCGGCAGCGTCGGCTAAGGCCGGTTAGCCAATGACTCACGTAGCGTGGCCCAGGTGAGCCCTAGCCGGGCAAGCACCGCCGGAGATGTCGTAAGCAGCCCAGGCCCTGATCAGGAAGCCTATCCATGCAAGCTGCTTCATCAGGCGCTGCAACCCCTGATGAAAGGTGAGCGGCGCGTACTTCTGGATCTTGGCGAGGCCCACGAGCAGACCATTGAATTCTTCACGGGTCTGCCCGTGCGCCTGTGTATCGCCTCGCTTACGGGTGAGCTGCTCAACCTCGACCCCCGGGAAGAGGAGGAGGCGTTACAGGCGCGCATGGAGACACTGCTGACACCGGGGCTGGTCAGCGGTTGTGATCTCGTCATGGTCTGGGAGGTATTGAACTATCTGCAACCCCCGGTCATCAGCGCACTCATGTCACGGCTTGCGCAATTGCTGCCTGCCGGCGCCCAGGTGCATGGCTTCGTGGCCTACGGCATGAAGAGCCTGCCACAAACGCCCAGGGCCCTGGTACTCTGTCCGGACGGCGGGTTGAAAGCACTGTCCGGACAGAACCCTGCCACTGTGAAACTCAGCGGTTATCCCAGTGGAGAGTTGCAGCGGTTCATGCCCGACTTCCATGCCGCGCGTGGCATCCTGCTCGGTGACGGCATGCAGGAATATCTGTTTGTTCGTCGTTAACCTTCCCCAGACATATGGGCACCTCTAACTATTCGTGAGCACGCATCTTGAACACTCAAATTCGCGCTCTCGGCGTTGCAAATCTTCGCAATA
>JBHEOJ010000015.1:0-19686 GCA_046260855.1 Thioalkalivibrio sp.
CTCTTGTCTCTTGCAACTTGCCTCTGCGCCTTTAAGTGTTTTGAATGACGATGCTCGGGAACTTGGAGCTGTAGTCCTTCGTCTGGACGGCCAGGCGGGCGCCGGTGCGACGGGCGATCTCCTTGTAGATCTCGGTGATGCGGCTGTCGGGGGCGGCGACCACGGTGGGGTTGCCGCTGTCGGCCTGCTCGCGGATGTGAATATCCAGGGGCAGGGCACCGAGCATCTCCACGCCGTGCTCCTCGGCCATGCGGGCACCACCGCCCTCGCCGAAGATGTGTTCCTCGTGACCGCACTTGGAGCAGATGTGAATACTCATGTTCTCCACGATACCCAGCACCGGCACCTCCACCTTCTCGAACATCTTCAGGCCCTTGCGGGCATCCAGCAGGGCGATGTCCTGGGGCGTGGTGACGATCACGGCGCCACTGACCGGGATCTTCTGGGCCAGGGTCAGCTGCACGTCACCGGTGCCCGGGGGCAGATCGATGACCAGGTAGTCCAGGTTCGACCAGCGGGTATCGCGCAACAACTGCTCCAGGGCCTGGGTGACCATGGGACCGCGCCAGATCATGGGGGTGTCTTCCTCGATCAGGAAGCCGATGGACATGGCCTGCAGACCGTGGTTCTCCATGGGCTCCATGTGGCGGCCGTCCTTGGATTCCGGCTTGCCGTGGATGCCCAGCATGCGAGGCTGGCTGGGGCCGTAGATATCGGCGTCCAGGATGCCCACGGTGGCGCCTTCGGCGGCCAGGGCCAGGGCCAAGTTCACGGCAGTGGTGGACTTGCCCACGCCGCCCTTGCCGGAGGCCACGGCGATGATGTTCTTGATGCCTTCCATGGGCTTGAGGTTCTTCTGCACCGCGTGGGCGGTGATGCGGGTCTCCACCTTCACCTCGACACTGGACACGCCGGCGATGGCGCCCACCTTGGCCTTGATCTCCTCGGTCAGGGTGGCGTGATAACCGCCCGCTGGGTAACCAAAGCGCACGTCCACGGCCACCTTGCCACCCTCCACACGAATGTCAGCCACCTCGCCGGCGGCCATCAGATCCTTCTCCATGTAAGGGTCCTGGATCTCTTTGAGGGCGGTCTCAACCTGCAACCGGGATACATCGGACATGTCTGGGCTCCTTCGGGGGATTTCGAATCGGGCGCCGGATGGGCCGTTGTGCCCAGACCGGTGCGTAGCCTCGAGATTCTACACCATCAGCCCCCGGGCAAAAAAACCACTAGTTGGAGGTATATAGAGACCCTACCGCCCCAAAACAGCCCCGCAACGGCCCGGATCCGGGGGCTGTACTCTGGCGATCAAGGGCGCAACCTGCTAACTTGGCTCACTTTTCCCTCCAATCCGTGCATCCATGACCCAGACCCCCGACAACTCCCCGGCCACCCGGCAGATCCTGGTCACCAGCGCCCTGCCCTACGCCAACGGCCCCATTCACCTCGGCCACCTGGTGGAATACATCCAGACCGACATCTGGGTGCGCTTCCAGCGCATGGGTGGGCACCGGTGCATTTATGTGTGCGCCGACGATGCCCACGGCACGCCGATCATGCTCAAGGCCCGCGCTGAGGGCATCGAGCCGGAAGAACTCATCGAGCGCATCGGCCACGAGCACCGGGCGGACTTCGACGACTTCCACGTGGCCTTCGACCAGTACCACAGCACCCACTCGCCGGAGAACCGCCATTTCGCGGAGCTCATCTACACGCGGCTGCGCGACGGCGGCCACATCGCCCGGCGCACCATCCGCCAGTCCTACGACCCCAAGGCGGGCATGTTCCTGCCGGACCGATTCATCAAGGGCGAGTGCCCCAAGTGCGGCGCGGCGGACCAGTACGGCGATTCCTGCGAGGCCTGCGGCGCCACCTACACGCCCACGGACCTGAAGAACCCGGTGTCCGCCATCTCCGGGGCCACCCCCGTGGAGAAGGAATCCGAGCACTACTTCTTCCAGCTGGCGGACTTCGAGCAGTTCCTGCGCACCTGGACCAGTTCCGGTAGCCTGCAGCCTGAGATCCGCAACAAGCTCGACGAGTGGTTCAAGGCCGGGCTCACCGACTGGGACATCTCCCGGGACGCCCCCTACTGGGGCTTCGAGATCCCCGAGGCACCGGGCAAGTATTTCTACGTGTGGCTGGATGCCCCCATCGGCTACATGGCCAGCTTCAAGCGCTACTGCGAGGGCCACGGCCTGGACTTCGATGCCTGGTGGTCGCCGCAGAGCACCACCGAGCTGCATCATTTCATCGGCAAGGACATCGCCTACTTTCACACCCTGTTCTGGCCCGCCATGCTGACCGGTGCGGGCTTTCGCGCCCCCACCGCAGTGCACTGCCACGGATTCCTGACCGTGAACGGCCAGAAGATGTCCAAGTCCCGGGGCACCTTTATCAAGGCGCGCACCTATCTCGATCACCTGGACCCCGAGTACCTGCGTTACTACTTCGCGGCGAAGCTCGGTTCCGGCGTGGACGACATCGATCTGAGCCTGGATGACTTCATCGCCCGGGTGAACAGCGACCTGGTAGGCAAGGTGGTGAACATCGCCTCACGCTGCGCCGGTTTCATCCACAAGCGTTTCAATGGCCAGCTTGCCGACAGCCTGCCCGACGCCGACCTCTACGAGCGCTTCGCCCGCAGCCGGGACGAGATCGCCAAACTCTACGAGACCCGCGAGTACGGTCATGCCATGCGCGAGATCATGGCGCTGGCCGATGTGGCCAACCAGTACATCGACGAGCACAAGCCCTGGGTGCTGGCCAAGCAGGAAGGCATGGAGGATCGGGTGCAGGCGGTCTGTACCCAGGGGCTCAACCTGTTCCGGGTGCTGATGACTTACCTCAAGCCTGTGCTGCCGACCATGGCGCAAAAGGCAGAAGGCTTCCTGGCCATCGAACCCCTGGCCTGGGCCGATGTGGCCAAGCCCCTGGTGGGGCGCAAGATCAATCCCTTCGAGCCGCTCATGACCCGGGTGGACCCGGACGCCGTGGCCCTTCTGCAGGAGTCCTCGAAAGAGGACCTGGCTGCCGCCAGCGCGCCGAAACAGGCCCTGGAAGGCGGCCCCATTAGCGATGAGATCGGCATCGAGGATTTCTCCAAAATCGATCTGCGTATCGCCCGCATCGTCAAGGCCGAGCATGTGGAGGGCGCCGACAAGCTGCTGCGCCTGTCCCTGGACCTGGGCGGCGCGAGCCGCCAGGTGTTCGCCGGCATCAAGTCCGCCTACGACCCGGCAGACCTGGAGGGCAAGCTCACGGTGATGGTGGCCAACCTCGCCCCGCGCAAGATGAAGTTCGGCCTCTCCGAAGGCATGGTCCTGGCCGCGGGGCCGGGGGGGGAGGAATTGTTCATTTTGAATCCGGATGATGGTGCCAGGCCCGGGATGCGGGTTAAGTAAGCCGCGGCAGTGGCTAGTGGCAAGTCTCAAGTGGCAAGTAAAATCAGGACAGCATAGGTAACGGATGAACGAGCAGGATCTTAATTTCAAGGTGCGCGCGGCAGAGCTGATTGCGGCGGGGCGCTTTTCCTTCGAGCGGGGCTGGGTGCCGGCCACGGCGGGCAACTTGTCTGCGCGCCTGGACGAGAACCACATGGCCGTGACCGTCTCCGGGCGCCACAAGGGCGAACTCACCGAGGACGACCTGATGGTGGTGGACCTGGACGGCAACGTGATCTCCGAGGGCAAGCGCCCTTCGGCGGAGGCCTTCCTGCACATCATCCTGTACCGCCGCTCGCCGCAGGTCGGCGCCGTGCTGCACACCCATTCGGTGAATGCCACGGTGCTCTCGCGCCTGTCGCCCAACGGGCTGGTGATCCAGGACTACGAGGTGCTCAAGGCCTTTCCGGGCATCGACACCCACCAGACCCGTCTCAACGTGCCGGTGTTCGGCAACGACCAGGACATCCGCCAGCTGTCTGCCCGGGTGGACGACCTGATGAACCGGGAGCCGAACATCGCCGGATACCTGATCGAGGGCCACGGCCTGTACACCTGGGGCGAGGATGTGACGGCGGCGCGCCGACACATGGAGGCCTTCGAGTTCCTGTTTGAATGTGAAATGCAACTGCGGAGGTTGAGATCGTGAGCGCACTGAGCATCTACGCGGAAAACGCCCCGGGCCAGGTCCGGCGCTTCACCGAGTTTGACGACATCAAGCGCGAACTCAATGCCATCGGCGTGCGCTTCGAGCGCTGGGATGCCAGCCAGCCCGTGGCCCCGGGCGCCAGCCAGGAGGAGATCCTGGCCGCCTACCAGGCCGACGTGGACCGGCTGATGCAGGAGAACGGTTTTCAGTCCGTGGACGTGGTGAGCCTGACCCCGGATCACCCCCAGCGCGAAGCCCTGCGGGCCAAGTTCCTGGACGAGCACACCCACAGCGAAGACGAGGTGCGCTTCTTCGTGGACGGCCAGGGCCTGTTCTACATCCACAAGAACGAGCAGGTCTACGCCACCCTGTGCGAGAAGGGTGACCTGATCAGCGTGCCCAACAACACCACCCACTGGTTCGACATGGGCCCCGAACCCCGTTTCACCGCCATCCGGCTGTTCACCAACCCGCAAGGCTGGGTGGCCAACTTCACCGGCAGCGACATCGCCAGCCGCTTTCCTCGCTTCGGCGAGTAGGGCTGGGGTCCGTTATTAACGCAGAGGTCGCAGAGACGCGGAGAGCGCAAAGAGAGCTGATTAAAAACCTTTGCGAACTCTGCGTCTCTGCGTCCTCCGCGTTAATCGCCGAAGCGTTCCAGTTTACCGGTAAGCAACCATGACCCAGATCATTCTCACCGACATTGAAGGCACCACCTCCAGCATCTCCTTTGTGAAGGACGTGCTGTTCCCCTATGCCCGGAAGCATCTGCCGGCGTATGTGCGCGCACACCGGGACGACACCCAGGTCAAGCGCCTGCTGGCCGACGCCCGCGCCTATGCCGGCGGAGACCTGGACGAGGGGGCGCTCATCGAGCGCATGATCGGCTGGATCGACAACGACCAGAAGATCACCCCCCTCAAGGCCCTGCAGGGCCTGATCTGGGAGGACGGCTACCAGCGCGGCGACTTTCAGGGCCACGTCTACGAGGATGCCGTCGAACACCTGCGCCGCTGGAAGGAACAAGGCATCCGCCTGGCCATCTATTCCTCCGGCTCGGTGCACGCCCAGCAGCTGCTCTTCGGCCACACCGCCTTCGGTGACCTCAACCCCCTGTTCGATGCCTACTACGACACCCGTATCGGCGGCAAGCGGGACACCGCCTCCTACAAGGCCATCGCCACGGATCTGGGCGTTGAGCCCCGCGACATGCTGTTTCTCTCCGACCTGCGCGCCGAACTGGACGCCGCCGCCGAGGCGGGCGTGCCAACCACCGTCCTCGACCGCACCGCCAGCGGCGAAGACTTCGGTCCCCACCCGGTGGCTGACGATTTCAGTAAGATACGTCTCTAGGCGACAAGCCGAGGGCCCCAGCTCCATGGAGTAACGCAGAGGGCGCAAAGACGCAGAGATCGCAGAGCATTTTGATAAAAAGACTCTTCGCGTCCTCTGCGTCTTTGCGCCCTCTGCGTTTAATCACAATGCCGATACCATTCGAGCATTCCCCCAATCCAAGCCCGGTTGCAGCCCGAAGGCAGGCGCCGGATACTGACAAACGATGACCGAATACGCCCTCATCCTGATCAGCACCGTGCTGGTGAACAACTTCGTCCTGGTGAAGTTCCTGGGGCTGTGCCCGTTCATGGGCGTGTCGCGCAAGGTGGAGACCGCCACGGGCATGGGCCTGGCCACCACCTTCGTGCTCACGCTCTCCTCGGTGTGCAGCTACCTGGTCAATGAGTACATGCTCGCCCCCCTGGGGCTTGAGTACTTGCGCACCATTGCCTTCATCCTGGTGATCGCTGCGGTGGTGCAGTTCACCGAGATGGTGGTGCACAAGACCAGCCCCCTGCTCTATAACGTGCTGGGTATCTTCCTGCCGCTGATCACCACCAACTGCGCGGTGCTGGGCGTGGCCCTGCTCAACGTCCAGGAGGCCCACGGCTTCATCGAATCCGCCCTCTACGGCCTGGGCGCGGCAGCGGGCTTTTCCCTGGTGCTGATCCTGTTCGCCGCCGTGCGTGAACGCATCACCGTGGCCGACGTGCCCCTGCCGTTTCGCGGCAACGCCATCGCCCTGATCACCGCAGGCCTCATGTCCCTGGGCTTCATGGGCTTCATTGGTCTGGTGAAGTGAGGCCTGCATGAGCATCCTCGCCGCCATCCTCGCCATCAGCACACTCGCCGCCGTGTTCGGGCTGCTGCTGGGATATTCCGCCGTGCGCTTCAAGGTGGAGAGCGACCCGGTGGTGGACCAGATCGACGCCCTGCTGCCCCAGACCCAGTGCGGCCAGTGCAGCTATGCCGGCTGCCGCCCCTACGCCGAGGCCATCGCCGCCGGCGAGGCGGACATCAACCGCTGCCCGCCTGGCGGCGAGTCCACAGTGTTGGCCCTCTCCGACCTGCTGGGCCGCGACCCCAAGCCGTTGGAAGGCGAGACCAAGCCACCCAGCGTAGCCATCATCGACGAACAGATATGCATCGGCTGCACCCTGTGCATCCAGGCCTGCCCGGTGGATGCCATCCTGGGCGCCGCCAAGCAGATGCACACGGTGATCGAATCCGAATGCACCGGCTGCGAACTGTGCATCGAGCCCTGCCCGGTGGACTGCATCGACATGGTCCCCATCGGCCAGGACATCAGCACCTGGAAGTGGCCCTTCCCTACCAGCGAGACGACCCGGCACGAGCCGGTGGTGTCCTGAATCCAAAACTGCGCCGCAGAGGCGCAAAGACGCAGAGCGAAATCAATTTGACAGGATTTACATGATGGACATGATTTCAAAAGGCCGTAGAGCTTTCGTTCTTTAATCTTGTTAATCATGTAAATCCTGTCCAGTGTTTTCATTCCTCTGCGTCTTTGCGTTGAAGGCCTTCCAACACCCCGAACCGGGTTAGAATGTTGCACCATCATGTCCGAATCGACCCACAAGCTGCGACACTTTCATGGCGGACTGCAATTGCCCCGCCACAAGGAGGAAAGCACCCGCGATCCCGTGCTGCCCATTCGGGTGCCGAGCCGGCTCGTGGTGCCCCTGCGCCAGCACATCGGTGAATCCGCCGAGGCCTGCGTCCAGGTCAATGAGAAGGTCTTCAAGGGCCAGGTGATCGGACACTGCGACACCTACATCGGCGCGGCGGTTCATGCGCCCAGCTCCGGGCGGGTGGTGGAGATCGCCGATTACCCGGTCCCCCACCCCTCCGGCCTGTCCGCCCCCTGCGTGGTGATCGAGACCGATGGGCGGGAGAACTGGGGTGAGTGTCGCCTGGCACCCATCGAGGATTACCTCCAGGCCGACCCCGTGACCCTGCGCAACCGCATCCGCGAAGCGGGTATCGTGGGCCTGGGGGGCGCGGCCTTTCCCGCGGCGGTGAAACTCACCCCACGGCCCGGCCAGACCCTGGACTGTCTGATCATCAACGCCGCGGAGTGCGAGCCCTACATCACCTGCGATGACATGCTCATTCGCAGTCATGCCAACGCGGTCCTGGAAGGCATCCGCATCCTCAAGCAGGCCATGCAGCCCCGCTGCTGCCTGATCGGCATTGAGGATCACATGACCGCTGCCATCGAGGCCCTGCGCAAGGCCCTGGGCGACGAGGATGCCGAGGGGATTCACATCGTGCCCATCCCCAGCCTCTATCCCGCCGG
Source organism: Thioalkalivibrio sp. (assembly GCA_046260855.1). Taxonomy (GTDB): domain Bacteria; phylum Pseudomonadota; class Gammaproteobacteria; order Ectothiorhodospirales; family Ectothiorhodospiraceae; genus Thioalkalivibrio_A. The sequence continues at coordinate 7,748 of JBHEOJ010000015.1, forward strand.
CGGCGAACGCCAGTTGATCCAGTTGCTCACCGGGCGGGAGGTGCCCAGCGAGGGCCTGCCCGCGGACATCGGCACGGTGTGCCAGAACGTGGGCACCGCCCACGCCGCCTACCGGGCCGTGGCCCTGGGCGAACCGCTGGTCTCGCGCATGGTGACCGTGACCGGGCGGGGCGTGAATCATCCGCGCAACCTGGAGGTACTCATCGGCACGCCCATCTCGGAACTGGTGGTGGCCGCCGAGGGTTACAGCAACGAGGTCTACCGACTGATCATGGGCGGGCCCATGATGGGTTTTGCCCTGCCCAGCGACGCCATCCCGGTGGTCAAGGCCACCAACTGCATCCTGGCGGCCACGGAGGAAGACGTAGCCACGCCCGGACCGGTGATGCCCTGCATCCGCTGCGGCGCATGCGCCGAGGCCTGCCCCGCGCAACTGCTACCCCAGCAGCTGTACTGGTTCGCCCGGGCCAAGGACTTTGACAAGGCCCAGGACTACAACCTGTTCGACTGCATCGAATGCGGCTGTTGCGCCTACGTCTGTCCCAGCAACCTTCCTCTGGTACAGTACTACCGCTTCGCCAAGAACGAGATCTGGTCCCAGGAGCGAGAACGCCAGAAGGCGGACATCGCCCGGGAACGCCACGAATTCCGCCAGGCCCGCCTGGAGCAGGAAGAGCGTGAAAAGGCCGAACGCCTGGCCCGCAAGAAGGCCGCCCTGGCCGCCAAGCAGAACGACGGCGCCGAGGACCCCAAGAAGGCCGCCATCCAGGCCGCCCTGGAACGGGCCAAGGCCAAAAAGGCCGCCCAGCAACCCGAGCAAGCCAACGGCGAATCAACCGACAAGGAACCCAGCAGCTAGCAGGCGGCGGCAAGGGTCTACAACCCCATTGCCACTAACCACTTGCCACTAGCCACTGCCCTAATGCATTTCCGCACCCAAAGCTCCCCGCACATGACGCCGGCCCACAACGTGGGACAGGTCATGCTGCGCGTGATCTACGCCCTGGTGCCCGGCACCCTGGCCATGACCTGGTACTTTGGCTGGGGTGTACTGATCAACGTAGCCCTGGCCGTGACCCTGGCCGTGGGTTTCGAGGCCCTCATGCTGCTCATGCGCCGTCGCCCAGTGATCCCCACCCTGGGCGACTACAGCGCCGTGGTCACCGGCTGGCTGTTCGCCCTGGCCCTGCCGCCCCTGACCCCCTGGTGGGTAACCCTGGTGGGCATCGGCTTTGCCATCGTGGTGGCCAAGCACCTCTACGGCGGCCTGGGCTACAACCCCTTCAATCCCGCCATGGTGGGCTACGTGGTGGTGCTGCTGTCCTTCCCCCGGGAACTGACCCTGTGGCTGCCCCCCATGGGACTGGCGGAACACAGCTTCGGCCCCCTGCAGGCACTGACCGCCATCTTCCTGGGCCAGCTGCCACCGGGCCTTGCCTGGGATGCCATCACCACCGCCACACCCCTGGACCTCATGAAGACCGAGCTGTCCATGAACCGCACCATCAGCGAGATCCGAGAGAACCCGCTGTTCGGTGACTTCTCCGGCCGGGGCTGGGAGTGGATCGGCAACTGGTTCCTGCTGGGGGGCATCGCACTGCTGTTCATGCGCGTGATCACCTGGCACATCCCGGTGGCGGTGCTGGGCTCCCTGGCGGTGACCGCCGGGGCGTTCTGGATCTTCGATCCGGACGCCTTCGCCTCCCCCGCCTTCCATGTCTTCAGCGGCGCGGCCATCGTGGGTGCCTTCTTCATCGCCACGGACCCGGTGTCCGCCAGCACCACCCCCCGGGGACGGATCTTCTATGGCATCGGCATCGGCGTGCTCATCTACGCCATCCGCACCTGGGGCAGTTACCCGGATGCGGTGGCCTTCGCCGTGCTGCTTATGAACATGGCCGCGCCCACCATCGACCACTACACCCGGCCCCGGGTCTACGGCCACAACCCGCCACCCCGGCGCGGCAACGGTTCCGGACCATGACCCGCAACATCATCATCTCCGGTGTACTGCTGGCCCTGTTCGGCGTGGTGGGCGCGGGCCTGGTGGCCTTCGTGCACCAGGGCACCGCCGAGCGCATCTTCGCCAACATCGAGGCCGCCACGCTCTCCAGCCTGCACGACATCCTCAGCCACGAGGCCTACGACAACGACATCCTCGCCGACAGCATCCTGCTGAGCCACGAGCTGCTGGGCGGGCGCGATCTGCGCGCATACCGGGCACGTCGCGGCGGCGAACCAGTGGCGGCAGTGTTCACGGTGATCGCCCCTGGGGGCTACGGCGGCCCCATCCACCTGCTGGTAGGAGTCAATGTCTTCGGCGAGCTGGACGGTGTGCGGGTGGTCAGCCACCGGGAGACCCCGGGGCTGGGTGATGACATTGAGGTGGGGCGCTCCGACTGGATCCTGGGCTTTGAGGACCTCAGCCTCACAGACCCTCCGGTGAACCAGTGGGCCGTGCGTCGGGACGGCGGCGTGTTCGACCAGTTCACCGGGGCCACAATAACCCCACGGGCGGTGGTGACGGCGGTACGCGACGCCCTGATATACTTCGAGTCCCACCGCGACATCGTGTTCGCGCCCCTGCCCGAGACGGAACCCGCCGGGGACGCGACGGAGGCGACGACCCTTGAGTGACATCAGCTACCGCGAGATCAATGCCAACGGCTTCTGGCACAACAACCCGGGGTTGGTGCAGCTGCTCGGGCTGTGCCCGCTGCTGGCCATCTCTGGCACCGTGGTCAACGCCCTGGGCCTGGGTCTGGCCACTACGCTCACCCTGGTGGCCTCCAACGTCACCGTCTCCCTGATCCGTCACTGGGTTCGCCCGGAGATCCGCATCCCGGTGTTCGTGCTCATCATCGCCTCGGTGGTGACCGCCATCGAACTGGCCATGAATGCCTTCTTCCACGAGTTGTACCTGATCCTGGGCATCTTTATCCCCCTGATCGTCACCAACTGCGCCATCATCGGCCGCGCCGAGGCCTTCGCCTCCAAGCAGCCCGTCCCCAAGGCCCTGGTCGACGGCCTGGCCATGGGCCTGGGCTTCACCTGTGTACTGCTGGCCCTGGGTGCACTGCGCGAGGCAGTGGGCCACGGCACCCTGCTGGCCGACGCCCACCTCATGTTCGGCGAGGCCGCCCGGGGCGTCACCCTCACCCTGATCGAAGACTACCGAGGCTTCCTGCTGGCCCTGCTCCCCCCCGGCGCCTTCATCGCCCTGGGCCTGCTGATCGCCCTGAAGAACGTCATCGACGCCCGGCTAGAAAAGCGCGCCGCCATCTCAGCGCCTGAGCCCGTACAGGCCACGGGCTGAGGGCTTTTCACCACGAAGCACACGAAGAGCACGAAGTGAAATATGGGTATTAAAGGCCCTTATAAATGAGGTCTTCGTGCCCTTCGTGTGCTTCGTGGTAAATCGTAAACCGCATTTCCCTCATCAATCCGAAGGGAATCCTGCGGCTTGGCTCACCGGCGGCGAATCTGTAAACTTTAGCGGTTTCTAATTTTCCCAAGGCCGCAAATGCGGCTCGAACCTGGCAAGACCGCAAGAGGACTTTCACATGGCTGGACATTTCCCCTTCGCCGGCAAGCGCGGCACCCGTTACGGGCTGGCACCGCGCAGCGCCATGGCCGCCTTCTTCGAGGCGCAGGACATGAGCGAGGCCGTTCAGGAGCACTACTACAAGTGGTGGTATGACTGGGCCAAGGACTTCACCGAGAAGGACGCCGACCTGTCCTTCACCATGATCCGCCGCTTCGACAACTACCCCATGGGTCAGCACGCCCACCACGCCTTCCACCTGAACGGCAAGTACTGGCCTTCCTGCATGGACGAACTGGGCTCCTACATCGCCAACACCATCCTGCCCAAGCTGGACGGTGATGCCATGCACAAACTGGAAGACGCCCACGCCAAGCTGCTCAAGGACCTGGACGCCGAGAAGACCAGCAACCCCCGTGAGCCTTCCCCGGACGTGGGTCTGTTTCGTCACATCTGAGTGGCAAGTAGCAAGTGCCAAAGAGCCCCCTCCCCAACCCTCCCCCGCGGTGCGGGGGAGGGGGCTTAATCTCCCTCTCCCGCACAGCGGGAGAGGGTTGGGGAGGGGGCCCTTGCCCCTGCCACGACGCTAGCCCATGAACGCCGAAAAACGCCGCCAGATCTTCGAACGCCTGCGCGCGGCGAACCCCCATCCCACCACCGAGCTGAACTACAGCACGCCCTTCGAGCTGTTGGTCGCGGTGACGCTTTCCGCCCAGGCCACCGACAAGGGGGTCAACAAGGCCACCGATATTCTGTTCCCCGTGGCCAACACGCCAAGGGCCATCCTGGGGCTCGGCGTGGACGGGCTCAAGCAGTACATCAGGACCATCGGCCTCTACAACAGCAAGGCCGAGAACATCATCAAGACCTGCGCCCTGCTGCTGGCAAAACACGGCGGCGAGGTGCCCCGTGACCGGGAGGCACTTGAGGCCCTGCCCGGCGTCGGACGCAAGACCGCCAACGTGATCCTCAACACCGCCTTCGGCGAACCCACCATGGCCGTGGACACTCACATCTTCCGGGTGGCCAACCGCATCAGGCTGGCCCCGGGCAAGACGGTGCTCGCCGTGGAGAAGCGGCTGCTCAAGGTGATCCCGGCGGAGTTTCTCAAAGATGCCCACCACTGGCTGATCCTGCACGGGCGCTACACCTGCACCGCCCGCAACCCCAGGTGCCCCGAATGCCTGATCGCGGATCTCTGCGAGTACAAGGACAAGATTCCGCCTGCGGCACCTCGACCCAAGCGGGTCATGGTCAAGCCTCGCACGTGAATATCCTTGTGCATAAGCTTCACCTGCCGGGTTTCCCCTCCTCGCCGGCATCTTGTATCGTGTCTCGGCACCCACACCCGACCGCCCTGTGACCGATCCCAACCCCGATCTCGTCAAACTGCTCTCCGCCTGCGCCCTGGGCGACCGGGACGCGTTTCAACGGCTTTATTTGGCCACCTCGCCGAAACTGTTTGCCGTTGCTCTGCGTATATTAAGAAGCGAGGCCCACGCCGAGGAGTGTCTCCAGGACGCCTACGTGAAGATTTGGCAGCGGGCCGGGGATTATCGCCCCCACCTAGCCAGCCCCGTCACCTGGCTGGTCACCATCGTGCGCAACGGCGCCCTGGACAGCCTGCGACGCAACCGCCGCCAGGTGGAACTGACCGACCCCGCCCACCTGGAGTTCCTCATGGACGCGCACGCCAGCACACCGGGGCCGGCGGGCGAAGAGACCGACGCCGCCCTGCTCAGGGACTGCCTGAAGCAGTTGCGCGAGGATCAGCGACGCTGCATCGAGATCGCCTATTTTGAGGGACTCAGCCATAGTGAAGTGGCCGAGCGCACCCAGACCGCCCTGGGCACCGTGAAGACCTGGATCCGGCGAGGACTGGACGAGTTGAGGAAATGTCTCGATGCCTGAATTCGATACGAGAGAGCCCGACGTCAGAGAGAGTGTGCGGCCATGAACTACGATCATCCCCAACTGCGCGAGCGACTGTGTGCCGAGTACGCCCTGGGCACCCTGCGTGGCGGCGCGCGTCGACATTTCGAGCGACTCATGGCCCGGGACGGCGAACTAAGTGCCCAGGTGGCGGCCTGGGATGAGCGTCTGGCCCACATGGCCTGGAGCAGCGCGCCCGAAGCCCGGGTACCTGCCGGCAACTGGTCTGCCATTCAGCGCCGGATCCAGCCCGCCCCGAACCCGCATAGACCGAGTCTGTGGAACAGCCTGGTCTTCTGGCGTGGCTTGGGTGTGGCCGCCTCCGTGCTGGTCGTGGCCCTGCTGCTCACGCCCGGCCCACAGGTACCCGCGCCGGATGCCATGCCCGAACGTGTCGCCATGGTGGTGGAACCGGGCAGCGAGTCCACGGGTTGGGTCATCACTGCCGCCGCCGGCGGTCAGCAGATCATGGCCCGCGCCATCGCGCCACCGACCATGCCCGAGGGTGATGTCTGCGTCCTGTGGCTGGTGTGGCCGGACGGCACGGTGCGCGCTGTCGGTGTGCTGCCCGAGCAGGGCGAGATGAAACTGCCCGTACCCGCCATGGACAGACAGCCCTACCAGGCGCAGGTGGCCGTCACCATCGAACGCAGCAGTAACTTGCCCATGAGCAGCCCCGGTGGGCCGAGGGTGTACTCGGGCCCTTGGGTGCAGCTGTAAGGGCCTGCGACAAAAAACTTTCGCACCCTGAATCCGGACAGCGCATCGACACGTATCACCTACGTACTCGACTGGCCTTAGGCATCGGGTCTCGACAACACAATTCAAAGAGAAGGAGCACCATCATGTCCAACAACATTCGCAAACCCCTCGGCGCCGCCGCCCTGGGCGCCTTGTTCATCGGCTCCCTGGCCGCCGCCCCCATCGCCAGCGCCGCCGAGAACCCCTTCAGCATGCAGAGCCTGCAAAGCGGCTACACCGTCGCCGGCAACCATGGTGGCGGCGCCGAAGGCAAGTGTGGTGAAGGCCGTTGCGGCGCTGACAAGGCCGGTGAGAAAAAGCCCGCTGAAGGCTCCTGCGGTGGTAACAAGGCCGGCGAGAAAAAGCCTGCTGAAGGCTCCTGCGGCGGTGCCAAGTCCGATGAGAAGAAGCCGGCCGAAGGCAAGTGCGGCGAAGGCCGCTGCGGCGGTAGCCGCTAAGCTTCACCCTGCTGCCACTACGTCAGCATCCGGCCGCGACCCGCCAGGGTTCGCGGCCTTTTTTATGGCTGTTTATAGAGTTGGTCCAGGGGCAGGGAGATGCCGCTGGATGTCACCACACGGGCGTGGAATCGGCGCAGTTCACGAGGCTCATGGACACCGCAGGCATGGGCAATCATACCCACCTCATGCAGCATGTTGCGCACGTAATGGGCCACTCTGACCGATTTGGCCTGGGGGTCCAGGCCTTTTTGCAATCGCGGATTGTGGGTCGTAATGCCGGTGGGGCAGGTGTTGCGATTGCATTTCAGAGCCTGGATGCAGCCCAGGGCAAACATGAACCCGCGGGCGGAGACCACGAAGTCCGCCCCCATGCACAGGGCCCAGGCTACCTCCGAGGGGTTGATCAGCTTGCCCGAGGCGATCACCCGGATACGCTCCCCAAGCCCATGCCGGTCACGCATGTCGAGGACCATGGGCAGGCTCTCGCGCAGGGGCAACCCCATGTAGTCCATGAGCGCCCCCGGCGCCGCTCCCGTGCCGCCATCAGCACTGTCCACGGTCATGAAATCCGGGGCGCTCTGCGGTCCGCGGCGCAGGATTTCGTCAAACAGTTCATCCAACCAGCCATAGGCGCCCAGCACGAACTTGATACCCACGGGCTTGCCGGTGACATCACGGACCGTTGCGATCATGTCCAATAGATCGGCGACGCAACACACATCGGGATGACCGTTGGGACTGATGGAATCCAGGCCTACAGGGATGCCTCTTATCGCGGAAATCTGCGGCGTCACCTTGGCACCGGGCAGGATGCCCCCCTTGCCGGGCTTGGCCCCCTGGCTGAGCTTGATCTCGAACATCCGCACCTGTTCCAGCCCGGCCAGTTCCTGCAATCGCGGGATAGAAAGCTGACCGGTTTCGTCGCGCACGCCGTAGCGGGCGGTGCCGATCTGGAAGACCAGATCACAGCCGCCCTCCAGGTGATAGGGGGAAAGACCGCCTTCGCCTGTATTCAGCCAGCACCCGGCCAGTGCCGCGCCCCGGGACAGGGCACGCACCGCCGGCACCGAAATGGCACCGAAACTCATACCCGAGATATTGAACAGGGAAGGTGCCTCGTAAGGCAGCCTGCAACCGGCCCCGATCACCCGGCGTCCCGGGGTGACCACATCCTCGGTCAGGGTGGGAAAGGGACAATTGACGAAATACACGGAACCTACCGGCCGCAGGTCCCGGGTGGAGCCGAAGGCGGAGGTGTTATCCAGGTCCTTGGCGGCGCGATAGACCCACAGACGTTCAGTCCGATTGAAGGGCAGCTCCTCCCGGTCCATGGCAAAAAAGTACTGTCGGAAGAACACGCCCAGATGTTCGAACAGAGCGCGCAACCGACCGATCACCGGGTAGTTGCGCCGGATGGCGTGTTCGGTCTGAAAACGGTCGATGATAAACAGCAGAACCAGCACCGCGGCAACAGTACCCACCACGACGATGAACAACACCGCCATCCAACTCATCACCGACAAGGCAACCCCCGCATCCTGCATGAAACCTCCCCGGCTCCTCGCCCCAATTGCTTTTGCACATCACGCATACGCGCCAGATCTGATAACGGATTCACAAGTAGCGACATTCACACAGGCACCCATAGGCATTCCGTGCCATGTTCAATCTAAGCGCTGCTCTCAAGGCGCCGCCATTTCTATCATCAAAGGAAGGAATCCGTCATGCTCAGAAACACGCTTATCGCCCTCACATTGACCCTTTTCGCCTCGTCCGCCTGGGCCCAGGAATCACTCATCCACGTCAAGAGTACAGTCGACGTCCCCACCACCGTCGAACGCCTCGCCAAGGCCGCAGAAGCCAAGGAGTTTACCGTCGTGGCACGAGTAGATCATGCCGCCGCGGCCGCCAGGGTCGGCATGGAGCTGCGTCCCACCACCGTGGTGATCTTCGGCAACCCCAAGGGCGGCACGCCCCTGATGCAGTGTGACCAGAAAGCGGGCCTGGACCTGCCCCTCAAGGTGCTGGTGTGGGAAAACGATGCCGGAGAAACCCACCTGACCTACGACCAACCGCGCCTGCTGGGACAACGTCACGACATGGGCAACTGCGCCAGGAATCTGGAAGGCGTTGGTAATGTGCTGCAGAAGCTCGTGGGCGAGGCCGCAGGGCAGTGAATCTGCCCGACATGCCGGTTCATATCAGGAGCACAGTCCCGGCACTCGCGGAGACCCTGCAGTGCACCGGGACTGTCCCAAACTATCTGAGGAACTCGAAAATGAAGCACATAAACCACTTACTCAGCGGATCACCGACTCATACCACAGCGGTCCTGCTCCTCCTCCTGCTGACGCTGACACTGGCATCGCCAGGAATGGCCAACGAAGAACTCGCCCCGTATGGCACGGCAAAGGTGGACATGCATGACTATCCCACCATCAACGCCGTCTTCGACGTGAATTACCAGGACCCCAATGACCTGAATATCCTTTATGCCTTCGTAAACAACTCCCGTGTGCCGCTCAAGGGGCACATGGTGGTCGTCACCCATGGTCCCGAGCTGCGGGCATTCGCCAAGGAGAACTATCTGAAGTACCAGGGCATCGTGGACCGTATGGCGGAGTTGGCCAGCCAGGGTGTCGAGTTCCGTATGTGCAACAACGCCATGCGCGCTGCCGGATTCAAGGCCGAGGACATGCATGGCTTCATTACGGTGGTGCCCGCCGGCTTTCCCGAGATCGCCCTCCTGCAGCATCAGGGCTACACGTTCATCAATCCCCTGCCCTATCCTGTGAGGGACGTGCGCTATATCGACCAGCCACATCTGAAACCCTGAGATCCAACGCCGGCCCGGAGCCATGAAAAAGGCTTCGGGCCAGTCATGGCACGGTTGCTGTTGACCGATCGGTCTACTAATATCAGATCCATGAGCACCTCATGCGATACCCGTTCCCGCCTCCTGGACAGCGCCCAGTCCCTAATTCATCTGCGTGGCTATGGCGCGGTGGGCGTGGCAGAGATCTGCGCCCGCTCCGGAGTGAGAAAAGGTAGCTTTTACCACTTCTTCCCCAGTAAGCAGGCCCTGACCCTGGCCGTGCTGGAGACCCAGTTCGAGGGCTTCGAGTCCCGACTCCTGAAACCCGCCTTTGACCACCGTACACCACCCATGGAGCGATTCTCGAAGTTCCTGCACAGGCTGCATGAGTACCAGACCCGCAGCATGACCGAGACGGGCCATCTGCCAGGATGCCCGTTCGGCAACCTGGGACTGGAACTGGCCGCCCAGGACGAGTCCATCCGGCTCAAGGTGGAGTCCATCCTGCAGCGCATCCGCGCCTATTTTCAGGCCGCTCTGGAGGATGCCGTGGAACAGGGCTCACTGGTGGACATCGATCCCCGGGCCACCGCCGAGGCCATGCTGGCTTATCTGGAAGGCGTGCTGCTCATGGCCAGGACCCGCAACGATGCGAACGCCATCCTGTACCTGGGACCCGCAGTCCTCGGCATACGGATATCTCTGGTCGACCCATAACGCCTTATTTTTGCCAAATACTTGACCGGACGGTCTACTATTTACTGAAGGAGACACACCATGTCCGAGACACGATTCCCCTGCCACACTGACGCCTCCGCCCCCAAAGCGGCCCACCCGCAGTTCGAGGCCAGCACGGAGAAATTCGGCATGGTCCCGAATCTGGTCCGCACCATGTGCACCTCGCCACAACTGGCCGAGGCCTATCTGAGCCTGAACACCCTGTTCGACCAGACGACCCTCACGGTTGCGGAACGCCATGTGGTCCTGCTCACTGTCAGCGTGCGTCACGGCTGCCGTTACTGTGTCGCCGCCCACAGCGTCACGGCGGATATGAACCAGGTACCCGAGGATGTCACCGCGGCCCTGCGCGAGGACCGTCCCCTGCCCGACGCACGTCTTGAGGCCCTGCGCCGATTGACCCTGGCGGTGGTGGAACAACGGGGATGGGCCAAGCCCGAGGAAGTGGATGCCTTTCTTGGCGCAGGATTTACGCCACAACAGGTCCTGGAAGTGGTGCTGGGCGTGGGTCTCAAGACCCTGAGCAACTACACCAATCACCTCGCCGGCACACCCCTGGACGAGGCCTTCGCCGGGCGTGCCTGGAACGGGCCCGCACCCGGCGCATAATCATGCAGCCAGGGCGGGACACCTACCCACTCCGTGACGTGCTGGCCTACCCGCCATCCGTGCTGAAGCGGGATGGCAACTACGTCACGGTAGGTGCGCATTATGAGCGCATATGGCAGGACGGCTTCGGTGCCCGCGGCTGGAAACTCAACCATACCCTGAACGATCCGGAGATCATCGCCAGCACCCGGGAAACCGGTAACAGCATCCCCACCTCGGTGTTCGTCCATGATGTACTCGACCACCTGTTCAGTGGCTTTGCGCCCAGCGGGCATCGGGCCGAGGCCATGGCCATGGCCCTGCAGAAGGCACTGACACAGGCGGTCACCGATGCTCAGCACAGCGATGTCGATGAGGCCGAGGTACGCATCAGGATCAGCGCCAACCGGGTTTCCCTGGAAGTCATTCACCCTGGTGGCCGGCGCGTATTCACCACAGACGTAGGACGCGCGGCAATCAAGGACCGTGACTGACATCTGCAGTGCCTGCTCACATCGCGCACACAGCGCGCTACGGCTTTGAGGCCAAGCCTGGAAAAAACATCCGCTAAACGAAGTGCATCTGCCAAAGGTTCAGCTGCGTACTTAGATGCAGCGACAACAAACCCAGATAGGAAAAGGAGGGATCACACCATGTGGCTGATGGAACTGATAAGACGGGTATTTGACGGGCTGGACCGCGCAGGCGAATGGCTTGCCCCGGTGGGGCTGCGCCTGTTGCTGGCCTACGAGTTCGGTAACGCGGGGCTCGAGAAACTCAAGGCGGACAACTGGTTCGAATTCATTCAGGATGACTTCCCCTTTCCCTTCAGCATCCTGCCTGTAGGTCTATCCTGGTTCATGGCCACCTGGTCGGAGATCCTGGGCGCCATCGCGCTGGTCATCGGCCTGGGTACCCGCTTCGCGGTGGTCTCGCTGATCATCCTGGATCTCGTCGCCTGGTACAGCGTGCACGCCGGCAACGGCTACAACGTCAGCGACAACGGCTGGCTGCTGCCCCTGTTCTTCCTGGTAATGCTGGTAACCCTGCTGTTCACGGGACCGGGAAAACTGAGTGTGGATGCCGTGATCAAGGGGCGCTTAGCGGCCAGTTAAGAAGC
>JBHEOJ010000015.1:19696-28661 GCA_046260855.1 Thioalkalivibrio sp.
CCTCTCCACCCGCTGAGACGCCGACAGGTAAGGCCTTTAGCCACAGAGGTCACAGAGGTCATCACAGCACTGTCTGATTTCTCTGTGACCTCTGTGGCAAATGGTTTTCTGCCCAGGTTAGAAACGAGTCTTGCTACGTGACGTCGGCCGCTCGTACAGACCCCAAGCTACAGCTGATACCGCGTGTGCGGTATCGGTGTATCGCCGGGGGGAAGTGTCTCTCGCAAAGCCGCAAAGAACGCGAAGACATGAATTCTTAAACATCTTCTTGGCGCGCTTGGCGGCTTTGCGAGAGAACAGATCCGCGGCGTGGAGGTATCGTCAAGCCCATGCACTGCCCGGGGCTCAAGAGAGCCTCTTCACGCACTCCAGGTAGGACTGCTCATCGGGCGCCCGACCGAAGCGCTGGGCCTCCCAGAGCGCGGTGCCGAGACATTCCATGATGGCGTGCTCGGCCTCGTGGGAGCCGAGCTTTCGTACGGCGTTCTGATAAGCGGTGGTAAATCCCGCGGGGCGATCGGTGCCGGCCTGTTCCCGGATGGCCAGGTGCATGCCCATGTGCAGGAAGGGATTGCTTTGCCCTCCCTCGGGGGTGAACTCAGCGGCAAGGACCGCATCGGGATCCTCGATCAGGGACTGGTATTCGGGGTGTTCCGCCACCAGTTCGGCGATCTGTTTATCCAGCGGCTCCAGGACCTCACCGGCCCTGTGCTTACGCCAGGCCTCGGCATACATGCGACGGAGCTGTTCACGGGAGGCGTTTTCAAACATGGCGGGATCGTGTCTACGGAGGGCAGTGGCAGTATACCTGTTCATGAAATGGCCTGCCGCTGAGACGCAGAGAAAGGCAAAAGCTTTAACAGGATGAACAGGATTATTGGGGATTGACAGGATCACACTCAAGACAAAAACGCACAAGACCGCGCTTTGTCAACACAGATCTTCCTATTAATCCTTAGTAATCCTGTTCATCCTGTCCATTCACTGAAAGCAGCCTAGTGACCGATTCCGATGTCTACGCCCTTGTCATGCAAGGCGAGTTTATCGTGGAGGTCACCGCTCTCGCCTTCGGGGCTGAGCACCACCACCTCGGTACCGTTGCGGCGGAACTTGCTTACCACCTTGTCGATGCCGGCGATGGCAGAGCTGTCCCAGAGCCAGGCATGACGCAGGTCGATGACCACCTTGTTCACCTTCTCGCTGTAATCGAAAGCGGCGATGAACTTGTCCACGGCTACGAAGAACAGCTGTCCGTAGAGGTGGTAGGTGCGCACCTTGTTCTCTTCATCCAGTACGCTCTCGATCTGAATGGCCTTGGCGATCTTGCGGGCGAAGAACACGGCACTGAGAAGCACGCCGGCGAACACACCCTTGGCCAGATCGTGGGTGATCACTACCACGGCCACGGTCACGATGAGCACCATGGCGTCGGTACGTGGCAGGCGACGCAGACTGGGGATCGACTGCCAGTCGAAGGTGGCAAAAGCGACGAACAGCATCACCGCCACCAGGGCCGCCATGGGAATCATGGACACCAGGTCACCCAGCACCACCACGAAAAACAGCAGGTACAGACCCGCCGCCAGTGAGGAGAGACGCCCAAGGCCACCGGATTTCACGTTGATCACCGACTGGCCGATCATGGCGCAGCTGGCCATTCCGCCCAGGAAACCGGTGGCAATGTTAGCGATGCCCTGACCCTGGGATTCGCGGTTCTTGTCGCTGGGGGTGTCCGTGAGATCATCCACGATGGAGGCGGTCAGCAGGGATTCCAGCAGACCCACCACGGCCAGGGCCACGGCGGTGGGCAGGATGATCTGCAGGGTTTCCAGGTTCAGCGGCACATCGGGCAACAGGAATATCGGCAAGCCATCGGGCAGATCGCCCATGTCACCCACGCTGAGGGTGGGCATGCCGACGAAGAACACCACGACGGTAAGCACCACGATGGCCACCAGCGGGGGCGGCAGCATATTGGGATAGCGGGGGATCATGGGCAGGCCGTAGATGATGGCCAGGCCGCCAGCCACCAGGGCCCACATGGTCACGTCTCCCTCGACCAGGTAGGGCATCTGAGAAAGAAAGATCAGGATGGCCAGGGCGTTGACGAAGCCCACCATCACCGTGTGAGGGATGAACATCATATAACGGGCGAGCTTGAACCAGGCAAACAGCATCTGGAGCACGCCCGTCAGGATGGTGGCGGCCAGCAGGTATTGCAGGCCGTGCTCCGCCACCAGGGTGACCATGAGCAATGCCATGGCGCCAGTGGCCGCCGAGATCATGCCGGGCCGCCCTCCTGCAAAGGCGATGACCACGGCCATGGAGAAGGAGGCGTAGAGACCCACCTTGGGGTCCAGGCCCGCGATGATGGAAAACGCGATGGCCTCGGGGATCAGGGCCATGGCCACCACCACGCCCGCGATCAGATCGCCCCGCACATTGAAAAACCACACCCGGCGGGTCGATGACCAAGCCCGGCGGATCGTGTCCATAATGTCCACGGATTCGCCCTCTGGAAAATTGAATTCAGGTCACAGTCATCGTCGGCATCCGCTGGGATACCGCTCACCCCTGGTGGCTCGATTCGGATAGCACTCGCGGCAAGATGATGAACGTCAAGCATTCGCGCTGCCGGGATCAGGAAAGCCTTGAAACCCTGTGGCGCATCCGCCAGCATGGGCAAACGCGCTTTTGTTATGATGTCGGGTATCCGTCAACCGAGGGCGCGTATTCTATAGGTCGGCCCTGGCCCGTTCAAGTCGGTGGCACACCACATGACCACAGGCGATCACGCCAACAGACCCATCCATCGGGGGGAAACCATGCTTCGTCGCGTCCTAATACCAGTCGATTTTTCTTCCGCCTCCGCAGAGGCTGTGGCCATAGCGCGACAGTATTGCCCCGGTGGCGTGAAGCGCCTGCTGCATGTCATCCACCCCAAGGATCTGGCCCAGTCCAACTCCGGCTCCCCCATCCATGCCAAGGAGACCCGCCGGGCCGCCGAAGAGGCGGTCCTGGAAAAGCTGCGCACCTGGGCCCTGGGCGATGACGAGGTGGCCTTCGCCGTGGGCAACGCCGCCGAGGCCATCATGAAGGAGGCCGAGGAGTGGGAGGCGGACCTGATCGTCATGGGCACCCGGGGCCGCAGCTCCCTGGCCAACTTCCTCTCTGGCTCCGCCACTGAATACCTGGTGCGCAACGCCCGGTTGCCCATTCTGGTGGTGCACGACGTGCCCATCGACTCGGCCACCGCCTGCCAGCTGCCACCTCAGTAGGCGGCTGGCACACCCCGCCGATGCATGAACAACCTCGGCGGGATTCAGGATTCCTCCTGCATCGAATCCAGCGCCCCCTGCGGCGCGTATCATGGTATGCACACACAGACCATGTCACGACAGTCCATGCATGTAATCCAATCCAGCAAGACCTACGCGGTCCAGGGCGCCGGGCTCGGGCTGCGCCGGGATCTCATGGAAGACCTGGACAGCGCCGCCCCCGGACGGGTGGACTTCATGGAGGTTGCCCCGGAGAACTGGATCGGTGTCGGCGGCCCCATGGGCCGGGACTTTCGCGCCTTTACCGAACGATTCCCCTTCGTCTGCCACGGTCTGTCCCTGTCCATCGGCAGCCCCGCGCCCCTGGACGAGGCCCTGCTCCATGATATCCGTGGCTTTCTCGATACCCACGGCATCGCCCTGTACACAGAACATCTCTCCTATTGCTCCGACGACGGTCACCTCTACGACCTGCTACCCATCCCCTTCACCGAAGAGGCCGTGCATTACGTGGCCGGGCGGGTGCGCCGGGCCCAGGACATCCTCGGGCGGCGCATCGCCCTGGAGAATGCCTCCTACTACGCCAGCCTCGGTGCGCAGATGAGTGAACTGGAATTCATCAATGCCGTGCTGGACGAGGCCGACTGCGATCTGCTGCTGGACGTGAACAACATCTACGTCAACAGCGTGAACCATGGTTACGACCCGGCGGTCTTCCTCAAGGCACTGCCCGGGGAACGCATCGTCTACGCCCACGTGGCCGGCCACTACAACGAGGCCGACGACCTGATCGTGGACACCCATGGCGCGGACGTGATTGACCCGGTGTGGTCATTGCTCGAGACCGCCTACAACCACTTCGGCGTCTTCCCCACACTGCTGGAGCGGGACTTCAACTTCCCCCCCGTGGACACACTGCTGGGCGAGGTGGACAGCATCCGTCAGCGCCAGACCGCGGCCATGGCGACATGACCGAGCTGCCGTATTTCCAGCAAGTGCAGCAGGCGCTCACCGCCCACCTGCGCGACCCCGAGGGCAATCCGGCACCGACGGATGTGGAGGATCGGCGCATCCGGATCTACCGGGAGCTGATCTACAACAACCTGGAAGGCTTTATCTCCACCGGCTTCCCGGTCATCCGCAGTCTCTATGACAATGCGGCCTGGCACGCCTTGGTGCGGGATTTTCTGCGAGAGCATCGTGCCCATACACCCTATTTCCTGGAGATCGGCCGGGAGTTCGTGGCCTGGCTCCAGGACGGGCGCGACCCCGGGGCGGCGGACCCGCCATTTCTCGCCGAGATGGCCCACTACGAATACGTGGAGGTGGCCCTGAGCGTGGCCGATCTCCCCCAGGACTGGCAGGCCCTGCCCGCAGACGCGGATCTGCTGGAGGCACGACCCACCCTCTCCCCCCTGGCCTGGCTTCTGGGCTACCGCTACCCGGTGCATCGCATTGGCGCGGACCATCGCCCCGTACAGCCTTCAGAAACACCCCATCACCTGCTGGTGCATCGCACGACACGGGATGACATTGCCTTCATGGAACTCAACCCGGTCACCGCCCACCTGGTGTTTCGCATTCAGCACAACGAAGGGGATACGGCGCGCCAGCTGCTGGAGCAGATCTCAGGGGAACTGGGACATGCGGATCCTGAGGTGGTCATCCAGGGAGGCCTGGAGATCCTCGGGGAACTTCGTGGGCGGGGGGTGTTGGGGCAAGGATGAAGGATGAAGGATGAAAAAGACTTGTCGGGCATGGAGCCCCTGTCAGCACCTACGCTGTCAGCTCTGGGCTTCATTCATCCTTTTGCCTTCATCCTTCATCCTTGCCCAAGCAGCTTCTGCCACCAGCGCCGCCGACTCCCTGTCTGGGGCATGGCCTGAGGCAGGTCCACGGGGGGAATCAGGGACAGGGTCCAGCCGGGCAGGACTCGCAAGGCGCTGCTGCCGCAACTGCTGCCCAGGTGGTTGGGGTCGTAGATCTTGATGAAGCTCGGATGACCGAGATCATCGGCGTAGACCACGCCGCAGTAGTCCTCGTCATGCTCCTGGCGCAACAGGATATCCACCTCGGAGATGAACGCCAGCAAGGCATCTGCGGATACCGGCTCGCCCGGGGGCGGCTCACCCACGGCATAGACATACCAGCCTTCGTCGGCACGGAGACGCAGCCGATCCCAGAGGGCATCCAGCTGAGGCCAGCGCAAAACACCGGAGAATCCGCGGTTAAAGGCAGCCAGGTAGGGGGAAAGCGCTTCGCTCAATGAGGCTGGCCGTCGAGGACCGCGTCCACCCAGTGACGCACCCGGGCCATCTCCTCCACCAGCAAGGTATGATCGCCGTAGGCATGGGCCAGCAGGGTCACCCCCTGGCTGCGGGTGAGGATCTCCCGGGCCAAGTCCGACGCATCGTCGCGCCCGATGGACTGTAGCTGGGCGGCGATCCACTCGCGGATCACTTCCAGCAGGGACTGGGCCCGTTCTTTCATCTCATGTCCGGACTTGCACAGCTCCGCGCTCAGGGTGCCCATGGGACAACCGTAGCGCACGATGTCGTCCTCGCCAGCACACAGTCCCTGGAGCAGGGCCATGAGACGGGCACGGGGATCTTCGTGGGACTGGTTGAGTGTTTCCAGGAGTTTCTTCAGACACTGGCGGCGCCAGTCGATGACACCCTCGAGCAGGGCATCCTTGGTCTTGAAGTAGTAGTAGAAGTTGCCCTTGGGCACGCCGGCCGCCTCGGCGATGTCGCTGAAGGAGGTGGCCTGGAATCCTTTCTCATAAAAAAGGCGGTCGGCCGCGGTGACGATCCGTTCCCGGTTCTCCGCTCCACGTCCGCCCGCCTCTGCGGACAGGGCTTTGGCAGCCTGTTCCGCCATCACATGAACAGGCAGATGTCCGACTCGCCGGCGAATTCGAAGAAGGTGGCGGCGCCACCGTATTCGATACCGTCGATGAACTCGTTGGTTGGCATCTCGAACAGATCCACCGTCATCTGGCAGGCGATCATCTTGACCTCGGCTTCCACACACAGTTCGCGCAGGTCCTCCAGGCTGGCAACGCCCTTGGAGGCCATCTTTTTCTTCATCATCATGGTCATCATGCTCTGCATCCCCGGCAGGGCCTGGAGCAGGACCGGCATGGGCATGGGCATGGGCATTCCCGGATTACCCAGGGAGGTGACCTTCAGGTCGAGCTTCTTCTTGAGCAGCTGCAGACCGTAGAAGGTAAAGAATACCTCAACCTTGTAACCCAATGCAGCCGCAGTGGAGGCCAGAATGAAGGGAGGATAGCCCCAGTCAAGGGAACCCTTGGTGGCAATGATGGCCAGTTTTTTCTCAGACATGTACGACTCCTGCGAGGGTGGATGTCTCCCCTCCGAGGGGGATTCTGTATCCCCCTCTCTGATGGAAGGGTTCCCCGAATATAGTCGGCCGTCTGACTTTTTGAAAGTATTCCATTAGGGGGGGTCAGGTATTTTGATCCTGGCGGGGCGGGGTCCACAGCCAGGCCGCACCCCGCACGCCGCTGGAATCCCCGTGGCGGGCGATCTCTATACGTGTCGCCACCTGATCGGAAAAGACATAGTCCCCCAGACGCCCGCGCACGCCGGCACACAGCCCGGGCAGACGGGACACGCCGCCGGCCAGCACGATCACCTCCGGATCCAGGATATTGATGACCCCTGCCAGCCCCCGGGCCAGCCGGTCCTGGTGACGAGCCAGGGTAGCCAGACAGTCCTCCTCGCCCCCGGCTGCCCGCTGAGCGATCTCCCTGGCATCCAGGCCCTGCCCTGTCACACGCCGGTGATCTGCCGCCAGCCCGGGGCCGGACAGCCAGGTCTCCAGACAGCCCTGACGCCCGCAGTAACAGGCTGGCCCAGGCAGTTCCTCGTCCCCAGGCCAGGGGAGTGGGTTGTGCCCCCACTCGCCGGCGATGGCATTTGCACCGGTGAGCAACTGCCCGTTGACCACAATGCCCGCACCGGTCCCCGTACCCAGGATCACGGCAAACACGACGGATGCACCGGCAGCCGCGCCGTCGCTGGCCTCGGACAGGGCCAGGCAATTGGCATCATTGGCGATGCGCACGGGCCGGCCCAGGCGGTCCTGCAAGTCCTCGCGAAGCGGACGGTCATTAAGCCACACGGAATTGCAGTTCTTCATGCGCCCGGTACGGGCCGAGACGGCACCGGGGGTGCCGATGCCCACGGAGGCGGTCTCACCCAGCTCGGCCTCGGCCTCGTGCACCAGGGCAACGAGGGTATTCAGTGTGCCCTGGTAATTGTCACGGGGCGTAGATACCCGGCGGCGCAGTTTCCCCCGGCCGTGCTCATCCAGGACGATGATCTCGGTCTTGGTGCCGCCCAGGTCGATGCCGATGCGGACCACGGGCAGGTTCAAAGGCACAAACCACCCTCTCCCCGGCCCTCAAATTCCGGGCGTCCTGCCCTCCTCCCTTCGGGCCAGCCTGTAGGCTGTTCAAATCCGCTCCCGGCGGATTTGTCCTGAGGGAGAGGGAGAAAGACGCGGCAGGGATTCAACGCAGGCGGCCCCCACCCCAGGCATTCCGATTCATCCTTCATCCTTCATCCTTCCACCTTTCCAAAAAACCTCACCACTACCCGCCTCCCGGGCCAGGACACGGGCTACGACGAACAGCAGGTCGGAGAGACGATTCACATACTGTCTTGCCACGACCGTCACCGCGTCCTCACGGGCCAGGTGCACCAGGCGGCGTTCCGTACGGCGGCACACCGCCCGGGCCAGGTGACACAGGCCTGCGGCCTGCCCGCCTCCGGGCAGGATGAATTCTTCCAGGGGCGGCAGGGCCTCGTTGAACGCATCCAGCCGTGCCTCCAGCCACACCACGCGGGCCGCGTCCATGAGGGATTCTCCGGGCATGGCCAGTTCACCACCCAGGTTGAACAGATCGTGCTGAACCTCCAGGAGCGCCGTCCCCACCTCATCGGGCAAGGACTGGGCCAGCAACAGGCCGATGACGCTGTTCAGTTCATCCACATCGCCCATGGCCTCCACCCGGGGGGCATCCTTGGGAAGGCGATCGCCGATGGCCAGGCCGGTGGTGCCATCGTCGCCGGTGCGTGTATAGATACGGGTGAGTCGTTTACCCATGCTGACCTCTTGAGGTGAGTGCGCCGCCAAGCATTCTGAGCGCATCAGAACCGGCCGCGCAGTTCCACGTTCAATGCCTGGCCCGGCTGACGATAACCGGCCACGGTCTCGTAATCCCGGTCAAACACATTGTTCCACGCGGCAGACAGCTCCCAGACAGGATTGATCCGATAGGCACCACGCAGATCCATGGTGACATAGCCGGGCAGTTCGTTGGTATTGGCGGCATTATCATAGCGCTTGCCCTGCCCGATCAGGCTCATGCCGTAACGCATGGCGCCCATCATACGATCCACATCCACCCGGGCACTGTGCCGGGCTCGGCGAGCAAGGTGCTTGTCCGTGTTCTCGTCCCGGGCATCGAGCCAGGTATAGCTCGCCGCCAGTTGCCAGTCCTGCATGGACCAATTCCAGCTGGCCTCCCAGCCGGTGATGCGTGCGCGGCTGGCATTTTGAGGCGTCCAGGTCTCGTCCAGGACGATCAGGTCGCGGATCTGATTGTCGAACACGTTGAGACTGACTGCGTGCTCGCCCTGCTTATAGGCAACACC
>JBHEOJ010000015.1:28671-28985 GCA_046260855.1 Thioalkalivibrio sp.
CCCGCCTCCAGGTTGCGGGAACGCTCCGGGTTCAGATCCGGATTCCCGCCGAAAGGGAAGTACAGGTCGTTGAAGGTAGGGGCGCGAAAGGCCGTACCCGCGCTGGCCCGCACGCTCCAGGGACCGGCGAAACGATAACCCCAGGCCACGTCGCCAGTGCTGTGGGCGCCGAAATCGCTGTAGTCGTCATGGCGCAGCCCCAGCCCGAAACGATGGCGTCCGCGGTCCGTATGCAACTGGGCGAACACCGCACCAGCATCCCGGCTTTCACGGACATAGTCCGCGCTGCTGTCCACGCGATCATCCAGGTAATC
>JBHEOJ010000150.1:0-4873 GCA_046260855.1 Thioalkalivibrio sp.
GGGTCAGGTAGACCACCACCCCCAGATACCCCAGGGCGGCCAGTGCCCAGGTGCGTGTGCTGATGGGATTCAAAATGACGGCGCCAAAGGCGTGCGGCGATGGCTACTGAATCTCACGCAACAGATCCTCGGCTTGCTCACGCCCACTGAAATCACCCGTAGCGGACAGGACCTCGCGCAGGATATCCGCCGCCTCACCGGAACGTCCGTTGCTCACCAGCGCCCGGGCGTGGTGGTAACCAATCACTGGATCATCCGGCAGCGAGCGCCGTGCGGTTTCGATCAGTTCAAGGCCTTCCTGGGCACTGCCATGATCCAGCAGCGCCAGCCCGAGGGTGTCCTGGATACGGGGGTCACCCGGGCGCAGTGCAAGGGCCTCGCGCGCGGTCGCCATTGACCGGGGGTCACCGAGACGCTGATAGGCAAAGGCCAGGTTGTTGAGAACCATCGCATTCCCCGGCACGTCCCGGTTCAATCGCTCGTAGTGTTCCACCGCCAGCGCATACGCACCGGTTTCCATGAACGTGTTCGCCAGCACCAGCCGGGCGCGATGATCCTCCGGATACCGCTCGACGTGCGCGGCAAGTGCCTCCCGGGCATCCGCCTGCGCCCCGGCCTGGCGCGCGGCGTTGAAACGCCGCAGGGCGGCATCCGTTGTCGGGCGCTCATGGTAGGCCGCCTGATAGGCCTGCAAGGCACGATCATGGGCACCCTCGGCGCCCTGGACATCCCCCTCGATCAGCAGGCCGTCCGCCCGGCCCGCCTCGTGTTCCTGCAGGCGCCGGGCAAGGGACAGGGCCTCCCTGAAACGACCCGACTGACGTTCCAGATGCGCAAGCGCCAACAGGGCTCGCAGATGCTGACCATCCAGCTCCACCGCGCGGTTCAGGGCACGTCTCGCATCCAGCACCCGACCGGCCTGACGTTGCGCCAGGCCGAGCCGGTAGTGCACCTCCGCCGATTGCGGCGCGAGCTCGGTAAGACGTCTCAGGGTGGACGTGGCAGATTCCAGCTGACCGGCCGCTACCTGGGCGCTGGCGAGGATTTCCAGCAGGGCCAGGTCATCAGCATGATCGGCGCGAATCTCCTCCAGCAGACGCACGGCCTGGCGCGGCTCGTTGCGGCCCAGGTGCAGCCGTGCCATGGCAAGACGCGGTTGCAACGCCCTGGGGTGGGCGAGGATGGCCTGTTCGAGCAGCTTCCCTGCCTGGGCCTGATCCCCCTGACGGGCTTCAAGGGCAGCCAGGTCCATCAACAGACGCAGGTCATCGGGTCGTGCCTCAAGGGATTGTTCGAAAATCCCCCGTGCGGCCCCGACGCCCTCAAGACGCAGGGCCAGGGAGGCCAGGTTTCGCGTGGCCACGAAATTACCCGGATCCAGACGCAGGGATGTCATGAACTCCTGTTCGGCATCGAGACCCTGGCCAAGACCCAGCAGGGCAACACCCATCAGGTTGTGCAAAGGCGCCATGTCCGGCCGGCGCACCGCCACTGCACGCGCCTCCTCCAGGGCCTTCTGGAACTCGCCGCCCTCGAGCAGGCGCACGATGACGGCAAGATCCAGGGATTGCGCCTCTGGCGCCAGTTCCCGGGCCGCCTCCAGTTCCTGCATGCCCCGCTCCCGCTCGCCACTCTCCAGCAGGGCAGTGGCCAATCGCGTGCGGGCCTGCACCGACTGGGGATCACGCGCCACCCGTTCACTGAGCAAGGCCAGACTGGACTCGCTGTCTCCCTGGGCGGCGTGGATCCCTGCCATCAAGTCAAGGGCCACCAGATCACCGGGGTTCGAGGCAAGCACCCGCTCCAGCAGCACGCGTGCATCACCCTCCTGACCGGCACGCAGGCGCAATGCCGCCAGCAAATGCTGGGCTGCCGCCACGTCGGGGCGTCGTCTGACATAAGCGGTGAGATGGCTTTCCGCCTGCTGCCAGTTACCCAGGGCGTAATGGCTGGCGCCGGCAAAAAACAGGGCGGGCAGATAATCCGGGCGCACCCTGAGCGTGTCCTCCAGCGCCTTCACGGCCGCATCGAATTCCTGTTGATGAAAGCGCAGCAGGCCATCCACATAGAAGGTGGTTGGGGCGCGCCGACTCAAGGCCACGAGCACGTCGTAATCAGCCCGCGCGCCCTCCCAGTCCCGCTTCGCGATGCGCGTCAACGCCCGCTTGTAATGGCCCATGTAAGGCACAGCCGCCGTGTGTTCGATGAGCCGTGAAAAGGCCTCCTCGGCCTCCTCGAGGCGACCCTCGGCACGGTGGATCTCGCCCATGAGGTCCCAGGCCTGTGCATACCCCGGATCCGCCTCCAGGGCTGCATCAAGCCGACGCCCGGCCGCATCGACTTCGGCCCGTGTCAGGTGTACCTGGGCAAGCCCCACCAGGGCCGGGGCGTGATTCGCATCGGATCGCAGGGCAGCGCCAAACTCCGCCTCGGCGGCATCGACCTCACCCAGGCCCAGTCGGGCGCGACCTCGAATCACATGGGCCTCGACGACGTCCTGTGCCCGGGGCAGGCGCCAAGTCTGCAGTTCCTCGATGACCCTTGCATACTCCCTCTGCAGCAGCCGGGCCCTGGCCAGCACCAGTGGCAGATCCGGCTGGGTCCAGCCCAGGGAGACGGCCCGTTCCAGTTCCGACAGCGCGCCGGCCCCATCCCCCATGGTCAGCAGCAAGGTGCCCAGACGCCAGCGCCCCTCGCCGTGATCGGGGTGTGCCTGGAGCAGGTTCTTCAGCTCGATACTACTGGCGCGCAATTCCCCCCGCTCCTCGAAGACCGCAGCGCGTTCGAGCATCTCCTCGGCAGTATAGGAAGTCTGCCCACAGGCAGTGAGCCACAGCACGCAGGCAAGCAGCCCAATCACCGTGGGCACACATGCCCTCCCTTGTCTCGAGACCAGACCCATGCATCACACTCCCTCATTCACTTGTCCTGCGCACATTCTATGGGCAATCCCCACGGGACACAGCTGTCATGACATCAATAGCCATCAGCGCGCTCAAGGCAGTTGCTGTGGTGAGGCATCCACTGTCGACTTCCTTTACACAGGCAAACCAAATGAGCGGCATAAACAGAGTAAATTAAATCCGATGCCGCCAACTCATTGAGTCACTGCCTCAAGCCTCGCATGCCGGTAAATCACTGCGTTTGCTGACACCAACAGATCGCCCGGCCAGTCAACACCCCCCTCACAGAACTGCGCAGCCCATCACAAGTACCGGACGCGGGGCCTCGGCCCCTGGACACCTGTCGACTTTCTTTACTGCACTCAAACAGGACCGGAAAATATTTTTAGAAATTACAATAAGTTAATTAACAGGCATGGATCATGCTTGAAACCGTTCAGGCCAACTTGTGACCACCGTTGCGGCCGGATCGCCAAACAACAGGCACAGAACTCGGATACAAGATGCCCGGACTGCTGCAGGGCACAGCAAGTTCACAACAATTTAAAACAAACGGAATAGGAGTTTTCGTCATGCGCGCCAAACTTATCTCACGCTATCTCGTGAGCCTCAAGCTGCTGCTGGCAGCCTGGCTCCTCGCCCCTGCACTCGCCAGTGCAGGCTCCATCACACCGGAAACCTTCGAGGCCACCATCGCCGTGGGCGAGAGTGTGACCGTGAACAAGACCGTGACCACCCCGGTCACGGGCGCGGATCTGGTTGACGTGTTCTTCCTGGCCGACAACACCGGGAGCATGGGCGGCATCCTTAACTCCGTCAAAAGCTTCGCCGGCACCCTGCTCACGGACCTGCAGACCTCCATCAGCGATGTGAACTTCGGCGTCGGTCGCTACCTGGGTGACCCGAGGGAATTCGGCGGAACACCGACCCAGCGCGCCCAGAGCGCCTACAACCTCCAGCAGGTGATTTCCGGCAATGCCGCCGACTCCCAGACGGCCATCAACGCCTGGTTCGCCTCCGGCGGTGGTGACCTGCCCGAGGCCAACTTCTTTGCCCTGCACCAGGTGGCCACCTCCGGTGCGCTCACGGACGGCATCGGCTCCACCGACAACGCCCCCGACGGCCTTGCCACCGGCTATAACACCGGCTGGCGCGAAGGGGCAGTGAAGGTCATCGTCTGGTTCGGTGACGCGGTTTCCCATACCACCACGGTAGACCAGGCCGAGGCCATCGCGGCCCTGACCGGTGAGAATGTCGTAGTGGCCGCCATCAACACGACCAGTGCCGGCTTCGGCATCGACGGCTCGGGTCAGGCCAGCGCCATCGTCGCAGCCACCGGGGGCACGCTGACCAACAACGTGTCCGGCGCCAACGCCGAGGCCACCAAGAATGCCATCCTGGATGCCATCTCCGATGCCACCTCCACCTTCGACCTGTCCCTGTTCACCACCGGCGACACCTCCGGTCTGGACATCGACTTCACCTGTACCTCTGCCGAAGGCTGCACCGGCGTGGGCGGTGGCGAGAGCCGCACCTTCGACATGGTGATCACGGGCATGAGCCCCGGCGTGTATGACTTCGAGACCCGTGTGACTGGTATTTCCAGCGCGGTTGAGCTCGACACCATCACCGTGACCGGCGATGGCCCCGTGCCGGTGCCGGCTCCTGGTCCGTTGTCCCTGATGGGTCTTGGCCTGCTGGGCCTGGCCTATCTGCGTCGTCGCCGTATCCTCTGATTCACAGACGACCACAGGCGTACACCCGAAGCCCCGCCCTGGCGGGGCTTCGGTTTTCATGCCATCCTCAAAACCCGGGATTTGCCAGGGAGAGACGCCAACCATGCATTGCGCACGCCTGTTGAAAGCCAGCCTGCTGACGGTATTACTGGCCCTCACCCAGCCGCTCCCCGCATCCATATTCCAGGGCGACCTGCCCGATTCAATCCAGCCGGAGCTGGAAGCCCCCGCCTT
>JBHEOJ010000151.1:0-4707 GCA_046260855.1 Thioalkalivibrio sp.
GGCGGAATACCTGCGCAATGAAGGCGCCCTGGAAAGTTTCGGGGTGGCGGAAAAGGCGTAGTGGCACGATTGTTGTATTCGAAGCAGGCAAGGTAATCGTTGGATCGGGTGGTGGGAAACGAACCCCGCCACCCGTTTTCCACCTAAAGCGTAGGAGCGGCGACCACGCCGCGAATTGCGAAGTTTCAATGGGTCACGGTATTCGGCCCGGGGTCGGGCCTCCTACGGGGAGGGCGACCACACATCGTTATTAAGAGGTATTGACCATGTCCATCAGCTCATTAGGTATCGGCTCCGGCCTCGACCTGTCCGGCCTGGTGGACCAGCTGCTGTCGGCTGAACGCCAGCCCAAACAACAGAGACTGGATAACCGCGAGGCGGATATCCAGGCACGGCTCTCGGCCTACGGGAGCATGCGCAGTAACCTGATCACCCTTGAAACGGCCATGAACCGGCTGGCGGGCATGGACGAGGGCCGCACGGCTTCCTCATCCGACAGCGGGCGCCTCGGGGTGGTTGCCAGCGAGACGGCATCGCCCGATCGTTATTCCATCGAGATCAAGAATCTGGCTTCCGCCCAGTCCCTGGCCAGCCAGGCCGTTGCCGACGTCGATACCCCCATGGGCACCGGCACCCTGACCCTGGCGGTGGGTGACGGCAAGGCCGTCAACATCACCATCGACAGCAGCAACAACACCCTGCGCGGGGTGCGCGACGCCATCAATCAGTCCGGTGCCGGCGCTCAGGCGAGCATTGTCAACGATGGCAGCGGTGCGCGTCTGGT
This sequence comes from Thioalkalivibrio sp., assembly GCA_046260855.1. Classification (GTDB taxonomy): domain Bacteria; phylum Pseudomonadota; class Gammaproteobacteria; order Ectothiorhodospirales; family Ectothiorhodospiraceae; genus Thioalkalivibrio_A. Next base: position 785 of record JBHEOJ010000151.1, read on the forward strand.
GCTGACCTCCAGCCAGACCGGCGCGGCCAACACCATTTCCCTGACGGTGAATGACAGCGACGGCAACAGCACGGACATGTCCGGGCTGTCCCGACTGGCCTCCAGCAACATGGAAGAGACCTCCGCCGCCGGCGATGCTCAGGTGGTCATCAATGGCCTGACCGTGACCAGCGCCAGCAACACCCTGGATGACACCATCGAGGGTATGAGTTTTGACCTGAAGGGCACCACGGAGCCTGGCAGTAACATCACTGTGGAGGTGGGCCAGGACCGGGAGGCCATTCGCAACCGGATGACCGGCTTTATCGAGGCCTACAACACGGTCATCGATCAGGTCAATGAGTTGACCAAGTACGACCCCGAGACACGGGAAGCGGCATTGATGCTGGGCGACAGCACGGTTCGGGGCATTCGCAGCCGTCTGTCGGCGGGCCTGTCCCAGGCCGGCGGGGCCATGGGTGGCCCCTTCACGCACCTGGTCAACCTGGGTGTGAATTCCGATGAGACCGGCAAGTTGTCCCTGGACACCGGCGCCTTCAACCGCGCCATGGACCGGGATCTGCCCAACGTGGTGTCGCTGCTCAATGACGTAGCCGGCGGTATGTCTAGCACCGTGCGCGGCTTCACCGAGATCGGCGGCCTGCTGGATGTGCGCACCGATGGCCTGCGCAACGGTATCAATGACATCGCGCGCCAGCGTGAGCAGCTGGATAATCGCATGGCCACCATGGAGGCCCGTCTCGTGCGCCAGTTCGGCGCCATGGATGCCCTGGTGGGCCAGCTGCAGAACACCAGCCAGTACCTGGACGAGCAGATGGGCGCGCTTACCGCCATGCTGGGGCAGAATCGCAGGCGTTAATTTTGTATTTGGTGCCTGGTACTTTGTTCTTTGTAACAGATAAGGAACGTAGGTTGGGGTGAGTGTAACGAACCCCAACAACCAGGCCTTACCGTGCCACCCCATGTTGGGGTTTGTCCCTCACCCCAACCTACCAAGCACCAAGTACAAAGTACAAAGTACAAAGCACAAAGCACAAAGCACGTATCCCAACCCAACGAGGTCACCCCATGTACCAGACCGGCATTCACCAGGCCCTCAACCAGTACCGCAGTGGCGTCCTGGCCGAGGCCAACGAGGCCAATCCCCATCGGCTTATCCAGATGCTCTTCGAAGGGGCCCTGGAGCGCATCGCAACCGCCCGCGGCGCCATGCAGCAGGGTGATGTGTCCAACAAGGGTGAGCGCATCAGCCGCGCCATCGAGATCATCGAAGGCCTGCGCGCGCACCTGGACATGGACAAAGGCGGCGAGGTGGCCGCCAACCTGGAATCTCTGTACGAGTACATGACGCGCCGTCTTACCGAGGCCAACCTGCGCAATGATGTGGCCATGCTGGACGAGGTGGCCAACCTGCTGCGGGAAGTGAAGGTCGGCTGGGATGCCATTCCCCCTCAGCAGGGCGCCAAAGGCGACCGTGGCTGACAAGCCAGCCCCTCCCTCACCTTCCGTAGGAGGCCTGACCCCGGGCCGAAAGGAGGCTCATTCGGGCACCGCTGTTCGCGGCGAAGTCACCGCTCCTACGGGCGGGGATGACGATTTGCTTTGCCAGGCCATGGCCCGCCTGGAGGCAGCCCTGGCCCATGCGCGGGCAGGGGAGTGGGAGCAGGCCGGGGCGTGCGACAGCCGTTGCCGCGCCCTGGTGGAGTCCCTTATCGCCGACCCGGATCATCCCGACCCCGCTGGCCTCGCCGAAGGCCTGACCCATCTGCGCGCCCAGTACCGGGAACTCCTGAGCCTGGCCGAGGCCGAGCGCGACAAGCTGGCCGATTCGATGCGCCAGTCGGTACGGGCCAGGGCGGGGGCGCTGGCCTACGAAGAGAACCGGTGATTCGGTCCGTTGTCAGTTGTTAACCCTTCGACAGACTCACGCCCGATTCATGGGATTCAGGCACCTTACTTCTCACGCCTCACTCCCCCATATCCATCAGGTACACTGAAGGGCAGCTTTAACTATTCGTGAGCACGCATCTTGAACACTCAAATTCGCGCTCTCGGCGTTGCAAATCTTCGCAACAGCACACTCACGTGCGATTTGCGCCTTGATAGCACGAATTTGAGCGTCCAATCTGACGCACTCAGAATAATTAGAGGTGCCCTGAAACCACTGCCCCAGTGTACTGACCCGGACACCCCATGATTGCCAATCCCCTGGAAGAAGGCCTCGTCTGCGAAGATCATCTGCCGCTGTCCTGGGTTGCCGTGGACGCACTGCCTTCGAAGCCGCAACTGACCGCGCTCAACCTCTCCAACGAAGCCCTGGTCCGTGCCTGCGAAGGGCTGGAGGAGACACACCGCCCCACCGAGGAGTCTCCCGAACTGGCCCATGAGTTGGCGCGCCTGGATGCGAAGATGAACCTGGTGCTCGAATTGCTGGGAGACTGGCTGCTTGCCCAGGGCAAACATCCGGTGGCCTGCGACGTGCGGTTCAATGCCTCGGGGATCGAGTGGTCGTCCCTGGAGGGGCCCGAGCCGCAGACCCTGGCCAAACTCAGTGTCTATGTGTGTGCCGCATTGCCCAAGCCCATGGTGATCTATGGCCAGGTGGTGTCCCGTGAAGCGGCGGCGGATGGGGTGATGCGCACGGTGGTGCGGTTCGAGGGCGTTTCTGACAGCCTGCGTGATGGTCTGGAGCGCTTGATCTTTCGGCGCCATCGCCGGGAAGTGGCGCAGTTGAAGGGGCGTTAGCCCCGGTCTTTCGTCGTAGGAGCGGCGCCTTCGCCGCGAATGGCGGTGCTGGATAGAGCCACCGCGGTTCGGGCCTGGGGTCGGGCCACCTATAGTATCCCTTCCGTCCTCAAACACCCCCTGAACGCCGCCACCGACCCGGTTCCCCGCCTGTCCCAACAGGCAACAATCCCGTCGAAACAGGCATCCATGCGCCCGACATCCCCGTTGGCGTTGCGTCGGCAAGCTGTGGCCGCTTCTTCGGAAAGGGTGTCCACGGTGTGATAGCTGGCGGTCATGGGGCCTTCCTGGAGTACCCAGGCGAGGGCGCGGTCGGCGCCTTTGAGGGAAAACCCGGTCTGACGGCGTTCACCCTGTTCATCCCGGTAGGCCACCTCCAGGTTGTGCCCCTCACGTAGTGCCTCGATCAGCGCGGGTAGGCTGCCCCCAACGCGTTTGTCCCAGATCTGCCATTCCACCCGGTCGGCGGCATCGTCGGGGTTGTCTTTGCGGGCGCCCCGGGGGATGCGCAGACCGTGTGCCTGGAAGCGGTTGCCGGAGGAGAGATTGAGTTCCAGGGCCTGGCTGGTCTGGGCGCGCAGGCCCGAGGCCCCGCTCAACATGAGGGCGCCATCGATGGGACCGTTGTCCTTCTGGCCGATGGCCAGCAAGTGGCCGTCCTGGTTGCGGGTGTAGGCGGCCAGGGTGATCTCGCCGGTGGCGGGGTCGGCCCGGGACATCACGGTCCAGTGATCGAAGGGGATGGTTTCGGCGGCGGGCAGGCTGGTCGGGATCAGCAGGGCGAGCAGGATGAGCCAGGGTTTCATGGAGACCTCCGCAAAGGCGGGTTTACTCAAGGGCACATCTAAATATTCATGAGCACACATCTTGGACACTCAAATCCGCGCTCTCGGCGTTGCAAATCTTCGCAATGGCTCGCTATTACATGCGATTTGCGCCTTGATAGCCCGAATCTGAGCGTCCAATCTGTTGCACTCAGAATAATTAGAGGTGCCCTCAAGGGCCATCTGATACTGGTGAGCCGCATCCTGAACACTCAGAACTATCAGCGGTGCCCTCGAATCAGTATACGAGAAATTTTGTCCTTTCCTAACTACTAACCCGAACCCTGACTAAGCCTCATTCAGCGAGTCGCCAAGCGGTCAGCCGCAAGGCGCGCGAGCGCAGGACGGGCCGCG
>JBHEOJ010000152.1:0-4693 GCA_046260855.1 Thioalkalivibrio sp.
GTTCCGGAATCTGCTTTTGGCAGACTGGTCTTAGACGGGCTTAACGTTAGCCGCGGACAGACCCTTAGGACCGTTGGTCACCTCGAAGGAGACCAGCTGGCCCTCGGCCAGGGTACGGAACCCACTGGCTTCGATCGCGGAGAAGTGAACAAACACATCCTTGCCGCCATCTTCGGGGGTAATAAAGCCGAAGCCTTTGCTTTCGTTAAACCACTTCACAGTGCCTTGGGACATAACTAATAAACCTCAATAATCAGGAAAACATATAGGAATGATGCAGCGGATTCCTGGAGAACAACCGGCGGGAGTGACTGCGGTAACGAAACTACAGGGGAACTTCCGACTCAATTACTGCAAGAACAGACTGCAGTCATCACTATACGCCCGCCTCGGTGGAATCACCAGTTAAATTTTTGGCGGGAGGGATGGGCGTCAGAGGGTAATGCGTGAGGCGTTACACCACCCCCTCCCCGGCCCTCCCCCGTGAGGGGGAGGGGGATTTATACTCTGGACGCCTCACGCCTCACGCCTCACGCCTCACGCCTCACGCCTCACGCCTCACGCCTCACGCCTCACGCCTCACGCCTCACGCCTCACGCCTCACGCCTCACGCCTCACCGCTGCACCTCCTCCAGCCGCCAGGCGCTGGCCGCGCCGATCAGGGACATGATGCCCAGCAGTCCGAGTGTGGCGGCAACCCCAGCCAGGTCCGCGACCACGCCGAACAGGCCCCCCACCAGCAGCAGCGCACCCACCAGGGTATTGCTCACGGCCACGTAGGCGGCGCGGTTGTCCTGGGTGGCCATGTCTACGAGATAGGTCTTGCGTCCCAGGCGCACCCCGGAGTGGGCGATGCCGATGATCAGGAACAGCCCGGCGAACAGATATTCATGGCGCGCCCAGGGCGCGTCCAGAAAGCTCAGCGCGAAGGCGATGAGCCCCAGCAAGCCGGCCACGATCCCGGAGGCCACCAGGACCAGTCGGCTGGAATAGTCCGACAGGCGCCCCCACACGGGTGCGCTCAGACCGCCGGCCAACCCGGTGGCGATGATCATCAGCCCCAGGCCGCCCAGACCCCCGCCGGTCTGTTCCTGGGCAAGGATCACGTAAAAGGGCATGGCCAGGGCGGTGCTCATGAGCAGGGCGCGGGTGATGACGAAATGCCTGAACAGGGCGTCGGTCTTCATCAGTCCCAGGGAACGGATGGCCTCGATCACCGCATTGCCGCCGCCTTCCGTGGACCCGGGTACTTCTTTCACTCCGGCGAACACAGCACCGGCGACAAACCAGAGCAGTCCGGCGGCCACCAGCAGCAGGGCGAAGAAGCCGACGCTGTCTGCGCTTTCGGTGCGCAGTGATACCCAAGTGCCCACACCCAGGGTGGCGAAGCCCGCCAGGGCTGCTGCGTAGCCCATCACCGTGCCGCGCCGGGTCTTGGCAATGGTCTTGCCCAGTACGTCTTTGGCGGCCACGGAACTCACGCCCCGGGACAGGGCGAAGAAGGCCAGCAGGGCCAGCAGGGCCCAGCCGGCGGCGGAGCCGGTGAGGCTTAAGGTCACCGCCGCCATGCCCAGTACCGCAAGGCCCTGGCCGATGCTGCCGGCCACCCAGAACCATTTGCGTACCGCTGCGCGCCGGATGTGGCTGGCCACGAAGAGCTGGGGCAGCAGGGAACCGGATTCGCGCACCGGGACCAGGAAGCCGGCCAGGAAGGCGGGCGCGCCCAGAGCGGCCATGAGCCAGGCCAGCACCAGCTTGGCGCTGGCCAGCTCGTCGCCGATCTTGCTGGCGGTGTTGGAGACGATGGTGAGGAAGAAGTTGCGCGGCTGTTCCCGGCAGGCGCTGTCCGGGATGTCCTTGCAGACCCGGGCGTCTTCGTCACCGGCGATCAGGTCGTAGAGACGGGCTGCGGGTTGTGGCAGAGACGTGCCTTGTTCCGGCATGTCAGTCGCCGCCGCGCAGGGAGCGCAGCGGGTCGGCGGGGTCCACGTGACCCTTGAAGGGCAGTCGGCGGTCGATATGGGTGAGCTGATAGACCATGCCCACCCAGTTGTTGATCACCGCCTCGGCGGTGTCATGCCAAGTGTTGTCCAGGCTGGCGCACAACAGCGCCTCGGGCAACTGGGGCACCGGCGCACGCCGGGTGAGGGCCGCTTCCACCCGGCCCCGGTGCTCGTCCAGGATGGCCTGGGACTGGGGCCGGAAATAGTTTTCTGGAAACGGCGGGTAGCTGTCCAGGGCGCCGGCGGCGAAGCGCTTGACCTCCCGCTTATATTCCTTGAGCAGAGAGATGATGTCGTATTCCGGATGTCCCTGGAAAAACACGAGGCGAAAGCCGTCCTCACTCACCGCCAGGTGTGGACCGGCCTCGTCGCTCTCCACCAGCACCTTGAGGCCTTGCGCCTCAAACTGCGCCCGGGAGATCTCGTTGAACCGGGAGTGGGGCACGTCGAAACGGGTGTTCACCCCGGCCACCAGGGGGTGGCCTCGATGCAGCACCCGGTGGGGATAGACCCCCCAGCGTTTGAAGCCCAGGTGCTCGCGGCGCTGGCCATAACGAAACTGCATCACCGCATGGGTGGCGAGACATGAGCACAGGGTGGAGGTGACGTTCTCGTAGGCCCAGTCGATCACCTCGATGAGCGGCTCCCAGAAGGGCTCCATGGACAGGTCCGGCTGGGTGACGTTGGCACCGGTGATGATCAGGGCGTCCAGGCCATCGCGCTTGATCTGTTCGAAGGTCTCGTAATGGTTTTCCACATGGGCGCGTCCCTCTTCCCCCCGGGGCAGGGCGTCCAGGGTGAAGGGGTGCATGTAGAACTGGGCGATCTGGTTGCTTTCACCCACCAGTCGGAAGAACTGGCGCTCCGTGGCGGACAGGGCTGCGTCGGGCATCATGTTCAGCAGGCCGATGTGCAGTTCGCGGATCTCCTGCTGCAGGGCCGTGTTGCCGGACAGGACGGTTTCTCCCTCCTGGGCGAGGCGGGCGAAGGTGGGCAGATTTGAGTGGGCGACTAGGGGCATTTGGCAAGTATGAAGTATGAAGTATGAAGGATGAAGTTGGAGAAGGCTTGAAGCGGTATCGGCGAGGGATGGGTTAGGGTTTATTCATCCTTCAACCTTCCGCCTTCATCCTTGCCTCTCCAAGGCCGTCTGGATCAGCGCCAGGAAGTCTTCTTCCGAGCCGACGCGGGCCAGCTCCTCGGTGGTGACGGTGTAGCCGTGGTCCCGGGCGACGGCCTCGTAGCGGGGGATGCGGGAGCGGAACAGACGGGGGAACATCCAGCGCACGAAGTCGTCCGGGTCGATCTGGGCCACGTACTCGACGTCGTGGGCCTGCTGGTACTCCCTCAGTTGCTCGTCCAGGAAGGCCTCGCGGTAGTACAGGGGCTTGGGGCTGGACTCCGCGCGGCGGATGAGTTCTTCCTCATCCTGTTTGCTGGCCTTGATGTAGATGAGCAGGGTGTGTTCGGCGAGCAGCTCCAGGGTCTCGGGATCGTCCAGTTCGCACACGCTGCCACCGGCGTCGTTGACGAAGTGTTCGTAGCCGTAGACGGTGTGCGCCTTTTCGATGAACTCGGGCACATCGCGCATGGCGGCGATCTCGGCGTGGTGGTGCAGGGCCTGGCGGCGCTTGAATTCCGCCAGGGGCAGGCCGCCCAGCTCCGGGTTGCCCAGCTTGCCGAGGAAACTGGACACTGGCTGCAGGTTGTCCACGGTGATGTTGTTGAGGATATAGATGGAATCCGAGCGCAGCAGGTCCTTGAGAAAGGGTACCTGCATGGCCTGGTGTTTGATGTTGTCCAGGATCGCCTCGTCCAGGTAGCGGGTACCGATGCGGTAATCGCCGGAGAAGTGAAACCAGTGGCTGCGACGCAGGGTGTGGGCTAGGCGTGTCTTGCCCACGCCGGACATGCCCAGCAGGGTGATGCTCTTGTGGGGCCAGTCGCGAAATTCCTGGCGGGTGAGTCTCACGGGGTACTCCAAGGGTCAGTTGTCTGGCCGTATTCTAACTTCGGCCGGTATGGAAATGCTTGTCGCAGAGGAATGAGAACATCGGACAGGAGTTACATGATTAACATGTTTTAAAAAAACCATGAGGGTTTAATCATGTAAATCCTGTCAAATTGATTTGTCTTTTGCTCTGCGCCTCCGCGGCAAGTGTTTGTCCCGTGATTATTCCCCCAGGGCCTGGATCAGGATGTCCTCGTAGTTGCGGATGCGGCGCACGTATTCCACCGGCTCGGTGCCGCGGGCGTAGCCGTAGCGCAGTTTCCGGTGATACCGGGGCTGTGCCAGCAGGGGCAGCACTTCGCGAAACTCCACCCAGCTGTCCGGGTTGCGGCCCAGGTCCCGGGCCAGGCCCCGGGCGTCGAAGACGTGGCCCATGCCGACGTTGTAGGCGGCCAGTGCGATCCAGGTGCGATCCGGTTCCTGGATGGTCTCGGGCAGGCGTCGGCGCAGGTCGGCCAGATAGCGGGCGCCACCGTTGATGCTCTGGGCGGGGTCCAGGCGATTGGTGACCCCCAGCTCCGCGGCGGTGGGCTGGGTGAGCATCATCAGGCCGCGCACCCCGGTGGGGCTGCGGGCGGCCGGGTCCCAGTGGGATTCCTGGTAGGACTGTGCCGCGAGCAGGGTCCAGCGCACCTCATGGCTTGCGGCAGCGGTCTCGAACAGGGGGCGAAAGCGGGGG